>NZ_JAFEUF010000478.1 GCF_016901035.1 Streptomyces durocortorensis
GCCTACGCATGCGGCCCCACCGTCACCCGGCCCACCGTCAGCTCCGCCGTCCCCTCCATGATCGTGGCGACCCGCTCCACCTGCTCCTCCAGCGCCCGCGACCGGGGCGCCGACAGCGGCTTCAGCGGTTCCACGGTCACCGCGATCCGGCGGCCCGAGCGGCGCTGATGCCAGACGCCCGCCACCACGCCGTCCACCAGCAGCACCGGGAAGTTCCCCGCCTGCCCGCCCCCGAGGGCCCGTTCGTACGCCGCCCCCGGGAACAGCCGCTCCCGGGGCCACGAGGCGATGGCGAACGCGTCGAAGTACGGGAGCAGGCGCACGCCCCGTGCCTCCGCGTCCGGGAAGTCCGTGTCGCCCGCGACCACCCACGCAGGGCCCTCCTCCGCGAACGTCACCTCCTCGATCGCCCCCGCCCCGGCCAGCGCGGCGAACTGCTCGGCCGCCCAGCGCTTCGGCGCCGCGAGCCAGCGGGCGAAGTGCGCGGGGGTGGCCGGCCCGTACGCGTACAGGTACCGCTCGATCAGGGCCGGCAGCGCCCCGGCGCCCGGCAGCGGGGTGCACCCGGGGTTCGTGTACGTCGCCTTCCGGCCCCGGTTCGGGGCGTAGGCGAGGGCGCCCCGGTGGCCCGCCAGGTGCAGGACCTGCCGCCAGCGCGGCCACATCGCCTGGAACCCGGGCATCACCAGGTCGCCGGCCCACGGCCCGGTCCGCGCGACGACCTCGTCGGACAGCTCGTCGATCGTCAGCTCCGCCCCGGTCAGCGCCTCCCCGATCGCCGCGACGACCGCCTCCACCTGGTCCGGGGTCATCCGGGCGTCCTTGGGGAAGGGGTTCGGGCCCGTCGGCACGGCGGACAGGGCCCCGGTCCACAGCGGCAGGTCCGCCGTCGGCAGCAGGTGGACCGTGCCGCGCGGCCCGAACGTCTTGACCAGACTCCGGTCGCTCCACAGGGCCGTACGGACGTCCATGCGGGTCAGCCCGTCCCCGCGCAGCCCCACGGACAGCTCGGCCGCCGACAGGACCTGGGCGTGCGCCCCGAGCATCGCGGCCACCGCCTCGCCGGGGGCGGCGAAGGGCGACGTGGCGGCGGCGTCCGGGTGGAGGCGCTGGCGGGCCAGCCGCCGGGCGTTCGCCCCGGCCCAGGTCACGGGTGCCGACGCCGGTGCGGGCTCAGGGGATCGTGTCGTCATGCGTCGAAGCTAGTGCCCTTGGAAGTCAGCTCCTGTCCTCTTCTGCGGCCGGCGGCGTCAAGGCGGCGGCGCCCGGCGACCCCTCGATACGGAGGTCGATAACGGGCCCGGAACGCGCCCCGGAGTCGGCGCCGACGTGGGGTGGAGCCTGCCCGCAGCGAAGTCTGGCATATGCGGAGAGTAATGATGGAGTGGCGTGGCGCGCGCCGGCACTTACGAAGGGTTATGGTGGAACCCCCCCCTCGGGCCGGTCCGTACCCCCCCCCACGGACCGGCCCGTTTTTTGTGGGCCGAGGCCCGGGCCCGGGGGGGGGGGGGGGGGGCGCGCGCCCGGGGCCGGCGGCCCCGGCCGGCCCGGCCCGCGGGGCCCGCCGCGCCGCGCGCGCGGGGCGCGGGCCGGCCGCGGCGGGTTCCTGCCCCTCTGGCCC
>NZ_JAFEUF010000479.1 GCF_016901035.1 Streptomyces durocortorensis
GGACCGGAGGGGGTGGGGATCCGCTAAGGTGGGCGTCAGCCCCTCACGTGGCGCTATCTGACTGAACTCCCCCAGGGCCGGAAGGCAGCAAGGGTAGGTTGGCTCTGGCGGGTGCGTGGGGGGCCCTTTGCGTTCCGGGGGCCATTGACGACGCGTTGATCCACGGGCGGTGTTCCGGCGGGTCCGAGCTGTGCGGTTGCCCTCGCGTGAGCCGTGTGGGGCCGGTTGTCAGTCGGCCCCGATAACCTCGTAGGTGTGTCGTCCCTTGCGCTGTACCGCCGCTACCGCCCCGAGTCGTTCGCCGAGGTCATCGGTCAGGAGCATGTCACTGACCCGCTCCAGCAGGCCCTGCGGAACAACCGGGTCAATCACGCGTACCTGTTCAGCGGGCCGCGCGGCTGTGGAAAGACGACCAGTGCGCGCATCCTCGCCCGCTGTCTGAACTGCGAGCAGGGGCCCACGCCCACGCCGTGCGGGGAGTGCCAGTCCTGCCAGGACCTCGCGCGCAACGGGCCGGGATCCATCGACGTCATCGAGATCGACGCCGCTTCGCACGGTGGTGTGGACGACGCCCGTGATCTGCGCGAGAAGGCGTTCTTCGGGCCCGCCTCCAGTCGTTACAAGATCTACATCATCGACGAGGCGCACATGGTCACCCCGGCGGGCTTCAACGCCCTGCTGAAGGTGGTCGAGGAGCCGCCGGAGCATCTCAAGTTCATCTTCGCGACCACGGAGCCCGAGAAGGTCATCGGGACGATCCGGTCGCGTACGCACCACTATCCGTTCCGGCTGGTGCCCCCGGGCACCCTGCGCAGCTATCTCGCCGACGTGTGCGGGCGGGAGAACAGCCCCGTCGAGGACGGCGTCCTCCCGCTCGTCGTGCGCGCCGGGGCCGGGTCCGTGCGTGACTCGATGTCCGTCATGGACCAGCTGCTGGCCGGTGCTGGCGACGACGGTGTGACATACGCCATGGCCACCTCGCTCCTCGGGTACACGGACGGCTCGCTGCTCGACTCGATCGTCGACGCCTTCGCCGCCGGCGACGGGGCCGCCGCCTTCGAGGTCGTGGACCGCGTCATCGAGGGCGGCAACGACCCGCGTCGGTTCGTGGCCGATCTCCTGGAGCGGCTGCGGGATCTGGTGATCCTCGCCGCCGTGCCGGATGCGGGGGAGAAGGGGCTCATCGACGCGCCCGCCGATGTCGTCGAGCGCATGCAAGCCCAGGCCTCCGTCTTCGGCGCCGCCGAACTCAGCCGCGCCGCCGACCTCGTCAACGACGGGCTCACCGAGATGCGCGGCGCCACCTCACCGCGCCTCCAGGTGGAGCTGATCTGCGCCCGGGTCCTGCTGCCCGCCGCCTACGACGACGAGCGGTCGCTGCAGGCCCGGCTCGACCGGCTGGAGCGCGGGGCATCGGCCGCCGCTGCCGCCTCGTTCGCCGCCCCGCCTGCTGCCGCGGCGCCGATGGGGTACGTCCCCGGGCCCGAGGCCCACGCCCCCGTGGCTCCCGCCGGACCGGACGCGGCCCGTGCCGCCGTACGGGGCGAGGCACCCCCGGCCGCGCCTGCCGCCTACGCACCTCCCGCGGCGACGCCCGCCCCCGCCGCCTACGCAGAGC
>NZ_JAFEUF010000480.1 GCF_016901035.1 Streptomyces durocortorensis
GCCCCGGCCCCCACCCGCACCCTCGCGCCCGCCGACCGCTGGCGGCTCGTGCTCGGGCGGAGCGCCGAGCGGCTGCCGTCCGGCGCCGCCCGTCTGGCGACCGCGCTGGACGTGCGCTTCGGCGCGGGGCGCGGCGAGGGTTCCGGCGGCGGCCTCCTCGGTCACGGCGGCTCCGGAGCGGGCGGCGGCCGGGAGCCGTCGTTCCCCGGCGTCCGCGAGTTGTCCGAGGAACTGGCCGCGCTGTTCGGCCCCGGCGTCCGCGAGGAGGTCCTGGCCGCCGCTGCCGGGACAGGACGGCAGGACGTCCTGGCCGAACTCGACCCGGCGGCCGCCACCCCCTCCGTGGAACTGCTCCGGACGATCCTGCAGTACGCCGGCGGCCTCCCCGAAGCACGGCTGGCGGCGCTCCGCCCACTGGTGCGCCGCCTGGTCGACGAACTGACCCGGCAGCTCGCCACCCTGCTGCGCCCCGCGCTGACCGGCACGACGACGGCCCGGCCCACCCGCCGCCCCGGCGGACGGCTCGAGCTGCCCCGCACCCTGCACGCCAATCTGGCCACCTCCCGCCGGACGGCCGACGGCACGGTCCAGGTGATCCCCGAGAAGCCTGTCTTCCGCAGTCGTTCCCGCCGTTCGGCCGACTGGCGCCTGATCCTGGTCACCGACGTCTCCGGATCCATGGAGGCCTCCACGATCTGGTCCGCGCTGACCGCCTCCGTGCTCGCCGGGGTGCCGACCCTGAGCACCCATTTCCTGGCGTTCTCCACGGAGGTCGTCGACCTCACCGGCCATGTGCGCGATCCGCTCTCCCTCCTGCTGGAAGTGAGCGTGGGCGGCGGAACGCACATCGCCGCCGGGCTCCGGCATGCCCGCGGCCTGATCGAGGTGCCCTCCCGCACCCTTGTCGTCGTCATCAGCGACTTCGAGGAGGGGGCACCGCTCGCCGGACTGCTGGCCGAGGTGCGGGCCCTGGTGAACACCGGCTGCCACGTCCTCGGGTGCGCGAGCCTCGACGACGCCGGCCGGCCCCGCTACTCGACGGGCGTCGCCGGGCAGCTCGTGGCGGCCGGTATGCCCGTGGCGGCCCTCAGCCCACTCGAACTGGCCCGCTGGATAGGGGAGAAGACCGCATGAACGACGACCGGTTGCCACCCGTCGCACCGGAGGTCACGGCCACGCTCGTGGAGGGCCTCTCGCCCCGGCTGCGCAAGCGGCTGGACGCGGCGGTCACCAAGCTCGGCGCCCGCCCGACACGCCGCGACGGGGACACCGCGACGATCGAGGTCGACGACGAGACCGAGCTGCGCCTGCACGCCCCGACCGGCGTGGTGGCGAAGGCGGAGGACATCACCTGCGGTTGCCTCCTCGCCCCGGCCTGCGTCCACCGCGCGGCCGCCGCCTGCGCCGCCCCCGTGGCCGACCCGGCGCCGGACCGCGCCGAACAGCCGGCCGACCGGGCGCCGGAGCCGACCGAACAGCCCACCCCACAAGCCCCCGGACCGGCCTCGGCAACGGACCCGGCCGCCGGCACAGTCAAATATACACATCACCCAGACCACGACACAGGCACAAATAGGCGAAAGACGCAGATGGGGTGAAAAAAAAGACGTAGGGTG
>NZ_JAFEUF010000481.1 GCF_016901035.1 Streptomyces durocortorensis
GCTGGACGGCTTCAGCGTCCGCAGCGGGTGACACGTCCGGGCCGCTGTGCGGCGGCCCGGCCCGGAAGGGTTCCGGTTGTGTCAGTGCAGGTCGGGCGGGAAGTTGTCCGGGTCCGGCGGGGGTTCCTCCGGCCAGAAAGAGCCTTGGTCGGGCTCGGAGGGTGTGGACGCTGACGTGTCCTCCGGCGCGGTCCGGGTGAGGATCAGCAGGCGTCGCCGGTCGGGGTCCTTACTACGCTGCGTGTCATCCACGGTGATCCCGATGGAGCGCAGGAGCGGGGCCAGCCGCTTGACCCTCCCTGAGGTCCGGGTCGGGTCCTTGGGCCAGTCAGGGGGCCGTACTCCGTTGGCGGGTTGGAGCTGTTCGAGGAGCTGGGCGGCGGTGCCCGTCCACGTTCCGGCCCGTGTCACCAGAGCGGCGAGAGCGGTGCCGAACAGGTCGCCTTCCAACGCGTCGCTGGCGACGTTCGAGGATGCGGCCAGGTAGTCGGGGAGGGTCTGCCAGCCGGTGACCTGGTCGACGGCGGCCAGGACGCGGGCGAAGTCGGCCATGCGCGGCATGGAGTCCAGCCGGACCGAGGGCAGCACTTCCAGCACTCCGGCCAGCAGATCCAGCAGGCCACCGAGAACCGCGGGGCGGGCTTCCGCGAACGCCGCGTCCAACTCCTCCTCCGAGCGGCGCCGGGTGCCGTCGATGAGTTGCAGTTCCACCATCAGGACCCGTTCGGCCAGGTCTCCGGCCAACGCTCCGGCGTCGATGGTGGTCATGGCGAGCACGCGGCGGTAGGAGAGCACGACCACGTCGTCATCGGTGAACAGGGCCCGGTCCACGACACCGTCGCCGGTGACGGCTTTGCACAGGGTGTCCGACAGCCACCGAGGGATCGTGCTGATGTTGTCCAGGCACAGCGCCCACGAGGTGAACGCCTGCCTCGACCACGCTTTCTCGTCGCGCGGCTGGCTGCGCCTGGCGGCCGGGGACGGGTCGATGAGGTTGATGGCCATCTGAGCCGTCATCGACTTGCCCGTACCCTGCTCGCCCTTGCACGTCAGGATCGGGTGGGGGATGTCGGGCAGCCAGGCCGCCGCCATCCACGCGGCCATCTGCCGGAACGCGCTCTCGTCCATGTTCAGCATGGAGTGGAACCGAGCCAGGCCATCCGGGGTGCGGACGGGCACGGGCATCGGTGCCATGGCTCCGGAGCGGCGGAAGAGAACCGGGGCCCGGTCCACCACTTCCCAGCGGCCGGCGGACACCACGACCGCGCGTCCGTCGGCGGTGCCGAGGTCGACCACGATCCGCCCCTCAGGGGTGGAGCCGACCCGCAGGTGCACGGGTACGGGGTCGTTGTCCTCCGCGATCCCTTCCAGGACCGTCATCGCGTCCGCAAGGGCCGACTGCGAGGCAACGTCCCCGTCGAACGTGTCGGCGTACAGACGGGCCAGCCGCTGCCGCACCCCGGTCTTCCCTCGGAGGGGAAGTGCGAGGTTCGGGCCGTCGATGGCGACCGCGTAGGGGCGTGCGTCGGTCGACACGACGAACGTGTACCGCTCCCGCGCCAACGCCACCAAGCGGGTCGCGGCCGACGGCTTCTTACCCCCGTCCTCACCCG
>NZ_JAFEUF010000482.1 GCF_016901035.1 Streptomyces durocortorensis
GCGGATGTGGTGGTGGTGGGTTCGCTGCGTCGGGGTGAGGGTGGCCAGGAGCGTTTCCTGACCGCGTTGTCCGAGGCCTGGGTCGCGGGCGTCGAGGTCGACTGGGCGTCGGTCATACCGGCCGGACACCGTGTGGAACTCCCGGCATACGCCTTCCAACACGAACGCTACTGGCCCCGCCCGGTGGCATCCGGAGACGTGTCGGCCGTAGGACAGGAAAGCCTGGACCACCACCTGCTGGGCGCGTCCGTCGGCCTGCCGACCGGCGGCGCCGTACTGACGGGACGACTGTCGCAGTCCTCACACCCATGGCTCCAGGACCACACGGTAGGGGGACAGACACTCGTACCCGGCACCGCCTTCGCGGAGATGGCACTCCGCGCCGGCGACCAGGTCGGCACCGGATTCCTGCGCGAACTGATCCTTCAGAAACCGCTGGCACTCCCCACCCGGACCGGTGTCGCCCTCCAGGTCACCGTCGGCACCCCCGACGAAACCGGTAACCGCCCCGTCGAGGTGTTCTCCCGGACCTCCGACGACGCCGCATGGGAGTGCCACGCGACCGGCCTGCTGGGCGAGACCCCCACGACCGTCCCCGCGGAGTCGACGCCCTGGCCGCCCCCGGGCTCACGACCGGTGGACGTGACCGGCTTCTACGACGGACTGGCGGATGCCGGCTACGGCTACGGCCCGGCGTTCCAGGGCCTGCGGGCCCTCTGGCGCGACGGCGACACCCTCTACGCCGAGGTGGAACTCCCCGAAACAGCCGACGCCGCGGGATTCGGCATCCACCCCGCACTGCTGGACGCGGCCCTGCACGCCGTCGCGGTCACCGTCGACACCGACACCACGACCGGCACCCGGCTCCCCTTCGCATGGAACGGCGTCGCACTCCACGCCACCGAAGCGACCGTGCTCCGCGTCGTACTCACCACCACCCCCGACGGCCTCAACGTACGGGCCACCGACCCCACCGGCGCCCCCGTCGTCACCATCGACACCCTCGTCCTGCGCGAGATCACCCCCGACACCCTCCGGCAGACCGGCGAACAGCACCTGCGTGACGCCCTGTTCACCGTCGACTGGACCAGGCTCCCCGACCCCGGCACCACCCCGCCCGACACCTCCCCATGGCTGCGCCTCGACCCCGCCGGACCGACCCCGCAGACCGCCACCGCACCACCCGTCGCCGTCCTCACCCTCCCCGACCCCCTGCCCGCAACGAACCTGTCGGCGGACACCGTCCACCGCACCACCCGCGACGTGCTCCGCACCGTCCAGAACTGGCTCGCCGACGACCGCTACCTCGACACCCGTCTGGTGGTCCTCACCCCCGGAGCCGTCCCCGCCCTGCCCGGACAGAGGGTGACCGACCTCGCCGGAGCGGCGGCCTGGGGCCTGCTGCGCTCCGCGCAGTCGGAACACCCCGGCCGGATCGTCCTGCTCGACCGCGACCCCGCCTCCACCGACGACGACACCTGGCCCACCTGGGCCCTCATCGACGGCGAACCACAGCTCGCCGTACGCGACGGCGAGGCCCGGGCGCCCCGCCTCGCCCGCCCCCACAC
>NZ_JAFEUF010000483.1 GCF_016901035.1 Streptomyces durocortorensis
CCCCCGGCCCCGCCGGCCGCCGAGGCCGCGGGGGGGCTGTCGCCGGGGTCACTCCGGCTGGAGGCTCTCCGGCAGGGCGACGTTGAGCGCGGCGACGACCGGCCGGCCGTGTTCGGTGCCGAGGCGGGAGACCGCGCCGGTGGCGAGCTGGAAGAGGCGGCCCTCAGCCGGGGTCAGGCCGAGGTAGCGGGCGGTGAGGACGCGCAGGAAGTGCGAGTGCGCGACGAGGGCGATGTCCTCCTCGTCCCGGACCTCCTCGGCGGCCGACCGGACGCCCGCGAGCACCTGGTCGGCCCGTTGCCCGATCTCGGCGGGGCTCTCCCCCGGGTGCTCCGGGGAGCCGGGGTCGACGCCGTCGGTCCAGAGGTTCCAGAAGGGGCGGGTGCGGCGGATCTCCCGGGTGGTGATGCCCTCGTACCCGCCGTAGTCCCACTCCCGCAGCTCGGGGGTGACCCGGGGGGCGGGGAGCCCGGCCAGTTCGGCGGTGCGGCGGGCCCGGATCAGCGGGCTGACGAGCGTGAGCCCGATGTGCCGGTCGGCCAGCAGCGGGACGAGCGCGCGGGCCTGGCGCTCCCCGACGTCGGTGAGGGGAAGGTCGGTCCAGCTCGTGTGCTGTCCGGAACGGGACCACTCGGTCTCGCCGTGCCGGATGAGGATCAGCTCGCCCATGGTGGTCCATTCGCTTTCTGTACAGGTGGCGTCGGTGGTGCGGGTGGGGCCACGTACCGTAAGCCCCTCATCTGCACGACTTCCCGTGGGGGGACCGCATGTCCGACAACTTTCCGCCGCCTCCGCCCGAACAGCCGCAGCCGGAGCACCAGGTTCCGGCAGGGGCCGTTCCGGCGGCGCAGCCTTCGCCCTGGGCGGCTCCCGCCGCGCCGCCGCGCAAGCAGCGTACGGGGCTGATCGCGACGCTCGCCGTGGCAGGTGCGCTCGTCGTGGCGGGAGGGGTGGTGGCGCTCGTCCACACGCTGATGTCGTCGGTCCAGGACTCCATCGCGCTGCCGCCGCGGTCGGAAGCGCCGTACTCCGAACCGTACGAGGAGGAGCCGTACGAGGAGCCGTACGGCGAGGAGTACGAGGAGGAGCCGGCGCCGCAGGCCACCGTGACCGAGCCGGATGTGGAGGAGGACGTCACGATCACCGCGTGCACGCGCGATCCGCAGATCGGCTGGCAGTCGGCGAAGGTGAAGGTCGTGAACGGCTCGTCCACGACGGCGAGCTACAACATCGGGGTCGAGTTCCTCGGCAAGGACGGCGCGAAGGTCGCCGACGGCGTCACCGGAGTGGTCGACCTCGCGCCCGGCAAGAGCGTCGTGGAGGAGGTCCATGGCCTGGGCGAGGTGCCGCCCGGCACGACCTGCCGGCTGGTCGACCTGCTGCGGGTGCCTACGGGGGACTGAGGGGACTGAGTCGGGCGTCCGGGCACGGACACGGAACGACGCAAGGGCCCCCCCCCCCGGGGGGCCCCCGGGGGGGGGGGGCGGCGTACGGCGGGAGAACCGGTCAGGCCGCCCACTGGCTGATTCGGCCCCGTGCCCGGGACGTGGCACGATGCGG
>NZ_JAFEUF010000484.1:0-271 GCF_016901035.1 Streptomyces durocortorensis
GCCGGGGCCGGAGGGGGAGCCGGGGGCCGCGGAAGAGCCCGGGCCGTCCCCGAAGGAGGGCGAAACACCGTGAACCGGCGTCAGATTCGTTAACAAGTAAGCAACTTCGCCGTCGCCGCTCCGATATACGGACGCCCCAAGCTGAACAGCGTACGGCCGTGCGGGTGCCGTGGTGCGGCCCGGGCGGGGGGCGCGCGGGCCCCCCCGCCCCCCCCCCCCCCCCCCCCCCCCCCCGCCCCCCGACTAAAAAACAGGGGGGGGCAGGGCGTTT
>NZ_JAFEUF010000484.1:281-1533 GCF_016901035.1 Streptomyces durocortorensis
TTCCTTCCTTGGCGCGCCCGTTCAGTTTCCCCCCCGCCCCCCTACCTCCTGGGGGGGGGCGGGGGGGGGGGCGGGGGCGGGCCGGGGGGGGGGGCGCGGCGGCCGGGCCGGTCGCCCGCCGAAACCGCCCCGCCCCCTGAACGCCTTGTTCATCCGTTCGGGGCAATGGAGTATCAGCGGGTGACACTTACACGGGGAGCAAGAATCACCGGCGCCGTTCTGTGCGCGGTGCTGGCACTGATGGCCGTGGCCTGGATCGTGCGGGACATACGGGCCGTCGGCGGACCGGGGCCGGTCTGGGACTACTGGGCGGGCACCGCGAACCTCCGGGACTTCGTACGGCCCACCACCACCTCCACCAGCCTCGTCCTGCTGCTGGCCTATGCCGCCGCCGCTGTGGCGGCACTCCGCTCCGCCTCCGCCGCCTCGGTCCTGATCGTCACCGGCGTCGTCACCTTCGTCCTGCGGCTGCCCGGTGTCTGGACCGTCGCCGACGCCCCGGCCCCGGAAGAGCTCCGCGACCGGGCGCTGCTCACCACGTACGCCGCGCTGGTGGCCGGGCTCGCCCTGATCGTGGTGGGAGCGGCGGGCCGCCGTCCCGTGCCGCAGGGCGAAGAGCGCCCCGCGGGTCCAGGGCGGGGCGCGGGAGTGGCCGTCTTCCTGCTCCTCGGTCTTCAGGCGGTGATCTTGGCCGCCTGGGAGATCCGGCAGCCGTTCGTCTTCCCGTCCGGGTTCTATCCCGAGTGGTTCATCGGCGGGGCGCCCCTGAACATCCCGTTCACCGAGGCGCCGCCCGGCTGGATCACCGTGGCGATCATCCTGATGTCCCTGGTGGCGGCCCTCGGCGCGGTCGCCGGGGCGGCCCCCGCGCGACCGCTCGGCCTGATCGCGGGCGGGTTCGTCCTCGCCTCCGGCGCGCTGGGCATGGCGCGCATCATCCACTTCGAGCTGTACGAGCGGTTCACCGACCTGGACACCGAGGGGCAGCTGACCCTGCTGAGCCAGGTCTGCTCGCTCCTCATCGGGCCCGTCGTGACCCTCCTGCGCGCCCGCATGGGCGTCGCACGGACCCCCGGCGGCACCACGGGGCCCTGGGGCGGCCCGAACTCCTGGGGCGGCGGCTGGGGTGCCCCGGCGCCCGGGCCGCAGGGCCACCAGCCGCCGCAGGCCCCCGGCTTCGGGCCCCCGCAGGGCGGCGGCTTCGGGCCCCCCCCCGCCACCCCCCCCCCCCCCGGGGGGGGGGGGGGGGGGG
>NZ_JAFEUF010000485.1 GCF_016901035.1 Streptomyces durocortorensis
GCCCCCCACCACCTCGGGAGTCCCCTCGTGATTTCACGCCGAATGTTCCTGACCGGCGCCGCCGCATCGGCCGCGGCGCTCACGTACCCCGCCTGGGGCACCGCGCTGAGCCCCCGCGCGTCGGCGGCCCCCGCCACCTGCGAAATCGCCCTGGAGAACAAGTCGTTGCCGGGCACGGTGCACGCGTACGTCACCGGCCATGAGCTGGGCACCGACCGCTGGGTGCTGCTGAAGCCTGACGGCGGCGTCTACCGCCCCGACTCCCCCGGCGCCCCGCAGACCCCGCTGCCCGTCGACTGCGCCATCCCGCTCAAGGGCGCGGGCGCGGGGCCGGTCGTGCTGACCCTGCCGCAGATGTACGGGGCCCGGGTCTACTTCGTCCGCGACGACAAGCTGGACTTCTTCCTCAACCCGGGCCCGTCCCTGGTGGAGCCGGCCTTCGCGACGCCGACGGACCCGAACTACGGGCGGACCTGGGCGTTCGCCGAGTTCACCTTCAACACCGAGCAGCTGTACTCCAACATCAGCTACGTCGACCTGCTCACCGCGCTGCCGATCGGCATCACGCTGGAGGGGGACGCCACCCATGTCGTGACCCCGCATCCGGAGGGCGCGGTGGAGCGGATCGCGGAGGACCTCGCCGCCCAGGCGGCCGCCGACGGACAGCCCTGGGACAAGCTGATCACCCGGGGCGACGACGGCAAGGTGCTGCGGGTCGTCTCGCCGCAGAACATCATGGCCCCGTACTTCGACCGGCCGGCCGAGATGCCGTTCCGGGGCCTCTTCGAGGCGCAGATCGACGAGGTGTGGGAGAAGTACCGCTCCGAGGACCTGCGGATCGACCTCCAGGGCGGCCGGGGCACGCTGGCGGGCCGGGTGAGCGGTGACGTCCTGACCTTCGAGGGCGGCCACACCTTCACCAAGCCGGAGACGAAGGACATCTTCACCTGCAACCACGGCCCGTTCACCAACAACCCGGACGACTCCGACGACAAGAAGGCGATCCTGGCGCGGCTCGCGGCGGGCTTCAACCGCTCGATCATGCTGAGCCACCCGAGCCAGCCGAACGGCACGTCCACGGGGGACTACTACAAGACCGCGGTCACCAACCACTGGTCCCGGGTGGTCCACGCGAACAGCCCGATCGGTTACGCGTTCCCGTACGACGACGTCCGCCCGGACGGTGAGCCGGACGTCTCGGGCGCGGCGCACGACGGGAACCCGCGTCGCTTCACGGTGAGCGTGGGCTCCTGACGCCCGCCCGGTAGACCCGTGTGCCCCCGTCCGTGCGGCGGGGGCACACGTATGTCCGGGACGCTCCCTTGCACCCGCTCCGGGGAACCGATACCTCGTCAACCGATACCTCATCAATTAACACCATGTGTGGCGTTCTTGACTTCGCCCCGGCGCCCCGGGACGGTGCCCTATGCGAATGAACCGACTCCCCCACCGGCTGCTCACAGCGGTCGCCGCCGGCCTCCTGCTGACCGCCGCCGCCCCGGCCCACGGGGCGGA
>NZ_JAFEUF010000486.1:0-584 GCF_016901035.1 Streptomyces durocortorensis
CTCCAAGAGGGTGCGGGCAGGGGGAGGGGCACGGCCGCTGTGTCGTCCGGGGCCGGCCGCCGGGTGAGGGGCTGTGGGGTCAGGGGGTGGTGATGGTGGTGCGGGCGGCGTCGGCGAGGAGCACGGTCAGTTCGTGGCCGGTGTCGACGGCGGCCGCCAGGCGCTCGATGAGCTCGGTGTCCAGGCCCCGGTGGCGGGCGCCGATCAGCAGGCCCTCCAGGTAGTGGACGTCGGCCAGGACGTCGCGGCGGACCTCCAGAAGACCGGGCTGCACGTGCAGCTCGTCGGTGTTCCAGGCGGCGGCCTCCGTCGCGTGGTCGGCGGCGTCGCGGTTGGCGGCCGCGGTCTGCTCGGCGAGCACCTGGTGCAGCTGCTCGGGGTCGGTGTGGACGCGGGACCAGCCGGGAGAGGTGAGGGCGGCCAGGGCTTGCTTGAGGGTGCGTCGGACGGACACGGTGACCTCCAAAAAGGCGGGCAGAGGGGCGGGGGCCCCGCCCCCGCCGGGGGGGGGGGGGGGGGGGGGGGGGGGGGGGGGGGGGGGGCCGGGGCCGCGCGGCGGGGGCGGGGGGGGGCGGCGGGGGGGG
>NZ_JAFEUF010000486.1:593-1508 GCF_016901035.1 Streptomyces durocortorensis
TTTGGGGGGGCGCGTCCGCCACAGGGCCCCCAAAAAACGGGGGCCCGGGGGGCCCCCCCCCCCCCGGCGGGGGGGGGGGGCGCGGTGGCACGGTGCGGACGGGGCCAGCAGGGCGTCGGGCGGGCGGCCGGTCAGCGCGACTGGGGCAGGATCCGGAAACGGACGGTGCCGGTGTGCTCGTCGGTCCGGGCGGACAGGAGGTCGCTCTGCTCGATCGCGAGCGCTTCCAGCTCGGTCTGGATCCACTGGTTGGTGCGCTGGAGCTCGAGGCGTCCGGAGTCGAAGTCGCTGAGGTCGAAGTCGGTGTACTGCAGGTCACGGCGGCGCGGCATGGTGCGCACCCAGGAGTGCAGAAGGTGGCGGGCGGTGCTTTCGTCGGGGCGGGCCGGGAGCTCGCGGGGCAGCGCCCGGCAGGTGCCCGCGTGCTCGTTGGCGGCCCCGGCGGCCGCCGTGAGCGTGTACCGGATGTGCGAGTCGTGGTACTTGGTACGAGTGCTCAGGAAGTGACATCCCAGGCAGGCGACCAGGTAGTAGGTGGTACCGAAGGGGTCGCGGCCGGTACTGGCGACGAGAACGACGGCATGGGCCTGGTTGTAGTACCGCTCGGCGACGGGCAGCCCTTCGGGCTTCCACGTCTCGCCGATCTCCGGCCACACCCTCGGCGCGGGGTCTTCCGCCGGTGCTGCGGGTGCGGCGGGCCTGCGGGTGAACAGGTCGATGAGTGCCACGGCTGGGCTCCTTCGTGTTCGGGCGGGTGATGGTGTGCGGGCAGTGCTGCGCCCCGTCGGCACGGGAAGTGACGGACGGGGCGTGGGTGTGGCGGGTGGCCGGTCGGCCTGTCCGGCTCTCGCCCGGCCCCGGGTCGGGGTGGGCGAGGACCAGGCGGAGCGACCGGATCAGTTGAGGGAGGGGGGC
>NZ_JAFEUF010000487.1 GCF_016901035.1 Streptomyces durocortorensis
GGGCGCTTGGGCCCTCCCCACCCTTACCCCCCCGGCCGGGGGGTCCCGCACAATGGCCGTATCGGGGGCCGGGTACGGGGTGGGGGCGGGGGAGGGCGGCGTGGGCGGTTCGTCCACCGCCGTGCCTTCTTTTCGTGTGTGGGCCGTGGGCGGGATGCCCGAGGTGCGGGGCGGTGACGATCTCGCCAAGCTGATCGCCGCCGCCGAGCCGGGGCTGGTCGACGGTGACGTGCTGCTCGTCACCTCGAAGATCGTCTCCAAGGCGGAGGGCCGGATCGTCGAGGCCGCGGACCGTGAGGCCGCCATCGACGCCGAGACCGTGCGGGTCGTCGCCCGGCGCGGGACGCTGCGGATCGTGGAGAACCGGCAGGGTCTTGTCATGGCCGCCGCCGGGGTCGACGCGTCCAACACTCCTGCCGGGACCGTGCTGCTGCTGCCCGAGGACCCCGACGCCTCGGCCCGTGCCATCCGGGACGGGCTGCGGGACATCCTCGGCGTCGAGGTCGGCGTCGTCGTCACGGACACCTTCGGGCGCCCCTGGCGCAACGGGCTGACCGATGTCGCGATCGGTGCGGCGGGCGTGCGGGTGCTGGACGATCTGCGGGGCGGGACGGACGCGTACGGCAATCCGCTCAGCGCCACGGTCGTGGCCACGGCGGACGAGCTGGCCTCGGCGGGGGATCTGGTCAAGGGCAAGGCGGAGGGGCTGCCGGTGGCGGTGGTTCGGGGGTTGTCGCATGTGGTGGCCTCCGGCGGGGGCGATGAGCCCGGTGCTCGTGCGCTGGTACGGAGTGCTGCCGATGACATGTTCCGGCTAGGGACGTCCGAGGCCGTGCGGGAAGCGGTGACGCTGCGGCGTACGGTGCGTGAGTTCAGCGACGAGGCGGTGGATCCGGGGGCGGTGCGGCGCGCCGTGGCCGCTGCCGTCACCGCGCCGGCGCCGCATCACACGACACCGTGGCGGTTCGTGCTGCTGGAGTCCCCCGAGTCGCGGACGCGGCTGCTCGATGCGATGCGGGATGCGTGGATCGAGGATCTGCGGCGCGACGGGAAGAGCGAGGAGTCGATCGCCAAGCGGGTGCGGCGCGGGGATGTGCTGCGCAACGCGCCGTATCTGGTGGTGCCGTGCATGGTGATGGACGGCTCGCACACGTACGGGGACGAGCGGCGGGACACCGCGGAGCGCGAGATGTTCGTGGTCGCGGCGGGGGCCGGGGTGCAGAACTTCCTGGTGGCGTTGGCGGGTGAGCGGTTGGGGTCGGCGTGGGTGTCCTCGACGATGTTCTGCCGGTCTGTGGTGCGGGAGGTGCTTGCCCTGCCGTCTTCGTGGGATCCGTTGGGGGCGGTGGCTGTGGGGCATGGGGTGGGGGTGGCTCGGGAGCGGGTTGCTCGGGAGGCGGAGGACTTCCTCACCGTGCGGTGAGGGGTGCTCTGCCCCGGACCCCGGGGGGGGGGGGGGGGGGGGGGGGGGGGGGGGGGGGGGGGGGGGGGGGGGGGGGGGGGGGGGGGGGG
>NZ_JAFEUF010000048.1:0-36849 GCF_016901035.1 Streptomyces durocortorensis
CGCCCAAGCCCGGCAAGCCCAGCCCGGGCCCCTCCAAGCCCGGCGGCGGAGACTCCACCAGCCCGAAGCCGAAGCCGCCCACCCCCAAGCCGACGCCGCCGGCCGAGACCTTCGGCTCCCTGGAGAACGCGGGCACCGGCCCGCTGCGCGCCACCGCGGGCCAGGCGTTCGACGAGCGGGTCTCCGTCCGCGCCCGCAACGCGCTCGGCGCCCCGATGGCCAAGGTCCCCGTCACCTTCACCGTCACCGGGAAGACCGGCACGCTCTTCGCCGGCGGCAAGAAGTCCGTCACGGTACGGACCGGGGCCGACGGCACCGCCGTCGCGCCGGAGCTCCAGGCCGGCGAGAAGGCCGGGGAGTTCACCGTGACCGCCGTCGCGGGCACGGCCCGGCCGCGCACCCTGACGTACGCCGCGACCGTCACCGCCCGCCAGGCCGACGCGATCGCCCGCACCGACGAGAAGGCGCTCATCGCCGCCCCCGGCGAGAAGTTCGCGGACGCCGTCACCGTCAAGGCCACCTACCGGGACGACGTCGCGGCCGGAGTGGCCGTCACCGCCACCATGGTCAAGGACCGCCTGGGCATCATCGACAACGACAAGGGCCCGTACTTCAAGGACGCGGACGGCAAGCCGGTCCGTACCCTCACCACGCTGACGACGGACGCCGAGGGGCAGCTCCGCCTCCCGGAGATCTTCGCCGACGACAACGAGGGCACGTACCTGCTGCGCCTCACCACCGAGGGCGGCGCCTCGGTCGTCATCGAGCTGACCGTCGAGGCCCCGGAGGAAACGGCTCCGGAGGAGCCGGCCGAGACCCCCGACGCGACGGAGACCCCCAAGGCCACCAAGCCCTGACCCCGCCGCACCGCACGGTCACCGCACAGCACCCCGCAGCCCCTCGGCCCCCCGGCCGAGGGGCTGCGGGGTGCCGCGGGGCTGTCCGCTCTGTTCTCATCTCGCGCCCCGGTTGCTACGGTGCCCCAGCCCTGACGACCCATCAGGTCGCCGTCGTCGGATCACCGCCCCGGGAGGCCGAGCATGCGTGCCCTCGTCGCCGCCGCCATCGGACTGGCCGCCGCCCTCGCGCTCGTGTTCACCGTCTCCGCCGTGGGCTCCCCGGCCGGGGAGACCTCGCCGAAACCCCTGCTGACCACCGTCCCGGGTCCGAAGCGATAACACCGCAGAGGAAGAGGTCACACCATGCGCCGCCGAGCCGGTCTCGTACTCCTGGCCTTCGCCGTGTTCTTCGCCGCCCTGTCACCGCTGCTGCGCTGGTACGCCTTCCCGCGCCTGGCCAAGATCCCGCCCAACCAGTACCAGGAAGTCGTCCTGGAGGCGAAGCCCGCGACCCTCCTCGACTACACCACCCTCAAGGCGAAGGAGGTCGAGAAGGTCACCATCGTCCAGACGCTCAAGGGCAACGTGGAGGAGTCCGAGAAGATCGAGCGCAGCGCCGGACGCGACGTCGTCGTCTGGGACGCGCTCTCCTACATCCAGGGCCCCGACGGCAAGATGGTCTCCGCCATCCCCGAGCGCTACATCTTCGACGCCCACACCCAGGCCCCCGTCAACGCCACCGGCGAGATGGTCGACGGCGACCCGGTCCGACGCGAGGGCATCGAGTTCAAGTGGCCCTTCCTCACCGAGAAACGGGACTACGCGTACTTCGACGCCCAGAGCCGCACCACCGCCCCCATCCACTACAAAGGCACCCGCACCTTCCGCGGCCTGGAGGTCTACTACTTCGAGCAGACCATCCCGTGGACCAAGGTCCCGATGCCGAAGAAGATGCCCATCGAGGGCGTCACCGCCGAGCAGATCGCGCAGACCGGCATGACCCGCTGGTACACCACCAAGCGCATGTTCTGGGTCGACCCCGTCACCGGCGCCCCCGTCAACGGCGAGGAGATCCACACCGAGGAGCTGCGCGACGCCAAGAAGATGGGCATGTCCGAGGACACCGTCACCGCGTTCTCCGGCCATGTGAAGATGCGCGAGGACTACATCGCCGACACCGTCGACCTGGTGAAGTCCCAGCGCGTCCTGGTCCTCCTCCTCACCTCGTACCTGCCCTGGGGCTTCCTGGGCCTCGGTACCGGGCTGCTGGCGCTCGCGCTGTGGCTGGAGGCGCGGTCGCGGCGGCCGGACGGTGCTACGACCGCATGACCGGACGGCGCCACGACCGCTTGAGGCGTGCGGTGCTACGACCGCTTGAGGCGCGCGGAGGTGTACCGCGTCGCCGGTACGGTCGCGGGGTCCTCCGGCCACGGATGCTTCGGGTAGCGGCCGCGCAGCTCCGCCCGCACCGCCTTGTAGCCCTCCTGCCAGAACGACGCCAGGTCGGCGGTGACGGCCGCGGGCCGCCCGGCGGGGGAGAGCAGATGCACCAGGACCGGCACCCCGGCCACCCTGGGCGTCTCTGCCAGCCCGAACAACTCCTGCAGTTTCACGGCCAGTACGGGCTGCTCCCCGCTGTACTCCACCCGGATCCGCGACCCGCTCGGCACCTCGATCCGCTCCGGCGCCAGCTCGTCCAGCCGGGCCGCCTCACCCGTCGCCCAGGGCAGCAGCCGCCGCAGCGCCTGGCCCGCGTCGATCCGGGCCAGGTCGGACCGCCGCCGGGCCCGCGACAGCTCGGGCTCCAGCCACGCGTCCGGGTCCGCGAGCAGCGCCCCGTCCGACACGTCCGGCCACGGCGAACCCAGCACCCGGTGCAGGAACGCCAGACGGGACCGCAGCTGTTCGGTGTCCCGGTTCCAGCGCAGCAGCCCGAGCCCCTCGCGCCGCAGCCCCTCCACGAGCGCCCCGCGTACCAGCTCCGGATCGGGCTGCTTCAGCGGCCGTACCGTCAACTCCACGGCCCCCAGCCGGTCCACGGACCGCGCGACCACTGCCCCGTCCACCCACCGGACCTCCTCGCCCCGCACCCGCAGATGCCCGGCGGCCGCCAGCGCGGTGTCCTCGTCGATCACCGCCGCCAGCCGCACCCGCGCGGAGGCCGCGTGGGAGGGCCGGTCGGCGACCGCCACGGCCAGCCACGGCGCGCTGCGCAGCCGCGACCCCTCCCGCAGCTCCGCACCCGTGCCCGACGCCATCAGGAACGCCCCGTCGCCCCGGGCCCGCGCCACCCGCTCGGGGAACGCCAGAGCGGCGACCAGCCCGACGACGGCGTCATCGGAGCGACCCTCGCCGGAGCCGGAGCCGGAGCCGGAGCCGGAGCCGGAGCCGGAGCCCACGCCTGACGCGCCCCCGGAGCTCGCCGATCTCCCGGAACCGGAGCCCGCCCCGTCCACCTGGCCCGACAGCCGCCGCACCTCCTGCTTCCAGCGCGCCGCGTACCCGTCCTGGCCCCGGCGGGCGGTCCGCAGCGCCGCCGCGAGATCGTCCCCGTACTCCCTGGGCGGCTCCTCGCTCAGCAGCGCCACCACCTCAGCGGCCCGCCGCGCCCCGACCTCTGCCGCTCCGTCCAGCAGTGCCCGCGCCAGCCGGGGGTGCAGCCCGAGCCGGGACATCCGTACGCCCCGGTCGGTGACCCGGCCGCCGCCGTCCACCGCGCCGATCGCCCCCAGCACTTCCCGGGCCGCGCCCATCGCCCCGGCCGGCGGCGGGTCCAGCAGGGCGAGCGAGGAGGCGTCCGGATCGCCCCAGCACGCCGCCTGGAGCGCGAACGCCGCGAGGTCGGCCACCTTGATCTCCGGGGCAGGGAAGCGCGCGAGCCGCCCGTCCTCGGCCTGGTCCCAGCAGCGGTACACCGCCCCCGGAGCCTCCCGCCCCGCGCGCCCGGCACGCTGCCGCCCGGCCGCCTGCGAGGCCCGTACGGTCGTCAGGGCACTCAGCCCTCGCGCATGGTCGGTACGCGGCTCCCGGGCCAGCCCCGAGTCGACCACGGCCCGGACGCCCGGCACCGTCAGCGACGACTCCGCCACCGAGGTCGCCAGCACCACCCGCCGACCCTCGGACGACCCGGCCAGCACCGCGTCCTGCACGGCGGCCGGAGCCCGCCCGTGCACCTGGAGCACCTCCGCGTCCACCCCGGCGAGCTGCCCGGCCACCCGGCCGATCTCCCCGACGCCGGGCAGGAAGCAGAGCACGTCCCCCTCCCGCTCCGTCAGCGCCCGCCGCACGGTCGCCGCCACATGGGTCAGCAGCGCCGGATCGACCCTCATCCCGTGCGGCGGCTTCACCGGCCGCACGGGCGGCGCCCAGAGGACCTCCACCGGGTACGAGACGCCCTCGGCCTCGACGACCGGTGCGTCGCCCAGCAGCCGCGCCCAGCCCTCCGCGTCCGTCGTCGCCGACGCCGCCACCAGCCGCAGATCGGGCCGGATCGCCTCCCGTACGTCCAGGAGGAATGCGGCCACCGTGTCCGCGTCCAGGTGCCGCTCGTGGCACTCGTCGATGATCACCACGTCGACCCCGGCCAGCTCCTGGTCGCGCTGGAGCCGCTGGAGCAGCACCCCGGTGGTCACGACCTCCACCACCGTCTCCTGCCCCACCACACGCTCGCCGCGCACCGTGAACCCGACCCGTTCGCCCGGGCGCTCGCCCAGCAGCCAGGCCATCCGCCGCGCCGCCGCCCGCGCGGCGATCCGGCGCGGCTCGGCGACCAGGACCCGG
Source organism: Streptomyces durocortorensis (assembly GCF_016901035.1). Classification (GTDB taxonomy): domain Bacteria; phylum Actinomycetota; class Actinomycetes; order Streptomycetales; family Streptomycetaceae; genus Streptomyces; species Streptomyces durocortorensis. The sequence continues at coordinate 4,620 of NZ_JAFEUF010000048.1, forward strand.
CGCACCGGCCCGTCCTCGGTCAGCCCGGCCAGCACCAGCGGGACGAGCGTCGTCTTGCCGGTGCCGGGCGGGGCGCACAGGACGGCGACGCCCCGGTCGTCGAGCGCGCGCCGGAGGGCGGGTACGGCGGTGCGGACGGGCAGGCGGTCCAGGGCTTCGGTACGGATCACGTCCCCAGTGTCGTACGGGGCGGACGCGGGCCGGACGGTCAGTCCCGCTCGCAGACGAAGATCGCCGTGCCCGGGATCAGGTTGCCCCGGAGGGGGGACCAGCCGCCCCACTCCTGGTTGTTCCAGGCGGGCCATTCCGGTTCGACCAGGTCGACGAGCCGGAAACCGCCCGCGACCACGTCGCGGATCCGGTCGCCGAGCGTGCGGTGGTGTTCCACATAGACGGCGTCGCCGGCCTCGTCCTGCTCGACGTAGGGGACGCGGTCGAAGTAGGAGGCGGCGACGGACAGACCCTCGGGCCCTGGCTCGTCCGGGAACGCCCAGCGGATCGGGTGCGTCACGGAGAACACCCAGCGCCCGCCGGGCCGCAGCACCCGGTGGACCTCGCGGAAGACCCGTACGGGGTCGGCGACGAACGGCACCGCCCCGTACGCGGAACAGGCCAGGTCGAAGGAGGCGTCCCGGAAGGGCAGCCGGCCCGCGTCCGCCTCCACCAGGGGGAGCCCTTCGCCGATGCGCAGGGCGTGCTGGAGCTGGCGGTGGGAGAGGTCCAGTGCCACCGGGCGGGCGCCCTGGGCGGCCAGCCAGCGCGAGCACTGGGCGGCCCCGGCCCCGATCTCCAGGACGTCGAGGCCCTTGAGGGAGGCGGCGGACCCCAGCAGACCCGCCTCGGCCTCGTCGAGCCCCTCCGGGCCCCAGACGAAGCGGTCGTCCCCCAGGAAGCCGCCGTGGTCGCTCTGGTACTCGTCGGCGTTGCGGTCCCACCAGCCGCGGCTGGCCCGACTGCTCTCGGCCTCGTCCGCCGCCCGGCGCGTGGCCTCCGGCTCCGGGGACTCTGCGGGTTGTCGGGGTTCCGAGGAGTAGGTCCCGTGGATCTCTTGGCTCATCGTGCCCGTCGTTGTAGTTTGCCTTCACCCGCCGCGTGCGGTCCGTACCAGGGGCGTACCCCGGGGGTACGGAGGCGTGCCCGCGGCGCCGTGCCGTAGTGTTCTCGGGCCGATGTGGCCTCGGAGAACACGAGTTGTGCCGGGATTGGGGCGATGTGCCCCGGGTGTGCGCCTTCGCGCATTGACCCTGTCCGGCTGCCCCCGTATGCTACAAGTTGCGCTGCGAGCCTGCGCGCCTCAGACCTAGCAGGCCGCGCTCGCGTCTGTTGCATGTCCCCTCGGTTGTCGAGGCGTCTCTCCGGAAACGGATTGCGCGCCTTCCAGGCTGTCCGGCTTCTGCAGATGGCGATAAGGGCTTTCGGCGTAGCAGTACCTACGACTCTCTGTCCGTACCGGAGCCCTTTCCCACATGACGAGCAGCACCGAGACCACCGCCACCACTCCGCAGGTTGCGGTCAACGACATCGGCGACGCGGACGCGTTCCTCGCGGCGATCGACGAGACGATCAAGTACTTCAACGACGGCGATATCGTTGACGGTGTCATCGTCAAGGTTGACCGGGACGAGGTTCTCCTCGACATCGGTTACAAGACCGAAGGTGTCATCCCGAGCCGCGAGCTCTCGATCAAGCACGACGTCGACCCGAACGAGGTCGTCAAGGTCGGCGACGAGATCGAGGCCCTGGTTCTCCAGAAGGAGGACAAGGAAGGCCGCCTGATCCTCTCGAAGAAGCGCGCTCAGTACGAGCGTGCCTGGGGCACCATCGAGAAGATCAAGGAAGAAGACGGCATCGTCACCGGTACCGTCATCGAGGTCGTCAAGGGTGGTCTCATCCTCGACATCGGCCTCCGCGGCTTCCTCCCGGCGTCCCTCGTCGAGATGCGTCGTGTCCGCGACCTCCAGCCCTACGTGGGCAAGGAGCTCGAGGCGAAGATCATCGAGCTGGACAAGAACCGCAACAACGTGGTCCTGTCCCGCCGTGCCTGGCTCGAGCAGACCCAGTCCGAGGTGCGCCAGACGTTCCTCACCACCCTGCAGAAGGGTCAGGTCCGCTCCGGCGTCGTCTCCTCGATCGTCAACTTCGGTGCCTTCGTGGACCTGGGTGGCGTCGACGGTCTCGTGCACGTCTCCGAGCTGTCCTGGAAGCACATCGACCACCCCTCCGAGGTTGTCGAGGTCGGCCAGGAAGTCACCGTCGAGGTCCTCGACGTCGACATGGACCGCGAGCGCGTCTCCCTGTCGCTCAAGGCGACGCAGGAAGACCCGTGGCAGCAGTTCGCCCGGACGCACCAGATCGGTCAGGTCGTCCCGGGTAAGGTCACCAAGCTCGTTCCGTTCGGTGCGTTCGTCCGCGTCGACGAGGGCATCGAGGGCCTGGTCCACATCTCCGAGCTGGCCGAGCGCCACGTGGAGATCCCGGAGCAGGTCGTCCAGGTCAACGACGAGATCTTCGTCAAGGTCATCGACATCGACCTCGAGCGTCGTCGCATCAGCCTCTCGCTGAAGCAGGCCAACGAGTCCTTCGGTGGCGACCCGGCCTCGGTCGAGTTCGACCCGACGCTGTACGGCATGGCCGCGTCGTACGACGACCAGGGCAACTACATCTACCCCGAGGGCTTCGACCCCGAGACCAACGACTGGCTCGAGGGCTTCGAGTCGCAGCGCGAGGTCTGGGAGACCCAGTACGCCGAGGCGCAGCAGCGCTTCGAGCAGCACCAGGCCCAGGTCATCAAGTCCCGCGAGGCCGACGAGGCCGCTGCGGCCGAGGGCGCTGCTGCCCCGGCCGGCGCTGCTCCGGCCGCCTCCGGCGGCAGCGGTGGCGGCGGCGGTTCGTACTCCTCGGAGTCGGCGGACAACTCCGGCGCCCTGGCGTCGGACGAGGCCCTTGCCGCGCTGCGCGAGAAGCTCGCGGGCGGCCAGAGCTGACGCTCTGACCCCGGCGGCTCATCGGCTGCAGCAGCTGTAGAGCGTTGAGAGTGAGGCCCGTTCCCTCCGGGGGGCGGGCCTCACTCGCGTATACGGGTGCCTGGAGCGACGTCGGACGCGATGAAGCGCCTTGGCGCTCACCGCAGTTGATGTGCCGTGACCCGGCGTCCCCGGGGAAAGATCAGGGCGGGGGGAATGCCCGTGCGGCCCCTCGTGTTCTTGCCTAGGAACACGAGGAGGAGCGGTAACCGTGCCTGATCCGCAGAGTTTGTACGAATGGGAGCCGAAGGGCCTGGCCGTCGTCGACATGGCGTTGGCGCAGGAGTCGGCCGGCCTGGTCATGCTCTACCACTTCGACGGCTACATCGACGCGGGCGAGACCGGCGAGCAGATCGTTGAGGGCCTGCTGGAGACGCTGCCGCACCAGGTCGTCGCACGCTTCGACCACGACCGGCTCGTCGACTACCGCGCACGGCGCCCCCTGCTCACCTTCCGGCGCGACCGCTGGGCGTCCTTCGAGGCGCCCACACTGGAGGTCCGGGTGGTCCAGGACGCCACCGGAGCGCCCTTCCTGCTGCTGTCGGGCCCGGAGCCGGACGTGGAGTGGGAGCGGTTCGCCGCCGCCGTCGAGCAGATCGTCGAGCGCCTCGGGGTCCGGCTCGCGGTGAACTTCCACGGCATCCCGATGGGCGTCCCGCACACCCGCCCCGTCGGTATCACCCCGCACGGCAACCGCACCGACCTGATGCCCGGCCACCGCAGCCCCTTCGACGAGGCCCAGGTGCCCGGTTCCGCCGAGGCCCTGGTCGAGTACCGGCTGATGGAGTCCGGCCACGACGTCCTCGGGGTCGCCACCCACGTACCGCACTACGTCGCCCGCTCCGCCTACCCGGACGCGGCACTGACCGCGCTGGAAGCGATCACCGCGGCGACCGGTCTGGTGCTGCCCGCCCTCGCGCACTCCCTGCGCACCGAGGCGCACCGCACGCAGACCGAGATCGACCGGCAGATCGGCCAGGGCGACGAGGAGCTCGTCTCCCTCGTCGAGGGCCTTGAGCACCAGTACGACGCCGTCGCCGGCTCCGAGACGCGCGGCAACCTCGTCGCCGAGCCGGTGGACCTGCCGTCCGCCGACGAGATCGGCCGCGAGTTCGAGCGGTTCCTCGCCGAGCGGGAGGGCGAGGGCTGAGCGCCCCCGCCCGGCCCGTAGGCTGCGGCCCATGCTGAAAGTGGGCCTGACCGGCGGCATCGGCGCCGGCAAGAGCGAAGTGTCGCGGCTGCTCGTCTCGTACGGCGCGGTCCTCATCGACTCCGACCGGATCTCCCGCGAGGTCGTCGAGCCCGGGACACCCGGACTCGCGGCCGTCGTCGAGGAGTTCGGGCCGGGCGTCCTGACCGCCGAAGGCACCCTGGACCGCCCGGCGCTCGGCGCGCTCGTCTTCGCCGACGACGACCGCCGGGCCGCCCTCAACACGATCGTCCACCCCCTGGTCGGCGCCCGCGCCGCCGAACTGGAGCGGGCGGCCCCCGAGGACGCCGTCGTCGTCCACGACGTCCCCCTCCTCACCGAGAACGGGCTCGCCCCCTTCTACGACGTGGTCGTCGTCGTCGACGCCTCCGCCGAGACCCAGCTCGACCGGCTCGTGACGCTCCGCGGAATGACGGAGTCCGACGCCCGTGCCAGGATGGCCGCCCAGGCCACTCGCGAGCAGCGCCGGGCCGTCGCCGACCTGATCGTGGACAACGACGGTCCGCGCGAGGCGCTGGACGCACAGGTCCGCGCGGTCTGGGAGGAACTGCTCCGCAGGGCCGCCGCCACCGGCTGAGCAGGTGTGTCCGGGGACGTCCCGGCCGGAATACCGGAGCCGGGGCGGGCGTTGGACACGCGCGAGGAAGCGGACGGTGGAACGCGCGAGGCGCGCGTGAGGAGAAGGAAGGACTGGGCCGTGCCCGAGAGGAACCCGGAGACCGACGTCATCGACTTCCGTGCGGCCGAGCACCTGCTCGACGCCCGGGATCCCCGGGGCGCGATCAAGCTGCTCGACTCGGTGATCGCCGCCCATCCGGAGAACACCGCCGCCCGGCTGCTCCGGGCCCGCTCCTTCTTCGCCGCCGCCCAACTGCGCCCTGCCGAGCTGGAGTTCGAGCTCGTGCTGGAGCGTGAGCCGGACAACGCGTTCGCCCACTTCGCCCTGGCCCGCACCTTCGAACGGTCCGGCAACCCGGAGCGGGCGACCCGCCACTTCCGCCTGGCGGCGGCGCTGGATCCGAAGCCGGAGTACCTGCGGGCCGCGAAGTTCGACGAGCGGGACTGACGAGCGGGACCGAGGGGGCGCAGGGCCCGTTCAGGGCCGTCCGGAGGAGGGGCCGGTTCCTCCGCCACCCGGCCGGCCGCCGTCCGCCCCGGGTTTCGGCCGGCGCGGGCGGCCGTCGCCGTGGTCCGGTTCGTACGGCGGGACGTCACGGCCCGGCTGGTAGTGCGGACCCTGGCGCATGCGGTACGTGATCACGCAGAGGTCCACCACCGCGAGCAGCAGCACCACCGCACAGGCCGCCGCCCAGCCGGGCCGCCCGTTCAGCGCGAAGGCCACCAGGCCGAACAGGGCCCAGGCCATTCCCCACAGGCTCAGCCAGAGCCGCATCCGGAGGGGACTGCGGGCGGTCGCGGGTTCACTGCCCGTACGCATGGCGATCACCTCACTCACCAGCATGGACCCGGCCGGCGGCGGACGGAACACCGGCGGGGCGGGGAACCGCACCCGGCGACGGCTCGTTCTTCCCGCATGGGCGAATCACTGGTACGCGAGGGGTACGCGGGGACCGGTCCCGGGGCGATCACTCCGGACGGGTGCGCGGTGGAGCTGTATCGCCGGCTGGCCGTCGGCGATGAGCCGGACGTGATCGCGGGTGCGGCACCCGCCGGGGCGAGCATTCTCGAACTGGGCTGCGGGGCGGGCCGGGTGACCCACCCGCTGGTGCGGCGCGGGTTCCGGGTGACGGCGGTGGACGAGTCGCCGGAGATGCTGGCGGAGATCGCCGGGGCGCGCACGGTGCGCAGCCCCATCGAGTCGCTGGACCTGGGCGACGAGCGGTTCGACGTGGTGCTGCTCGGCTCGTTCCTGGTCCACGCGGGCGAGCACCGCGTGCGCGACGGGATGCTGCGGGTCTGCCGAGCCCATGTGCGGGACGACGGGATCGTCCTCGTCCAGCGTGAGGGTGTGGCGCACCGCTCGGAGCTTCCGTGGGAGCGGACCGATCCGTCCGGCGGCCTGGTCCGGATCGTGTCCGCGGATCCGGTGGGCGACGGCGTGCGCTCGGTGCGCGCGGAGTATCACTTCGACGACGCGCGGTGGACGCAGACCTTCCTGTCGCGGGAGCTGTCCGACGAGGACCTCGCCGGGCATCTCGCGGCGGCCGGGCTCGCGGTGGACCGCGCCCTCACGGACGACGGCACTTGGCTGCTGGCCCGCCCGGTGCTCTGACCGGCGGCGCATCTGAGCCGGTGAGCCGGTGTCCGTGCGCCGGTGTCCGGGCGTCAGTGGACGAAGCTGTAGCTGCGCCACGGGCCGCTGCCCGGTGCCGTCACATCGCTGAACCGGGTCGGCACGTACGTCGTCCCGCCGCCCGTGCAGTCCCGCGTGCGGTACAGGATCACGTCGACCAGCGTCCCGTTCTCGACCTCGTGGGCCCCCGCCGGGGCGATCCGGTGGCAGCCGCGTACCGACGGGCTGTTCACCTGGATCACCGCTTCGCGTTCCGTCGTGTACGTCACCGGCCCCACCGCGGTGCGCCCGAGCCCGGAGCAGCCCGTGGCGGCGAGGGCGAGCAGCGAGACTCCGGCGGCGATGGCGAGGCGGCGTCGGCGGCGGGGAACGGTAGCGGTCACGGACATGGGCGGGTCCTCGTCTGCTCGTCCGGTGCTCGTCCGGCGAAATCGGTACGTCGGGAAGACGTGCTGGCGCTGGCCACCCTGCCCGGCCCGGGCGGCCCCGGCACCCCGTGCGCGGCCGACCGGGCGAGCGGCGCGGTTCGCCCGGGGTTCCATACGGCCAAATGGGGCATAAAGCCGCAAAAGGTGCTATGTGGTCTGTGGTTCCGCATGGGTCGCCGCCTTTCCTCCCAGGTGGCCGTCATGGTTCAGGAACTGGTGATCGCGTCGGTGGCGGTGCTCTGCGCCGGAGCGTCGCTCCACCCGCCGCACGGTCCTCCGCGAAGCAGCCGTTCGCCCATCACTGAGCGTGGCGGTTCCGTACGCGGGGCAGGACGTCTGCCTGACCGGTCACCCTGCTGCTGAGCTGGGGTGATGCGGTGGGCGTCCGCGGTGTCAGACCTCCCGCCTAGACTCGCGGAGTCAGCACAATCCGTGCCGACGGAGACCGGAATCCGTGGATCGGGTGGGAGGGGGAGTGAGCATGACGGCATGGACCCGTGAGGGCGAGGCGCGGGACTCCGGCGGCGCGCCCCGGACCGCCGACGTCGGCCGCCTGCTGCGCTGCGCCGCGGTCTTCCTGCCCGGCCCGGTGCCGAGGGACGGCCGCATTGCCTTCTGGGATCCCCACGCAGACACCGACGTAGGCACAGACGCGGGTGCGGGTGCGGGCGCAGGCGCAGATGCCGGCACCGGCCCGGTGCGCGACGACGGTGCGCGGGAGTGGCGGCGCGGGACATCCTTCGCGTACGCGGACGCCACCGCGCGCCCCGAATCCGTCCCGTGCACCACCGCCCGGCTCACGGTCGTCCGGCCGGACCCGGCGGCGGGCCCCGGGGGTGTCCGTACCACCGAGGTGCCCGCCGCACTGCTGTCCGTGGCCGACGCGCTGCCCCTGCTCGTCCGCGCACGGCAGCAGGCGTCCGCCCACCTCGCCACGCGCTGCTGGGGCGCGGCCGCGCTGCACGCCCTCCACCTCGTCGCCCGCGGCCGGCTCCTGCCCGGGCTCACGGCGGACGGCCACGACGCCTGGCGGGCCGGCCCGAGGGACGCCGAGGACGTCGCGCACCTGCGGGCGGTCGCCGCCGCCCTGCCGCCCGAGGGGCACGCGGTGCCGGTCCCCGGCTCGGATCCGCCCCGGCTGCCCGACGCCGAGGCTCTGACCGGGGCGTTCCTGGACGCCGTCGCCGACACGCTGCCGCGCACGCCCGCCGCCGCGTTCGCCATGGGCGCGCCGTTCGCCGCCCGCGAGCCCCAGCATCTGCCCCACGCCGCCGCCTGGGCCGTGGAGGTCGCCTCGGGCCTGGACGCCGGCGTGCGGGTCTCGCTGCGCCTGGACCTCTCCGCGTACGAGCTGTTCGACACCGCCGACACCTACGCGGTCACCGCCGCCCGCGAGGGGGCGGAGGCCGCAGACGGATCCGCCCGGCCGGAGCACGCGGACGACCCGGCGGTCCGCCACGCCGCCGCGGCGATCGTGCAGGTCCACAGCCTCGCCGACCCGACGTACGTGGTGGACGCGGCGACCCTGTGGAACGCCGGGGCGGGCGAGCCGTTCGGGCCGCGCTCCCAGGTCGACGCGGTGCTGGCCCTGCGCCGCGCCGCCCGCGTCTGGGCCCCGCTGGAACGCCTCCTGGGGCAGCCCGTCCCCGATGTGCTCGCGATCACCGAGGACGAGCTGTACGAGCTGCTGAGCGACGCCGGATCCCGGCTGGCCGCCGCCGGGGTCGCGGTGCACTGGCCGCGCGAGCTGGCCCGTTCGCTCACCGCTGCCGCCGTCGTGCGCCCCGCGCCCGGATCTGCCACCGACGGCACGTCCTTCTTCGACGCCGAGCACCTCTTCACCTTCGACTGGGAGCTGTCCCTGGGCGACGAGCGGCTGACCGAGGCCGAGATGGACCTCCTGGCCGAGGCCCACCGTCCGGTGGTCCGGCTGCGCGACCAGTGGGTGGTCGTCGACCCCGCTCTCGTACGCAAGGCGCGGAAAAGGGAGTTGGGGCTCCTGGACCCGGTGGACGCGCTGGCCGTCGCCCTCACCGGCAGCGCGGAGGTGGACGGCGATCGGGTCGACGCCGTCCCGGCCGGGGCGCTGGCCGCGCTCCGGACCCGCCTGCTCGCCGACGACACGACGATCGCGCCGCCGCCCGGCCTGGACGCGACCCTGCGCGACTACCAACTGCGCGGCCTGGCCTGGCTGGACCGGATGACCTCGCTCGGGCTCGGCGGCTGCCTCGCCGACGACATGGGCCTCGGCAAGACGATCACCCTCATCGCCCTCCATCTGCACCGGGCGCACCCCTCGCCCACCCTGGTGGTCTGCCCCGCCTCCCTCCTCGGCAACTGGCACCGGGAGATCAACCGTTTCGCCCCCGGCGTGCCCGTGCGCCGCTTCCACGGCACGGACCGCACCCTGAGCGACCCGGACGGCGGCTTCGTCCTCACCACCTACGGCACCATGCGCTCCAGCGCCGCCCAACTCGCCGAGCAGAGCTGGGGCCTGGTCGTCGCCGACGAGGCGCAGCACGTCAAGAATCCGCACTCCTCCACCGCCAAGGCGCTCCGCACCATCCCCGCCCCGGCCAGGGTCGCCCTCACCGGCACCCCCGTCGAGAACAACCTCTCCGAGCTCTGGGCGCTGCTCGACTGGACGACCCCCGGACTGCTCGGGCCGCTCAAGGCGTTCCGGTCCCGCCACGCCCGGATCGTGGAGAACACGGACACCGCCGCCGGCCTCGGCAACGAGGAAGCGGTCGAGCGGCTGTCCCGGCTGGTGCGCCCCTTCCTGCTGCGGCGCAAGAAGTCCGACCCCGGCATCGCCCCCGAGCTGCCGCCCAAGACCGAGACCGACCACCCCGTCTCCCTCACCCGTGAACAGGCCACGCTCTACGAGGCGGCCGTCCGCGAGACCATGGCGCAGATCGAAGGGGCGGAGGGCATCGCCCGCCGGGGCCTGATCATGAAGCTGCTCACCTCGCTCAAGCAGATCTGCAACCACCCCGCGCAGTATCTGAAGGAGGAGCCCACCCGGCTCACGGGCCGCTCCGGCAAGCTCGCCCTCCTGGACGAACTGCTCGACACGATCCTGTCCGAGGACGGCTCGGTCCTGATCTTCACCCAGTACGTGTCGATGGCCAGGCTCCTCTCCGCGCACCTCGCCGCCCGCGCGATCCCCTCCCAACTCCTGCACGGCGGTACGCCGGTGCCCGAGCGGGAGCGGATGGTGGACCGCTTCCAGTCCGCCGAGGTCCCCGTCTTCCTGCTCTCCCTCAAGGCGGCCGGCACCGGACTGAACCTCACCCGCGCCGCCCACGTCGTCCACTTCGACCGCTGGTGGAACCCGGCCGTGGAGGAGCAGGCCACCGACCGGGCGTACCGGATCGGCCAGACCCAGCCCGTCCAGGTCCACCGGATCATCGCCGAGGGCACCGTGGAGGACCGGATCGCCGAGCTGCTGGAGTCCAAGCGGGCCCTGGCGGACGCGGTGCTCGGCAGCGGGGAGAGTGCTCTGACCGAGCTGAGCGACCGGGACCTCGCCGACCTCGTATCGCTGCGGAGGCCCGCATGAGTCCCCGGATGAGCCCGCGCCCGGCCCCCCGTCCGACCACCGGCCCGGCCGCCCGCAGATCGGCCCCCCGCGCCCGGATCGGCCCGGACGATCTGCGGCGTACCTTCGAGGCGGTGCCCGCCCGAACCTCCGCCGAGGGCGAGCCCTTCGCGGACAGCTGGTGGGGCCGGGCCTGGGTGGACGCGCTGGAATCCCTGTCGATGGACGAGGCCCGGCTCGTCCGCGGCCGGGCGTACGCCGCCGACGGGCAGGTCGCCGCGATCACCGTCACCCCCGGCCGCGTCGTCGCCTATGTGCACGGCAGCCGCGCCCGCCCCTACCGCGCCGAACTGCGTCTGCGCACCTTCGCCGACCCGGGCTGGGAGGCCCTGCTCGACGCGGTCGCCGCCCGGCCCGGCCATCTGTCAGCGCTGCTGGCCAAGGAGATGCCGCACTCCCTGGCCCGGACGGCCGAGGAGGCCGGGGTCCGGCTGCTGCCCGCCGCCGACGACCTCGACCCCAGCTGCACCTGCCCCGACCACGGGCGGCCCTGCAAGCACGTCGCCGCCCTCTGCTTCCAGACGGCCCTGCTGCTCGACAGCGACCCGTTCGTCCTGCTGCTGATGCGGGGCCGGGGCGAGCGCGAACTGCTGGACGCGCTGGCCCGGCGCAACGCGGAACACTCCGCCCGCGAGCGTCCCGCCGCCGCGGCCGTCCCCTCCGTCGCGGCGCAGGACGCCTTCGCCGCGCGCTTCCTGCCCCCGCTCCCCGCGCCCCTCCCCGTCCCGCCGCACCCCGGCCAGCCACCGTCGTACCCGGACCTGCCCGGCGCCCGCGATCCACTGGGCCTGGACGCCCTCGCCACCGACGCGGCCGCCCGCGCCCACGCCCTGCTGACCACGGGCCGCGATCCGCTGGCCGGGCTCACCGCGTGGCAGGACGCCGTCCGCCTCGCCGCCGCGCGCCCGACCGCCGGGCTCACCGCCACCACCCGCGCGCTCTACCGGGAGCTGGCGTATGCCACCGGCCGCACCACCACCGACCTGGCCCGCGCCGTCGCCGCCTGGCGGCAGGGCGAGGCCGAGGGCCTGGCGGTCCTGGAAACGCCCTGGGATCCACCGGCCGGCCCCTTCGACCGGGCCAGGCCCGCGCTCGCCGCCGCCGGCTTCCCGCGCTTCACGCCCTGGCGCAACCACCTCACCCACCCGGCCGGTTCGCTCCAGCTGCGCTTCGGTCAGGACATGCGTTGGTACGGCTACGAATCCGACCCCGGCGCCGACGACTGGTGGCCGCGCGCATCCCCGGATCCCGACCCGGTGTCCGCCATCGGAGCCCTGCTGGCCGGCGACTCCGTCCCGGACTCCACCGGGGACGACGACCCCCACTACGTACGGTAGAAGCAGTCCCACTACGTACGGTAAAAGCCTTGGCCACCGGGGCGTTGACCCTGTTAGCGTCCTCGACGTGGCGAAACTCAATCAGATCATCGCAGTGGAGAAGGGCGTCAAGTCCAAGGCGCACCAGGACCTGACGGCGGCCCATCACGGCCTCCAGAAGGCCGCGTTGCTGGCCGGGATCTCCCGTACCTACCAGCCCAAGGACGAGGAGGGCGAACAGCTTCCGCCCGAGTCGACGCTGGTCCAGGTCAAGGCCGAGGACGTGCTGCGGGAGACCGCGACCACGCTGACCCGCCTCTTCGATGTGACCGCCACGAAGGACTGGGCGAACTGCTCGGCCCGGGCCGATGTGAAGGTCGAAGGCCGGGTGCTGGTGGCCGAGGTGCCGGTGTCGTATCTGCTCTTCCTGGAGAAGCAGCTGACCGACCTCAACACCTTCGTCCGCAAGCTGCCCGTGCTGGACGCGGCCGAGTCCTGGGTGCAGGACCCGTCGACCGACTCCTGGAAGACCGAGCCGGTCCGGACGCTCCGCACCAAGAAGGTGCCCCGCAACCACGTGAAGGCGGAGGCCACCGAGAAGCACCCGGCGCAGGTCGAGGTGTACTACGAGGACATCCCGGTCGGGTACTGGACGACCGTCAAGTTCTCCGGGGCGCTGCCCGCGCGGCGCGTCAACGAACTGCTGGACCGGATCGAGAAGCTCCAGCAGGCCGTGAAGTTCGCCCGCGAGGAGGCCAACGGCGCGGAGGTCACCGACCAGCGGGTGGGTGATGCGGTATTCGGTTACCTCTTCGGGTGACTGACCACGGATTCCCCGGCCGCCGATGACGGTGACCGGGGTGCGCGAGGAGCGCAAGCTGAAACTGAAGCTTGTCGTGAAGGCGCGGTCCCAGTGGAGGTTCGACTCCTCCCTCCGGCACGGGCCGGAGTAGCCCAAGCAGGCAGAGGCAGACCGCCGTCAATCTCAGACTCTTGCTCCAGACTCAGCATTCGCCGCCGATCGCCGGATCGAACGGGCCCGGGCCCGCGCGCGTCGAGATGCCGGTTCAAGTCCGGCCCGCAGAGCTCCGATCTGCGGTGGTCCAAAGGCAGGACGCGACGACATCATGACTGACCCGGACCCTTAAACGTGCCGGCGTGCGAGATGGGTGGCACTCACAGGGCCCGGAGGCCGGCTACGCCTCCGGGCCCGCTCCCGTTTCCGAGGCCTCCGCCGTTCCCAGTGACACGCCCCGCCCCGCCACGGCCGTTCCCAGTGACACGCCCCGCCCCGCCAAGAACCGCTCGAACTCCGTCAGCGGCAGCACGTCCGCCCCCGTCCCGGCGTCCGTCCCCGACGGATTGTGGAAGTGGACGCCGGACCCGTCGGCCGTGCGCGCGGTCACCAGCACCAGATGCCCGCCCCGCCCCGGAGCGGGCCGCTCCGGATGCCGGATCCCGTAGTGGACGGAGGCCAGCACGGTCCGGCCCGCGTCCAGCAGCCCGGGGATCTCCGCCACGTCCAGGTGCCGGTGGACCGTGGCCTCGCGCCCGTACACCTCCCTCACGTACTCCGCGAAGGGTGCGTAGACGAGGCCCCGGATCGCCCCGTCCGTGTCCTCCGCGTACGCCCCGTACTTCAACGCCCCGTCCCGCAGCGCGAACAGCGAGGGCGCATCGGCGCCGAGCGCCATCCGCAGGCAGGTCATACCGCACAGATGACCTGCCCAGCGCGCGTACTCGGCGGGCGAACCGGCCCCCGACTCCGCCCAGCCCGGATCCTCGGCCGGATCGAGCCCGCCCTCCACGATCGCCCCCACCAGCTCCGGCGTGGCGAACTGGGTGTGCACGGGGACGGAGCAGAGGGCACAGGTCACTGGCGATATCCGTTCAGGAAGCGGCCGATGCGGCTGATCGCCGCGTCGAGATCATCAGCGTGCGGAAGCGTCAGGATGCGGAAGTGGTCCGGGCGCGGCCAGCTGAAACCGGTGCCCTGCACCACCTGGATCTTCTCCCGCAGCAGCAGGTCCAGCACGAACTTCTCGTCGTCCACGATCGGATGGACCTTCGGATCGATGCGCGGGAAGGCGTACAGCGCACCTTTCGGCTTCACGCACGAGACGCCGGGGATCTCGTTCAGCCGCTCCCAGGCCCGGTCGCGCTGCTCGTGCAGCCTCCCGCCGGGGGCGACGAGCTCCTTGATGGACTGCCGGCCACCGAGCGCGGCCTGAATGGCGTACTGCGCGGGCGCGTTGGGGCACAGCCGCATGGAGGCCAGCATCGTCAGGCCCTCCAGGTAGTTGCGGGCGTGCTGGTGCGGGCCGGACACCACCATCCAGCCGGAGCGGAACCCGGCCACCCGGTACGTCTTCGACAGGCCGCTGAAGGTCAGGCAGACCAGGTCCGGGGCGAGGACGGCCGCACTGTGGTGCTCGGCCCCGTCGTACAGGATCTGGTCGTAGATCTCGTCGGCGAACACCATCAGCCCGTGCCGCCGGGCCAGATCGAGGATGCCTTCGAGGATCTCGCGCGGATAGACCGCGCCGGTGGGGTTGTTGGGGTTGATGATCACGACGGCCTTGGTCCGGTCGGTGATCTTGGCGGCCATGTCGGCGAGATCCGGGTTCCAGTCGGACTCCTCGTCGCAGACGTAGTGCACGGCCTTGCCGCCCGCGAGCGTGGTCACCGCCGTCCACAGCGGGAAGTCCGGGGCCGGGATGAGCACCTCGTCGCCGTCCTCCAGCAGCGCCTGCACGGCCATCGAGATCAGCTCGGAGACCCCGTTGCCGAGGAACACGTCGTCCACGCCGATCTCGGTCAGCCCCATGGCCTGGTAGCGCTGGACCACCGCCCGCCGGGCCGAGAGGATGCCGCGCGAATCGGTGTAGCCGTGGGCCTGCGGCAGCATCCGGATCATGTCCTGGACGATCTCCTCGGGCGCCTCGAAGCCGAAGAGCGCGGGGTTGCCCGTGTTGAGGCGGAGCACGCTGTGGCCCGCCTCCTCCAGGGCGTTGGCGTGCTCGATGACCGGGCCCCGGATCTCGTAGCAGACCTCGTTGAGCTTGCTGGACTGCCGGAACTCCATGCGCTGCCTCCCGAGCCGAATTGCGATACTTGGTTTTACCAAGCTTGAGCTTGGAAAGTCCAACAACATGTCTAGACTGCGTCGCATGCCACGTCAGCAGCAGCCAGCAGAGCGTCCAGCAGCACGTTCAGCGGCCCGTCCCGTCCGTCGCCGGAGCTACGACCAGTTCGACGCCACCGCCCGCGCCCTCGACTCCGTCGGCGACCGGTGGACGCTGCTGATCGTCCGTGAACTGCTGGGCGGGCCGCGCCGGTACACGGACCTGCACGCCGATCTGCCGGGCGTCAGCACGGACGTGCTGGCCTCCCGCCTCAAGGACATGGAGCAGGGCGGACTGGCCCTGCGCCGCAAGCTGCCGCCCCCCTCGGCCGCGTCCGTCTACGAGCTGACCGAGCGCGGCCACGGCCTGCTGCCGGTGCTCACCGCCCTCGCCGCCTGGGGCGCGCCCGCGCTCGCCGAGCGCCGTCCGACCGACGCGGTGCGGGCCCACTGGTTCGCCCTGCCGCTGCTCGGCGCCCTCACCGGGCTCACCCGGGAGGGTGTCCTCGAAGTCCGGCTCGACGAGGGCGAGTTCCACCTCCGTATCGGTGCCCATGCCGGTCTCCACGTCGGTGGGGGAGCGAGGGCGGTGCTCCCGGGCGGCGAGGCGTACGGAGCGGTGTACGGCTACGGCCCCGCCGACTGTCCCGACGCCCGGATCGTCCTGGACGCGGAGGTCTGCCTGGAGCTCGCGCGGGGCGGGGCGACGTTCGCGGGGGCGGTGAAGGACGGCCGCGTGGAGGTGTCCGGCGAAGGCCCGCTCGCCGCCGAACTGCGGGGCGCCTGAACCTCCCGTACGGACGCGTCCTCAACCTCCTGCGCGGCAGCGTCCTCAACCTCCCGTACGGAAGCATCCTTCCCCCGGGGCGGCGATGATGGAGCCGTGCGACTCGAAGCGATCACCTGGGAACGGCTGGCCCGCGAACTGGCCCGGTACGGCGACGGACTGTCCGCCGACGACGGCGGGCCCTGGCTCGCCCTCGGCATCGACGGGGCGCCGGCCGCCCGCACCGGGGAGGCTGCCGAGCGCCTCGCCGAGGAACTCCGGCTGCTCGGCCGCTCGGTCCTCGTGGTCTCCACCGAGGGGTTCCTCCGCCCGGCGAGCCTGCGCTTCGAGTACGGCAAGCAGGACCCGGACGCGTACGTCGACAGCTGGTTGGACACCGGGGCGCTGTGGCGCGAGGTGTTCGGGCCGCTGGAGGCGGGCGGCTCGGGCCGGGTGCTACCCGATCTGTGGGATCCCGCGACGGACCGGGCCACCCGCACCCCGTACCACGCGCTGCCCGAGGGCGGGGTGGTCGTCGTGCACGGCCCGTTCCTGCTGGGGCACTGGTTCCCGTTCGCGCTCAGCGTCCATCTGCGGCTGTCACCGGGGGCGTTGCGGCGGCGGACGGCGGAGCCGGACCGCTGGACCCTGCCCGCCTTCGCCCGGTACGAGGACGAGGTGGCGCCCTCGGATCGGGCGCACGTGGTGGTCCGGGCGGACGATCCCGCGCACCCGGCCTGGTCGGGGCTGCCGGGGAGCGGGTGAACCGTGCGCCCCCGGCGGGCGGCGGCCCTCGGCGTACACGCGGTGCGGCGCCCGTTCGGAGTGGACCGGTGGCCGTTCTCAACGGGCCGGTGGCCGTTCTCGACGGGCCGGTGGCCGGCCGCCCACCGTGGCCACGGCCGCAGCCCCCGCCCGGCAGCCCTCGGCGGCCGCGGTCACCTCGTCCGCCCCTGCCAGCAGGGCGGCCAGGAACCCGCCCGTGAACGCGTCGCCCGCCCCCGTCGAGTCGACCGGCTCCCGCACGGGCGGGGCGGGCACGCGGCCGACGACCTCACCCCCGGCCGCCACCACGGCCCCCCGCGCGCCCAGGGTGACGACGACGCGCGGGAACCACCGGCTCAACTCGGCCGCCGCGGAACCGGTTTCGGGCAGCCCGGTGAGCAGCCGGGCCTCGTCCGCGTTCGGCAGCAGCAGCTCCGCGCCCTCCGCGAACTCCAGGAACCGCTTCGGTCCCAGCTCGCCGAGAAATCCGGCCGACGCCGGATCGACGCTCACCGGAATCCCCCGCTCCACGGCGGTGCGGACGGCGAGGAGAGCGGCGGCCCGGCTCGACGGCGCGAAGAGGAGGTAGCCGGAGAGATGCAGCCCCCCGACTTCCTCCAGCATCGACGGCGCGAAGTCGTCGGAGGCGAGCCGCAGTACCGCACCGGCGTCGGTCAGGAACGTTCGCTCGGCATCCGCGTCGACCAGGGCGATGACCGTCGCCGTCGGAACCTCCTCGTCCACCGCCAGGAACGCCCGCACCCCCGCCCGCTCCAACGCCTCCCGGTGCCAGTCGGCGGACCACGCCCCGGCCCGGGCGAGCAGCCGCACGTCGGCACAGCCCGAACGCACCGCCCAACAGGCGACGTTGGCCCCCGCGCCGCCCGGCAGGGTCCGGATCCGGGCCGACGTGTCCGTACCGTGCGCGAGCGCCGACCCGTACCGCGCCACCACGTCCGTGACCACTTCCCCCACCACCAGGAGTCCGCCGCCCGCCGCCGGACGGTTCACCGGGCGGCCGCCGCGACGGCGATCGACGCCGCGAGCGCCACGTTTCCGCGTACGGCCGCGAGGTTCGCCTCCAGCGACGCGCCCTCGGTCCGCCGCATCAGCTGGTCCAGCAGGAAGGGCGTGACCCCCTGCCCCGAGATGCCCCGCTCGCGGCACGCGTCCAGCGCCTCCGCCAGCACCCGGTCGTGCAGCGCCGGATCCAACTGGTCCTCCTCCGTTACGGGGTTGGCGACGATCAGCGCGGCCGCCGGGCCGCCCAGGGCCTCCTTCGCCCGGATCACCTCCACCACCTCCTCGGGGCTGTGCACCGTCCAGTCGACGGGCTCGCCGGAGCTGCTCAGGTAGAAGCCGGGGAAGTGCCCGGTGCCGTAGCCGACGATGCCGACGCCGAGGGTCTCCAGCCGCTGGAGGGTCGCCGGGACGTCGAGGATCGACTTCACCCCCGCGCAGACCACGGTGATCCCGGTGCGGGCGAGCAACCGCAGATCGGCCGACTCGTCCTGGTCGTAGGCCCATTCCCGGTGTACGCCGCCGAGCCCGCCGGTCGCGAAGACGCCGACGCCCGCCCGCGCCGCCAGGAACGCCGTGGCGGACACCGTGGTCGCCCCGCTCGCCCCGGAGGCGAGTGCCGGGGCGAGATCGCGGTGCCCCAGCTTGCGTACCGCGGGGTCGCCGGCGATCCGCTCCAACTGGTCCTCGCCGAGGCCCACATGGGCCCGGCCGTCCAGGACGGCGACGGTGGCCGGGACCGCCCCGGCCGACCGGACGAGCCCCTCCAGCTCCCGGGCCACGGACAGGTTGCGGGGGCGCGGCAGACCGTGCGCGATGATCGTCGACTCCAGTGCCACGACGGGCAGACCGGTGCTCAGAGCCGCGCGCACCTCCGCCGAAAGCACCGGCTCGTAGGGACCTGGTGAGTTCTGAGGCATGCCCCCATCCCTGTCGCGGGCGGGAGGGCCGCAAACCACGGACGGACGTCCCGCGGCGGGTCCTGGTCGCCGGATGGCCGGAAGCGGTCGCTAAGGTGACCGGCCATGACGACATATGACCAGGTCCCCGCCTCCTTCGCCGTGCACATCCCGGACGCCGAGCTCGTACCGGAACCCCTCGATCCGGCGCAGATCGTGTCCGGAGACCCCGTGGTGACGGGCAAGGTGCTGTGGGAATCGGCGGACGGACAGCAGATCCGTGGGATCTGGCAGATCACGCCCGGCGTGGTCACCGACACCGAGGCGAACGAGCTGTTCGTGGTCGTCAGCGGCCGGGCGACGGTCGCGGTCGAGGGCGGGGCGACGCTGGAGATCGGCCCGGGCGACGCCTGCGTCCTGCGCGAGGGCGACCGGACGACCTGGACCGTTCACGAGACGCTGCGCAAGGCGTACCACATCAGCCTCTGACGTCCGGTGGTCGCCGCTGTGACCGTGTCGGTGGCCGGGTGGCCGGGTGGCTGTTGTCCGGATGGCCGGGGTGGCCGGGGTGGCTTTCGTCCGCGGCCGGGGCGTCCGCAGCCGGGCCGTTCGTGGCCGGTCGTTCGCAGCCGGGTCGTCCGCGGCCCGGGCGGCCACGGCCCGGGCCGTGCGTCAGCCGCCGGCCGCTCCCGGCCGTCGCAGGCTCCGGCGCAGGGCGAGCGCGGCGACCGGCAGCAGCAGCGCGGCGCCGATCGCGTTGAGGGGGCCGTACCCCCACTGGGCGACGATGACCCCGGCCGTCGCCCCGCCGATGCCCGCCGCCGCGTTCATGGTCAGGTCCGACAACCCCTGCACCGCGGCCTGGGCGGACTGCGGCACCGCGTCGGTGAGCAGCGCCGAACCGGCGATCATCCCCGCCGACCAGCCGAGGCCCAGGACGAACAGGCCCGCGGCGGTCTGCCCGTGCCGCGGCCCGGCGGTGCCCGCGAGCAGCGCGGCGAGGCTCAGCAGCCCTACGGCCAGACCGATCACCGAGAGCCGCCCGAACCGGTCGGCCAGCCATCCCATCACCGGCGAGAACGCGTACATGCCCGCGATGTGGCCGCTGATGACGAGCCCGATCAACTGGAGATCGGCACCGTGCCGGCTCAGGTCGACCGGGGTCATGACCATGATCGACACCATGGCGGTGTGCGACACGGTGACCGTCACCAGGGCCAGCCGCGCCATCGGCGACTCCCGTACGGCCTCGATCCCGGCGCGCAGGGAGCGCTTCGGCGGCCCCGCCGGGCCCTTGGGGGCCAGGGCGCGGGCGGTGAGGAGCGGATCAGGGCGCAGCGCGAGCGCGACGACGAGACCGGCGAGCAGGAACACGGCGGCCGAACACAGAAAGGGCCCGGCTGCCTCGGGCACCGGCGTACCGCGGAACAGCCGGCTCGCCGGGGCCGAGATGTTGGGGCCCAGGACCGAGCCGATCGTGGTGGCCCAGACGACGGTGGAGATCGCCCGCCCCCGCCGCCCCGGCCCCACCAGGTCGGCGGCCGCGAACCGCGCCTGGAGCCCGGCCAGCGACCCCGCGCCGAACCCGGCCATGCCGAGCAGCAGCAGCGGGAAGCTCGGCAGCATCGTGGCGAGGACGATCAGGCCACCGCCCAGCGCACCGATCAGATACGCGAGCACCAGACCGGACCGGCGGCCCCGTGCGGTCATCAGAGCGGCCAGCGGCAGCGACAGCAGAGCCGTGCCGAGGACGGACGCGGTCGGCGCCAGTCCGGACAGCGCCTCCGATCCGCTCACCTCGGAGGCCAGCATCGGGGCCAGGGCGATGCCGATGGCGACGCCGAGGCCGCCGAGTATCTGGCTGACGACGAGCACGGCCGACGTCCGGCGCTGGAGAGCGGGCAGGCCGACGGCCGGGACCTGGGGGAGGGAGAGGGGTCGGGTCACCGGCGCAGTGTGCCACCGCCCGGCGGCCGCAGTGCACCCGGGCGGGTGAATCCAGCCCGCCCCACGATGACCGGCAACTGCGGCAGCCCCAGGAACTACCGACACCTGCGGCAGGACCGCCCGGGCGACGGCGGCGGTTCGACGGCAGGCAGTTCGACGGCAGGCCCTAGAACAGCGGCTGCGGCAGCACCCCCTCCAGTGCCAGCAGTTGCCGCTTGGTCTCCAGGCCGCCGCCGAATCCGCCCAGACCCCCGTCGCTCTCCACCACCCGGTGGCACGGCACCACCACCGGCAGCGGATTGGCCCCCATGGCTGCGCCCACCGCCTGCGCCCCCTCCGGCCGGCCCACCCGCGCGGCCAGCTCGCCGTACCCGACGACCGTCCCGTAGGGCACCCCGGACGCCAGCTCGCGGAGCACCTCGCGGTGGAAGCCGGAGGCCAGCGACCAGTCCAGATCGAGGGTGAAATCCTGCCGCCCGCCCGCGAGGTACGCCGCGAGCTCACGTATGGGCTCGGCGAGCCGGGCCGAACCGGGCGCCTCCACCGGCTCCGCGCCGAACCGGGTCCGCAAGCGTTCGAGGACCGCGTCCCGCACGGCGGGGCGGGCGTGGAAGGCCACGTTCACCAGACCGGCCCCGGTCGCCGCGAGCAGCAGCGGGCCGATGCCGCTGTCCACCACGGCCCACTCGACGACCGGCTCTCCACCGACCCCGTAACTGTCCATGCCGACCACCGTACGACCCGCCACTGACAGCGACGGGCCGGTCGGTGAAAAGCCCGGAAGACCGGAAGACCGGAAGACCGGAAGGCCAGAAGGCCAGAAGGCCAGAAGGCCAGAAGGCCGGAAGGCCGCCGCGCCGCCTCAGCTCGTCGCGTCGCGCACCACGTCGGGGAAGTTGGTGATGATGCCGTCGACCCCGTAGTCACGGGCCTTCACCGCGTCCGCTGCCTTGTTGACCGTCCACGTGTTCACCCGCAGACGCTTGCCGTGCGGGCCCTTGAGCCGCTGGACGGCCGCCACGTAGTCGGCGCCGATCGTCGCGTAGGAGGGGTTGATCTGATCGGTGAACGCCGCGTACGAGGGCAGGTCGGCCACCGCCGGGGTTCCCAGGAAGCCGGTCGTGATGTCGGGGCGCAGGGTGTGCACCTTCTTCACGCTGTCGGCGCCGAAGCTCTGGATGACCAGCCGGTCCCGTACGTGGGAGCGGTCCAGCCACCCCGAGCGGCCGAGCGTCCGGATGATGTCCCGCTCGATGCCCGGGTAGGTCGCCGGGCTCTTGATCTCCAGGAGCAGCTTCTGCCGGTTGCGCTCCATCCGGTGCAGGAACTGGGTGAGCGTCGGGATCCGGGCCCCGGTGAACTCGCTGCCGAACCAGCTGCCCGCGTCGAGCTTCGCCAGCTCCGCAGCGGTGAAGTCCTTGACCGCCCAGGGGGCCCGGTCGGGGAAGACCTCCTCGACGTCCGTGGTGCGCTTCAGATCGGTGTCGTGCAGCACGACGAGCACCCCGTCGCGGCTGCGGTGGACGTCGTTCTCGACCCAGTCGATGCCGAGCGCGTCCGCGGCGTCGACGGCGGCGAGGGTGTTCTCCGGCGCGTAGCCCGACGCCCCCCGGTGGGCCACGACGACCGGGTTCGCCCGCTGCGCGGAGACCTGGTCCGGAGCCTCGGGCCGGTCGGCGGGCAGCAGCAGGGCGCCGGTGCCGATCAGGACGGCGGCCGTGGTGGAAGCGGTTGCGGTGCGGATGAACACGGGGACTCCTCACGTCGGGAGTGTGCGGACACGCAGAGAGTGACAGCGGCCCGCCAACGCCCGGCGGGGCGGCGATGGCCATGACATGAACGGAACCTTCGGTCCCGGGGACCACCGCCTCGGCACGGCACCCGGCCGTGCCGATAAAATGCGTCTTCTTTTGTCTGTCTGCCGGGACTTGCCCCTTGGGGATCCTCCTCGAACCCGGGCATTCTCGAAAGGGCCACGCGCATGCAAGGAACAGTCGACGGATTCACCTACGGCCTGGTGACTCCGGTCGCGGCATTCCTCATGGCCGCCCTGGGAGCCGCCCTCGGGCTCCGCTGCACCACCAGGTCCCTGCACGCCGCACGCTCCTACCGGGCCGGCTGGCTGGCCCTGGGCTCGTTGTCCATCGGCTCCGGGGTGTGGACCATGCACTTCGTCGCGATGACAGGCTTCACCGTCCAGGAGACGCCGATCTCCTACGACAGGCCCCTCACCTTCGCGGGCCTGGCCTTGGCCGTCGTGATGGTCGGCATCGGCATCTTCATTGTCGGGTACCGGGGCGCGACCCGCATGGCGTTGATCACGGGCGGCACCATCACCGGCCTCGGCATCGCCTCGATGCACTACCTCGGCATGGCCGGCATGCGTATGGACGCGCGGTTCGCGTACGACACGCCCCTCGTCGTCCTCTCGGTGCTCATCGCCGGGGCCGCCGCCACGGGCGCGCTGTGGGCGGCCGTCACCCTCCGGGGCGCCCTCTCCGGCCTCGGCGCGAGCATCCTGATGGCCGTCGCGGTGACCGGGATGCACTACACCGGCATGGCCGCGCTCGACGTGCACCTGCACCTGCCGCCCACCCTGCCGTCCGACCTGTCCGCGGTCCTGCCCGGCGACCGGCCCGCCGAGATGATCGGCCCGATGCTGGTGGGCCCCGGCTGCTTCCTGCTCCTCGCCGCCGTGGTGCTCCTGTTCGACCCCGGGGCGGTGACGGGCGAACCCGGCCCGGACCCGCGCGCCGGACGGCCGCTGCGGGGCCCCGCCCGCGGGGGGGCGGGCGGGGCCCGGTACCGCTGATCCGAGGCCGTTGTCAGTGGGGGGCCGTACGGTGGTTGCATGCGGCCCGTTTCCAAGATCGAACGTTCGGTGCGGCCTTTCGAGGTCGTCAGTCCCTACCAGCCCAGCGGCGACCAGCCGGCGGCCATCGCCGAGCTGGAGCGGCGAATCCGCGCCGACGAGAAGGACGTCGTCCTGCTCGGCGCGACCGGCACCGGCAAGTCGGCGACCACCGCCTGGATGATCGAGAAGCTGCAGCGCCCCACCCTGGTGATGGCGCCCAACAAGACGCTCGCCGCCCAGCTGGCCAACGAGTTCCGTGAGCTCCTCCCGAACAACGCGGTGGAGTATTTCGTCTCGTACTACGACTACTACCAGCCCGAGGCGTACGTCCCGCAGTCGGACACCTACATCGAGAAGGACTCCTCCATCAACGAGGAGGTCGAGCGACTGCGCCACTCCGCGACGAATTCGCTGCTCACCCGGCGTGACGTCGTCGTGGTCGCCTCCGTCTCCTGCATCTACGGTCTCGGTACGCCCCAGGAGTACGTGGACCGCATGGTCCAGCTCAAGGTCGGCGAGGAGATCGACCGCGACCAGCTGCTGCGCCGCTTCGTCGAGATGCAGTACAGCCGCAACGACCTGGCCTTCACCCGCGGCACCTTCCGGGTCCGGGGCGACACCATCGAGATCTTCCCGGTCTACGAGGAGCTCGCCGTCCGCATCGAGATGTTCGGCGACGAGATCGAGGCGCTGTCCACGCTCCACCCGCTGACCGGCGAGATCATCAGCGAGGACCCCACGGTCCACGTCTTCCCCGCCAGCCACTACGTCGCCGGCCCCGAGCGCATGGAGAAGGCCGTCAGCGGCATCGAGCAGGAGCTGGAACAGCGCCTGGCCGAGCTGGAGAAGCAGGGCAAGATGCTGGAGGCCCAGCGCCTGCGCATGCGCACCACGTACGACATCGAGATGCTCCGCCAGATCGGCACCTGCTCCGGAGTCGAGAACTACTCGATGCACTTCGACGACCGCGCCCCCGGCACCGCCCCCAACACCCTCCTCGACTACTTCCCGGACGACTTCCTCCTCGTCCTGGACGAGTCCCACGTCACTGTCCCGCAGATCGGCGCGATGTACGAGGGCGACGCCTCCCGCAAGCGGACCCTCGTGGACCACGGCTTCCGGCTGCCGTCCGCCATGGACAACCGGCCGCTGAAGTGGGAGGAGTTCCTGAAGCGGATCGACCAGACGGTGTACCTCTCCGCCACCCCGGGGAAGTACGAGCTCTCGCGCGGCGACGGGTTCGTCGAGCAGATCATCCGCCCCACCGGTCTCGTCGACCCCGAGGTCGTGGTCAAGCCCACCGAGGGCCAGATCGACGACCTGGTCCACGAGATCCGCAAGCGCACCGAGCGCGACGAGCGGGTCCTGGTCACCACGCTCACCAAGAAGATGTCGGAGGACCTCACCGACTATTTCCTGGAGCTCGGCATCCAGGTCCGCTATCTGCACAGCGACGTCGACACCCTGCGCCGCATCGAGCTGCTGCGCGAGCTGCGCTCCGGCGAGTACGACGTGCTCGTCGGCATCAACCTCCTGCGCGAGGGCCTCGACCTCCCCGAGGTGTCCCTCGTGGCCATCCTCGACGCCGACAAGCAGGGCTTCCTGCGCTCCGGCACCTCGCTCATCCAGACCATCGGCCGCGCCGCCCGTAACGTCTCCGGCCAGGTCCACATGTACGCCGACAAGATCACCCCGGCCATGGCCCAGGCGATCGACGAGACGAACCGCCGCCGCGAGAAGCAGATCGCCTACAACACCGAGCGGGGCATCGACCCGCAGCCGCTGCGCAAGAAGATCAACGACATCGTCGCGACCATCGCCCGCGAGGAGATCGACACCGAGCAGCTCCTCGGCACCGGCTACCGCCAGGGCAAGGAGACCAAGGCCCCGGTCCCGGCGCTCGGTGGCAAGGCCGCCAAGGGCGGGGCGAAGGGCAAGGCCGCCAAGCCCGGCGCGGTGCTCAGCGACCGGCCCGCCACCGAACTGGCCGGGATCATCGAGGAGATGACCGAGCGGATGCGGGCCGCCGCCGCGGATCTGCAGTTCGAGGTGGCCGCCCGGCTGCGCGACGAGGTCGGCGAACTGAAGAAGGAACTGCGTCAGATGAAGGAAGCGGGCATGGCCTGATCCCGACGCCCGTCGCCGGTGAGATCGCCGGTGCCGGGCCGGTCCCGTCGCCGGCGACCGACACCGTTTCCACCGCACCGGGCGGGCCGCGCCGGGTGTGTTGCAAGACCGACACGAAAACGGACCGAACCTGCTGCCGCCCGGGGTGGAATGCGTAGGGTGCGGGGAAACCGCACACGGATGGTTGCGGGGCAATGCCGAGAGGGGACAGCGCGTGACGGTCAATATGACCAAGGGTCAGGCCATCAGCCTGCAGAAGAGCGACGGGGGAACCCTGACCGCGGTACGGATGGGGCTCGGCTGGCAGGCGGCTCCGCGCCGTGGCCTGTTCGGTTCGCGTACCCGCGAGGTCGACCTGGACGCCTCGGCGGTGCTCTTCGCCGACAAGCAGCCGGTCGACGTCGTGTTCTTCCGCCACCTCGTCAGCGATGACGGCTCGGTCAAGCACACCGGCGACAACCTGGTCGGCGGCGCTGGCTCCGGCGGCGACGACGAGGCCATCCTCGTCGACCTCCAGCGTGTGCCGGTCCACATCGACCAGATCGTCTTCACGGTGAACTCCTTCACCGGGCAGACGTTCCAGGAGGTGCAGAACGCCTTCTGCCGCATCGTCGACGAGACCAACGGCCAGGAGCTCGCCCGGTACACGCTCGACGGCGGCGGCCAGTACACCGCGCAGATCATGGCGAAGGTGCACCGCGCGGGCACCGGATGGCAGATGACGGCCCTCGGGAACCCGGCCAACGGCCGCACGTTCCAGGACCTGATGCCGTCGATCCTCCCGCACCTGTAGGACCCGGACCGGCAGTCCGGCAGGGCCGGCGCCGAAACGGTCAGGGGCCGGGGCCCCCGGCCCCCCCCCCCCGGCGCGGGCCCCCCCCCCCCCCCCCCCCCCCCCGCGTCCTCACACCCGGCGCGGCGGCCGCGGGAAAAAGCCGCTCGTCCGGGCCCGGTACGCGTCGAACCCGGGCCGGTCGGCCATGTGCCGCTCCAGCAGGGCCGCGCCGCTGCCCTTGGTCAGCAGGAAGGTCATCACCAGGGGGGCCACGACGGTGGCGGCAGCGGCGGCAGGAGCCTGGCAGACGAAGAGGAAGAGGCCCCACCAGACGCAGAAGTCACCGAAGTAGTTCGGATGGCGGGTCCAGGACCACAGCCCCCGGTCCATGATCTTCCCCTTGTTGGCGGGGTCGGACTTGAACCGGGCGAGCTGGGCGTCACCGATCGCCTCGAAGGCCAGCCCGACCGCCCACAGCAGGACCCCCGCCCACGCCCACCAGGCCAGCGGCGCGGTGAGGTACTGGGCGGCCTGGACCGGGAGCGAGACGAGCCAGACCAGCGCGCCCTGGAGCAGGTACACCTTGCGCAGGGCGTACAGCTGGGGGTTGCCGGGGGCCTTGGCCAGCATCTTCTCGTAGCGCGGGTCCTCCCCGTGGCCCTTCCCGCGCCGCCCGATGTGGATCGCGAGGCGCAGCCCCCAGATCACGGTCAGCGCGGTGACGAGCAGTCGGCGGGCGTCGTCGCCCTCGCCCGCCGAGAGGCCGTAGGAGACCAGCGCGACGGCGGCGAACCCGATGCCCCAGGCGACGTCGACGATCCGGTGCACGCCCTTCTTCAGGGCGACGGCGAAGGTGACGAGCATGACGCCGAGGGCGGCGACGGCCGCGCCCGCGAGCCCGCTCGCGAACGCGGCCCAGCCGAAGCCGCTCACCGGCCCTCCTCCGGGCCGGCGTCCGGTGCGTACCAGTCGCGCCGGGTGGCCGGCATCGCGGCCGAGCCGACCCGGTCGGGCCGTACGGAGAGGATCTGGTCGACGCCCATCCGCCGTTCCTCGAACGCGAGCGCGCCGCCGACGAGATAGAGCCGCCACACCCGCGCGGTCTCCTCCCCCACCATGGCGACGAACTCGCTCCAGCGCTCCTCCAGCGTGCGCCGCCAGGCCTCCACCGTCCACACATAGTGCTCGCGCAGGGATTCGACGTCGCGGACCTCCAGCCCCGAGCCCTCCAGCAGACCGACGGTCTCGCCGACCGGCCGCATGTGCATGTCGGGGGCGATGTAGGACTCGATGAACGCGCCGCCACCCGGGGCGGTCGTCCCCCGCGACATCTGCTGGACCAGCACCCGCCCGCGCGGCCGCAGGGAGTCGTGCAGGATCCGGGTGAACGCGGGGTACTCGGCGTCCCCGACGTGCTCGCCCATCTCGATGGTGGACACGGCGTCGTACGCGCCCCGGGTCTCGGGCCGCTCCGCGATGTCCCGGTAGTCGATGTTCAGCACCTCGACGAGATCGCCGAGCCCACGGCTCTCGACCTGCTGCCGTACGTACGCGGCCTGTTCGGCGGCGAGGGTGACGGCGGTGACGCGGACGCCGTGGCGCTCGGCCGCGTACAGGGTCAGCGAACCCCAGCCGCAGCCCACGTCCAGCAGCCGGGAGCCGGGCCGCAGTCCGAGCTTGCGGCAGATCAGCTCCAGCTTGTCGCGCTGCGCATCGGCCGGGCCGTAGCCGGGTGCGTCGCTGG
This sequence comes from Streptomyces durocortorensis, assembly GCF_016901035.1. Taxonomy (GTDB): domain Bacteria; phylum Actinomycetota; class Actinomycetes; order Streptomycetales; family Streptomycetaceae; genus Streptomyces; species Streptomyces durocortorensis. Next base: position 32,473 of record NZ_JAFEUF010000048.1, read on the forward strand.
TCCAGTAGCCGCAGGAGTACGCCATCGTCTCGTCGAGGAGCAGGGCGTAGAAGGCGTTGGACAGGTCGTAGTGGTGGCTGATCGCCGCCCGGTCGCGGGCCTTGCTGTGCAGGGCCCCGCTCAGTCCGGCGCGGGCGGCGGGCACCGGCGGCCGGGGGCCGACCGCGCCGAGGCGCAGGGCGAGGCCGGCCGCCTTGAGCCGGTCTGCGAGGGCGGGCGAGGGCGCGGTGAGGCCGCGTTCGCGCACGGCGCGGCGCATGGCGCGCAGCCCGTCGCCGAGGTCGGCGTCGAGGTCGATGTCGCCGGTGATGTAGGCCTCGGCGAGGCCGATTTCGCCCGGCTCCCACAGCAGTCGGCGCAGGGCTCTGCGGGTCCGCACATGAACGGTGGGGGCGTCCCGGGGACCGGTCTCGCTGCCGTCCCACATCCGTACCCGGACCGGCAGTCCGCCGCCGAGGAACCGCTCGATCAGCGGTTCGACGCGCTGGGCGGCCCCGGTCGGGGTGCGCCGGGCGGGGGGCCTGGTGGCGGAGGTGGTCACGCCGTCTCCTCACGGGTCAGCAGCAGCTGCTGCACATCGAGATAGCCGGAGCGGAAGCCCGCTTCGGAGTACGCGAGGTAGAAGGTCCACATCCGGCGGAAGACGGCGTCGAAGCCGAGGGCGTCGACCTCGGCCGCCCGTCCGGTGAACCGCTCGCGCCACAGGCGGAGCGTTTCGGCGTAGTGCGCGCCGAAGCGGATGCGCTGGGTGGTGCGCAGGCTCGTGCGTCCGGTGGTGATCCGCTCCACGGCCTCGGTGGAGGGCAGCAGTCCGCCGGGGAAGATGTACTTGTGGATCCAGGTGTACGTGGATCGGCTGGCGCGCAGCCGGTCGTCGGGCATGGTGATGGCCTGGAGGGCGACCCGGCCGCCGGGGGCGAGCAGCCGGTCCAGGGTCTCGAAGTAGACCGGCCAGAACTCCTCGCCGACCGCCTCGACCATCTCGACGCTGACGATGGCGTCGTAGTCGCCGGTGACATGGCGGTAGTCGCTCAGCCGCACCTCGACGCGGTCCTCGAATCCGGCCTCGCGGATACGGGCGAGAGCGAGGGTGCGCTGCTCGGCGGAGAGGGTGACGGTGACGACCCGGGCGCCGCGGGCGGCCGCACGGATGGCCAGTTCGCCCCAGCCGGTGCCGATCTCCAGGAGACGGGTGCCCTCGGTGACCCCGGCGGCATCCAGCAGCCGGTCGATCTTGCGGTGCTGGGCGGCGGGCAGCAGGTCGTGGTCGGCGGGGAAACCGCGGAAGACGGCGGAGGAGTACGAGAGCGTCTCGTCGAGGAAGAGGGCGAACAGCTCGTTGGACAGGTCGTAGTGGTGGCTGATGTTGTCCCGGGAGCCCTCGGGGGTGTTCATCTGCGCGGCGGGCCTGCGCAGATGCCAGATGCCGCGCAGGCGTTGCAGGGAGCGGGGGACGAGGTCGGCGGCGTTGTCGGCGAGGACGGTCAGCACGGCGACGAGGTCCGGCGCGTCCCACTCGCCGGCCATGTAGGACTCGCCGAAGCCGATGAGTCCGCTCGCCCCGATCCGCCGGAAGAAGGCGTCGGGGTCGCGGATGTCCATGAGCGGTCCGCCGAGGCCGATGTCGCCTTGGCCCGCGAGCCGGGCGCGCAGGGGGAGACCGCCGAGCGCGCGGCGGACGATGCGTTCGGCGACGGCGGTCCGGGCGCGGGACACCCGGGGCAGGGTGACGATGTCGGGCCAGCGTTCCGGGTCGGTCCCGGGGGTGTGCTCTGCCGGCAGCGCCGAGGTGGGAGCGGTCACTGCATGCCTTCCTGTGTGCGGTGAGGGGGACGGGGTTGCACGGGGAGTCCGCGCAGGTAGAGCCGGATTCCGTGCAGGCGGATCGCGGCGGAGACAAGGATGGTGGAGAGGGGGTGGCGCAGGGCGAGGCGCACCAGCTGGCGCGGTGTGGCGGGGCGGCGCCCACCGCGTACGGTCGCGGTGAACGGGCGGCCCCCCTCCCGCTCCAGATGGATGCTCAGGTCGAGACGCGCCCCGGGCTCGGGCAGCCGCATCCGGTAGCCGCCGTCCACGGGGAAGAACGGCGAGACGTAGAACTCCTTGCCGGTAACGGCTCGGTCATTCCCGTCGGGGCGCAGAAGGTAGCCGTGGCGTCCGCCGTACGTGTTGTGCACCTCGGCGACGACGCAGAGGGGACTGCCGTCGGCGCGGTGGCACCAGTAGACGGTGATCGGGTTGAAGACGTACCCGAACACCCGGGCCTGGGTCAGCATGGTGACGGTGCCGTCGCCCAGCTCCACGTCCCGGGCCCGCAGGAAGCGCTCCAGACCGTCCCGGATGGTGGGGGCGGTGCCGGCGAAGTGGTCGCGGGCATCGAACCGGGCCAGCGGCCGCAGGGCGCGCGGCAGCCGGGGCGGCCGGTCGGGGTCGATCAGCCACAGATACGTCCGGTGCCGGAACGCGTACTTCGTGGGCCGGTTCCGTACGTGCGTGATGGTGCACGGGTAGAGGGCGTTCACCACCGCACCCCCAGGGCGGCGGCGGCCTCGACCCCCGAACGGCAGCCGTCCTCGTGGAACCCCCAGCCGTGGTACGCCCCCGCGTAGGCGGTGACGGGGCCGGACAGGGCGGGCAGCCGGCCCTGGGCCGCGACCGACTCCGGGGTGTAGACGGGGTGCTCGTAGACCATGCGGGCGCGGACGGTGTGCGGGTCGACCCGGTCGGAGCCGTTCAGCGTGACGACGAAGGTGTCCGGGGCGTCGAGCCGCTGGAGCCGGTTCATGTCGTAGCTGACGGTGACCCGGTCGGCGTCGGCGGCGCAGGAGGGCATCAGGTAGTTCCAGGAGGCCCTGGCCCCCCGGGCGCGCGGCAGCAGGGCGGTGTCCGTGTGGAGCAGGGTGGGGTTGCGGGAGTACCGGAACGCGCCGAGCGTGCTGCGCTCGGCGTCGGTCGGGTCGGCGAGCATCCGCAGCGCCTGGTCGGGGTGGGTGGCGATGACGACGGAGTCGTACGGGGTGGTCGTGCCGTCCTCCGTGGTGACCTCGACGCCGTCCGCGTGCCGGGTGATGGCGCGTACCGGGGTGGCAATGTGCACGGTGGTGAGCTGTTTGACCACACGGTCGACGTAGGAGCGCGAGCCGCCGGTGACGGTGCGCCAGACCGGGGAGTTCCCGATGGTGAGCATGCCGTGGTGGTCGAGGAAGCGGAAGAGATAGCGGGCCGGGTAGCGCAGGGCGGTGACCGGGTCGCAGGACCAGACGGCGGAGACCATCGGGGTGAGGAAGTGGGCGTGGAAGTACGGCGAGAACCGCCCGCGCCGGGCGAACTCCCCCAGCGTCATCCCGCTCGCTCCGCTCTCCGGCAGCGTGAGCACGGCCCGGGCGGCGCGGTGGAAGCGCGGCACCTCGGCGAGCATCCGCAGATAGCGTCCGCGCACGGCGGAGCCCGGCTGGGCGAAGAGCCCGGCGGGCCCACGGGCCCCCGCGTACTCCAGGCCGCACCCCTCGCACCGCACGGACATCGACATCTCGGACTCCTGGGTGGCGACGCCCAGTTCGTCGAAGAGCCGCAGCAGACGGGGGTAGGTCCGCCGGTTGTGCACGATGAACCCGGAGTCGACGCGGTGCACCCGCCCGTCGGACGCGCCCAGGTCGTGGGTGTGGGCGTGGCCCCCGAGGCGGTCGTCGGCTTCGTACAGCGTCACCTCATGAGCGTCCCGGAGAACGTGGGCGGCGGTCAGTCCCGCCACCCCGGCCCCCACCACGGCCGTCCGCCGCCGTTCCCCTGCCATTCCGGCTCCCTCCGGTCCTTCCGCACTGGTCGGAGCGCTGTTGGAGCGCTCCTCACCCCCTATTCGTGGCCGTCGGCCGAAAGGATTGGTCGATCATCGACTCTGCTCCGAACGAGTGAATGAGCTCTCGGGACCAATCCGCCGACCGACCGGCGCCGAACCCCCTGTGTGAGAACGGACCGGAACGAGGCGAGGACGGACGGGGCACATCTGCCCCGTCCGTCCGGCCCTGCGCGAACGGACGGGGCACACCTGCTCCTTCCGTCCCGCCCGGGGCGGACGGATCGGGCACACCCGCTCCGGCGGTTCCGCTCGGCGCGTGTCGTGGTCGCCGCGCCCGGCGGCCCGGCCGCCGGATGCGGGGTGTGCCGCCCCCGGCCGGCGCCGCGGCCCAGCGCCGCCCGGGCGGGCGCCGCCGGCGCCCCCCCCCCGGGGGGGGGGGGGGGGCCGCCCCCCCCCGCGGGGGGGGGGGCGGGGGGGGGGGGGGGGGCCCCCCCCCCCGGGGCCCCCGGGGGGGGGGGGGGGGGGCCCCCCCCGCGCCGCCCCGGTACGCCGTACGGGACCGGCCGGCGCCGGTCCCGTAC
>NZ_JAFEUF010000048.1:36859-37101 GCF_016901035.1 Streptomyces durocortorensis
GCGCCCGGCGTACCTGGCCCGGGGCCGGCCCCGCGGGACATCCCCGGGGCCCCCGCCGCGGGTCCGGGCCCCGGGGGCGGCGGGGGGCGGGACGCCGGGACGGCCGGGGAGCCGTCCGGGCGGTTCACCGCCGCCGGCCGTGGTGCCGCCGGAGCCGCAGGAGCGCTGTGTCTCCTGGTCGGACGGCTCGCCCCGGCACCGGGTCCGTCTCCCGCGGCTGGGGAGACGGACCGCCGGGGGCC
>NZ_JAFEUF010000004.1:0-30797 GCF_016901035.1 Streptomyces durocortorensis
CCCCCCCGCCCCGCCGCCCCCGCCCCCCCCCCCGGGGGGGGGGGCGCCCCCCCCCCCCCCCCCCCCCCCCCCCCCCCCCCCCGCCCCCCCCCCGCCCGGCCCCCCCGGGACCACGGGCGGCGACAACCCGCTCATCCGGTTCGCCTCCGGGCTCGTCTGCGGCGAGGGACCGGCGGGGCTGAACGCGGCCGAGGCCCACCGCATCGTCTCCTCCGCGGGCATCGACCCGTCGACGCTCGCGGGGGCCCACGGCCATCTCGCGGCGGGCGGCGGATCCGGAGCGGCCCAGTCCGCCGCTGCGGCGGGAGCGGACGGCGCCTCGGGCATCGCGCAGGTCTGCGCCGCGGTGACCGCGATGCTGCCGAGCCTGCCGATGTTCCTGGCCCACGTCCTCGTCGCGCTCGCCACCGGCTGGCTGCTGCGGCGCGGCGAGATCGCCCTCTTCGCGCTGGCCCGGCTCTCCGCCCACAGCGCCCAGGCGCTGGCGGCCGGGGCCCGGCTGCGGTCGCTGCGGGCGGCGCTCGCCCTCGTCCGCGCGCTGCGGGCCGGGGAGTGGGAGCAGGCCGTGGCCGGGCCGCGCGTGCCGCGTCGCTCCGACGACGTACCGCTGCCGGCCCCGGCGGATCCTCTGCAGCACCTGGTGATCAGGCGCGGGCCTCCGGCCCCGTACGCCCTCGCAGCCTGACGCGACGCCTCCACCGGGCCCGCGGGCCGCTCGCGCACGTCCCTGTGCACGCGACCGTCCGCACGGAACCGCACCCCGAGGTGTCGTGATGCCGCCGCGCATCCGCGCGCCGGACCACCGTGTTCCGTTTCCCTGTGGAGATTCCTGCCATGAAGCTTTCCCGTATCGCCCTCGCCGGCGGCGTCGCCGCTTCCACCGTTCTGCTGATCGCCGGCCCGGCCGCCGCGCACGTCAGCGTCCAGCCGGTGGGCGAGGCCGCCAAGGGCGGATACGCCACGCTCAACTTCAAGGTCCCCAACGAGCGCGACCAGGCCTCGACGGTGAAGCTCGAAGTCAACTTCCCGGCCGACCACCCGCTCTCGTCCGTCACCCCGCAGGCCGTCCCGGGCTGGGACATCAAGATCGACAAGAGCAAGCTCGACAAGCCCCTCGAAGTGCACGGCAAGAAGATCAGCGAGGCCGTCTCCAAGGTGACCTGGACCGCGGACGACAGCGAGATCGCCCCCGGCTACTTCCAGCAGTTCCCGGTCTCCGTCGGCGCGCTCCCCGAGGACGCCGACCAGCTCGTCTTCAAGGCGATCCAGACGTACGACAACAAGGAAGTCGTCCGCTGGATCGAGGAGCCCACCGAGGGCGGCGAGGAGCCCGACAGCCCCGCCCCGGTCCTGAAGCTGGCCGCCGCCTCCGACGACCACCACGGTGGCGGCGCGGCCGACGACGCCAAGGAGGCCGACGACCACAAGGCCGCCGACACCGCCGCGTCGACCAAGGAGACCCACGCCGCCGCGTCCTCCTCCTCCAGCGACACCACCGCCCGCACCCTGGGCATCATCGGCATCGTCATCGGTGTCGCCGGTGTCGCGTTCGGCGTGCTCGCCGGACGCCGCCGCTCGGCCTGACCGGCCGGTTCCCTCACCCGCACCACGTTCAGGACATCTCTTTCATGCGCAACAGAAAAGCAGTGACGGCCGTGGCGTTCGCCGCCGCGGCCGCACTGGCCCTCTCCGCCTGCGGCACCGGTGACGACAAGACGGGCTCCTCGGCGATCGCCGACGTCAGCGCCGCGCCGAAGGACAAGGCCGCCACCGTCCTCGACCAGCCGTTCACCAAGCCGAACCTCGTCCTCACCGACACGAACGGCAAGGAGTACGACCTCCGCGAGGCGACCAAGGGCAAGCCGACGCTCATCTACTTCGGTTACACCAACTGCCCCGACGTCTGCCCGCTCACCATGAGCAACATCTCCCTCGCCAAGCGGGAGCTGCCCAAGGCCGACCAGGACAAGCTCCAGGTCGTCTTCGTCACCACCGACCCCGAGCGCGACACCCCCGCCTCGCTCGGCAAGTGGCTCTCCGCCCAGGACCCCACCTTCACCGGTCTCACCGGCGACTTCCCGACCATCCAGGCCGGGGCGCGGCAGATCGGCATCGGCATCGACGCGCCGAAGAAGGAGAAGGACGGCACCGTCGTCTCGATGCACGGCGCCCAGGTCATCGCCTTCTCGCCGAAGACGGACGAGGGGTACGTGCTCTACGGCGAGGACACCTCCGCCGACGAGTACGCGAAGGACCTCCCCAAGCTGATCAAGGGGGAGACGCCGTGAACCGCCGCCGTACGGCTCTCGCCGGCGTCCTCGCCCTCACCACGGGGCTGACGCTGGCCGGGTGCTCGTCGGACAGCGGGTCGGGCGGTGAGCCGGAGCTCAAGGTCGTCGGCGCCTTCATGCCGCAGCCCGTCAGCGACATGGCCGCCGGTTTCCTCGTCGTACAGAACAGCGGCGGGACCGGGGACCGGCTCACCTCGGTGACCAGTCCGCTCTCCGACGACGTCACCATCCACGAGACGAAGAACCAGAAGATGCGCGAGGTCTCCTCGTTCGAGGTGCCCGCGAACGGCGAGCTCGATCTCGAACGCGGTGGCAACCACATCATGTTCATGAAGCTCAAGCAGAAGCCCAAGCAGGGCGAGAAGGTCTCCGTCGAGCTGCACTTCGAGAAGGCCGACCCGATCACGGTCGACCTGCCGGTGAAGGAAACCACCCACAACCCGAAGAAGCAGTGAGGGACTGAATCCGATGTCTGCCACCGCCCCGTACGCGGGACCGTCCCCGATACGCCGGCCCCTCGCCGCCGCCGCGCTCCTCGCCGCCCTCGTCAGCCTGGTGTTCGGGCTGCTGCTGGCCGGCGCGGGCCCGGCGTCGGCGCACGCCGCCCTCACCGGGAGCGACCCGGCGGACGGGGCGGTGGTGGACACCGCGCCCAAGGAGGTCACCCTCAGCTTCTCCGAGGCGATCGCCGTGGGCGACGACTCCATCCGGGTCCTCGACCCGAGCGGCAAGCGCGCCGACACCCAGGCCGAGCCGAAGGACCTGTCCGAGGGCTCCACCGTCCGCTACGGCGTAGCGCTCCACTCCGGACTGCCGGACGGCACATACACGGTGGCCTGGCAGGCGATCTCCGCCGACAGCCACCCGATCTCCGGCGCTTTCACGTTCTCCATCGGCGCCCCCTCCGACACCACCGTCGCCCTGCCCTCCCAGGAGGTGGGCGGCGGCCCGGTCGGCGTCGTCTACGACATCGCGCGCTACGCGGCGTACGGCGGGTTCGTGCTGCTCGTCGGCGGCAGCGCGTTCGTCCTGATCTGCTGGCAGCGCGGCGCGACCGCCCTGCCGATGCAGCGGCTCGTGGTGCGCGGCTGGCTCACCCTGACCGCGGCGACGCTGGTCATGCTGCTGCTGCGCAACCCGTACACCGGCAGCGGGAAGTTCGCCGACGCCTTCGACCTCGCCGGACTCCAGTCCGTCCTGGACACGAAGCCCGGCGCCGCCCTCGTCTCCCGGCTGCTGCTGCTCGGGGCCGCCGCCCTGTTCATCGCCGTGCTGTTCGGTACGTACGCCCGGCGCGAGGACGAGCGCGAGAAGAAGGACCTCACCTTCGGCCTGGCGGTCGGCGGCGGGGTGGTCGCGGCGGGCATCGCCGCCACCTGGGCGATGTCCGAGCACGCCTCGACCGGCATCCAGGCGAGCATCGCCATGCCGGTGGACGTCCTCCACCTGCTGGCCGTCGCCGCGTGGCTCGGCGGGCTCGCCTCGCTCCTGGTGGCGCTGTACCGGACGCCGGACATCGACAGCGCCGCGGTCCGGCGCTTCTCCGCGGTCGCGTTCAGCAGTGTCGTGGTCCTGGCGGCGACCGGGATCTACCAGTCCTGGCGGCAGGTCGGCTCCTGGTCGGCGCTGACCGGGACGCGCTACGGGCAGCTGCTGATCCTCAAGGTGGCGCTGATCGCCGTCCTGCTCGCGGTCGCCTGGTTCTCCCGGCGCTGGACGGGACGGCTGACGGACCCGGCGGTCGCTTCCGCAGAGGCTCCCGGGGACGCGGCCGAGGAGGAGGCCGCGGAGCCGGAGGCCGTGACGGAAGACGTCGACCCCGAGCGCGCCGCGCAACTGGCCCGTCAGCGGGCCGTCCTGACCGCGACGAAGAAGAAGCGGATACGGGACGCCGACCCGGAGCGCTCCGGGCTGCGCCGCTCGGTCCTGGCCGAGGCCGCCGTCGCCGTCGTCCTGCTGGCCGTCACCACCATGCTGACGTCCACGGAGCCGGGTCGTACGGAGGAGGAGGCGGCGGCGAGCGGCACCCCGTCGGCGAGCGCTCCCGCAGCCGGCGGCCCGGTCAACCTGAAGATGCCGTTCGACACCGGCGGCCAGAACGGCAAGGGCACCGTCCGCATCGACATCGAACCCGGGCGCACCGGCTCCAACGATCTGCATGTGTGGATCGACGGCAGCGACGGCAAGCCGATGGACGTCCCCGAGTTGAAGCTGGCTCTCACCCTGGAGTCGAAGGACATCGGCCCGCTGCCGGTCGTCCCGGACCGGCTGGCCGAGGGGCACTGGTCGGCGAGTGCTGTACAGATTCCGATGGCCGGGGACTGGAAGATCGATGTGACGGTACGGACCTCCGACATCGACCAGGTCACCATCGACAAGAACGCGAAGATCGGCTGAGTGCGATGGGCACGGCCAAGACGAAGATCGGCTGAGCACGTGAGCAAGACCAGGAAGCAGGCCCCGGCCCCGGCCGCCACGGCCGTCGCCCCGGGCGACCGTGACGGGGCCGCCGGTGACCGTGCCGCCCCCTCCGGCGTATCGCGGCGGCGGCTGCTGGGGACCGCCGGTGCGGCGGGTGCCACGGGGCTGGTGCTGGGTGCCGGGGGCGGGGCCGCCGGGTACGCCGCCGCTCGCCCCGAGGAGCCCGCCGCGCTGACGAGCGTCGGGGCGACCGAGGCGATGTTTCACGGGAAACATCAACCGGGGATCACCACTCCGCTCCAGGCCCGGGGCCATCTCGTCGCCTTCGACCTGGCGGCGGGCGCCGGGCGCAAGGAGGCGGCGACGCTGCTGCGGCGCTGGTCGGCGGTGGCGAAGGAGCTGATGGCGGGCCGCCCGGCGGCGGGCGCACCGGACGGCCCCGGGCACGACACCGGGATCGCCCTGGACGCGGGTCCGTCGTCCCTGACCGTCACGTTCGGCTTCGGCCGGACGTTCTTCGCGCGCACCGGGCTGACCGACCGCCTGCCCGCCGCGCTCGACCCGCTGCCCGCGTTCTCCGCCGACGCCCTCGACGCCAAGCGCTCCAACGGCGACCTGTGGGTGCAGATCGGCGCGGACGACGCGCTGGTCGCCTTCCACGCACTGCGGACGCTCCAGAAGGAGGCCGCGGGCACGGCACGGGTGCGGTGGCAGATGAACGGCTTCAACCGCACCCCCGGCGCGACCGCCCGGCCGATGACCGCCCGCAACCTGATGGGCCAGATCGACGGAACCGGCAACCCGAAACCGTCCGAGGAGGACTTCGACCGGCGCGTCTTCGTCCCCGCCTCCCCCGGGAAGCCGCAGGAGTGGATGGAGGGCGGTTCGTACGCCGTCGTCCGCCGGATCCGGATGCTCCTGGACGACTGGGAGAAGCTTCCGGTGGAGCGCCAGGAGCGGGTCATCGGGCGGCGCAAGGCGGACGGGGCGCCCCTGAGCGGGGGGACCGAGACCACGGAGATGGACCTCGACAAGGCGGGCCCGGACGGCCGGCTCGTGATCCCCGACAACGCCCACGCCCGGATCTCCTCACCTGAGGAGAACGGCGGGGCCGCCATGCTGCGGCGCCCGTTCTCGTACCACGACGGCATCTCGGAGGACGGCACTCCGGACGCCGGGCTCCTGTTCATCTGCTGGCAGGCGGACCCGTTCCGGGGCTTCGTGCCGGTGCAGCGCAAGCTGGACCGGGGCGACGCGCTGTCGCCGTTCCTGAGGCACGAGGCGAGCGGGGTGTTCGCGGTCCCGGGCGGGGCGGCGGAGGACGCGTACGTGGGACAGCGGCTCCTGGAGTCGTAGGAGCCCTGTGGCCGTAGAAGCCCTGGAGGCTGAGGAGCCCTGGGCCGTAAGAGTCCCGGAGCCGTAGGAGCCCTGGAGGCGTCGTCACGCGTACGGTCCGGGGAGGGCGTTCGACCGCATCCTGAGACAGCGCGGCGGGCCTCGCGGGGCGCATTAGGGTGACCGTATGTCAGCCACGCGCTACGCCTATCTCGGCCCCGAAGGCACCTTCACCGAGGTCGCCCTCCGTACGCTCCCGGAGGCCGCCACCCGGGAACTCGTCCCGATGCTGTCCGTGCCGGCCGCCCTGGACGCCGTACGCAACGGGGAGGCGGCGGCGGCGCTCGTACCGATCGAGAACTCCGTCGAGGGCGGCATCACCGCAACGCTGGACGAGCTGGCCGGCGGGGAACCGCTGATGATCTACCGCGAGGTGCTGCTCTCCATCACCTTCGCGCTGCTGGTGCGGCCCGGAACCAAGCTGTCGGACATCAAGACGGTCACCGCACACCCGGCCGCCCAGCCGCAGGTGCGCAAGTGGATGGCGGAGCACCTCCCGGGAGCCCTGTGGGAGTCGGCGGCGTCCAACGCGGACGGGGCCCGGCTGGTCCAGGAGGGGCGGTACGACGCCGCGTTCGCCGGGGAGTTCGCGGCCGCCACCTACGGCCTGGAGCCGCTGGTGACGGAGATCCACGACGCGGCGAACGCCCAGACCCGCTTCGTCCTGGTGGGCCGGCCCGCCCGGCCCTCCGCACCGACCGGCGCCGACAAGACCTCCGTGGTGATCTGGCTGGCCGACGACCATCCCGGCGCCCTGCTGGAGCTGCTCCAGGAGTTCGCGGTGCGCGGCGTCAACCTGATGCTCATCCAGTCCCGCCCGACCGGTGAGGGGATCGGCAACTACTGCTTCGCCGTGGACGCGGAGGGGCACATCGCGGACCGGCGGGTCGGGGAGGCCCTGATGGGGCTGAAGCGGATCAGCCCGAAGGTGCGGTTCCTCGGTTCGTACCCGCGGGCGGGCGTCTCACCGGACGAGGTGCGACCGCTGCGCCCGGGCACGTCGGACACCGCGTTCACCGAAGCGTCCGACTGGCTGGCGCGCAGCCAGGACGGCCGGATCTGACGAAGCCTTCGGGGAGCCGGGCTCCGGGACGGCCTTCTTGCGCGCTCCGCAGCGGTGCGATCTACAGATAGTCACGCACTCCGGAGAGTTATCCACAGGGAGGGCTCTCGGCCTGGGGACAAGTCGACACTCTCATGCGACATCGTCGACAAATCAACCCAGCGACCCCGAAGCCGTCCACAGGGACTCGATGCACTACGAGGCGGAACGAGCCTCCCGTGTCACCCGAATTACCTTGATCGACTCATTGGGGCGGCGAATTCCCACCCGAACGAGCACGCGGAACGGGTTTGAGCGAGGGCTCCGCAGCACTTCGTCCAGGTTCCGGAACAAGACCTTCCGGCATCCACAGAACTTCCACACAGCCTGTGGATAACTATTCCGGCGTCGGGATTCCTGTGGACAACAGCGACCGGCACACCCTCCAACTCCCCTCCCGCCCAAGGCGGGTGCGTCAAGACGGACCGCACCTTCTGCCCTGTTCAGGGGAGTTAACCACCGTTATTGACGACCCTTCCCTCACTCCGGCGCCGCCACCGCCCGCGATCCCCCCAGAAATATCAATTCCGGCAATTCGGCCATAGTGACACGCTCGGCAATATCGGTTCGAGTGCGAGAACCGCGCACCGGTAGCCTTGAGGGGTGATTGACCTTCGCCTGCTCCGTGAGGACCCCGACCGTGTTCGCGCCTCCCAGCGCGCCCGTGGAGAGGACGTCGACCTCGTCGACGCCCTGCTCTCCGCCGACGAGCTGCGCAGGTCGTCCGGCGTCCGCTTCGACGAACTCCGCAACGAACAGAAGTCGCTCGGCAAGCTGATCCCCAAGGCCACCCCCGAGGAGCGCACCGAGCTCCTCAAGAAGGCCGAGCAGCTCAAGGCCGACGTCAAGGCGGCCGACGCCGCCCAGGACGAGGCCGACGCCGACGCCAAGCGGCTGCTGCTCCAGCTCGGCAACATCGTCCACGAGGACGTGCCGGTCGGCGGCGAGGAGGACTTCGTCGTCCTGGAGACGCACGGCACCATCCGCGACTTCGGCGCCGAGGGCTTCGAGCCCAAGGACCACCTGGAGCTCGGCGAGGCGCTCGGCGCCATCGACATGGAGCGCGGGGCCAAGGTCTCCGGCTCGCGGTTCTACTACCTCACGGGCGTCGGCGCGCTCCTGGAGCTCGCCCTCGTCAACGCGGCGATCGCGCAGGCCACCGAGGCCGGCTTCGTCCCGATGCTGACCCCCGCGCTGGTCCGCCCGCGCGCCATGGAGGGCACCGGCTTCCTCGGCCAGGCCTCGGAGAACGTGTACCACCTGGAGAAGGACGACTACTACCTGGTCGGCACCTCCGAGGTCCCGCTCGCCGCGTACCACATGGACGAGATCATCGACGCCAACAAGCTGCCCCTGCGGTACGCCGGGTTCTCCCCGTGCTTCCGCCGCGAGGCCGGCACGTACGGCAAGGACACCCGCGGCATCTTCCGCGTCCACCAGTTCGACAAGGTCGAGATGTTCTCGTACGTCGACCCGGCGGACGCCGAGGCCGAGCACCGCAGGCTCCTGGAGTGGGAGAAGCAGTGGCTCACCGGCCTCGAACTGCCCTTCCAGGTGATCGACGTCGCCACCGGTGACCTCGGCGCCTCGGCCTCGCGGAAGTTCGACTGCGAGGCGTGGATCCCGACCCAGGGCAAGTACCGCGAGCTGACCTCCGCGTCGAACTGCGACGGCTTCCAGGCCCGCCGCCTCTCCGTCCGGATGCGCGACGGCAAGAAGGTCCAGCCGCTGGCCACGCTGAACGGCACGCTCTGCGCCGTACCGCGCACGATCGTGGCGATCCTGGAGAACCACCAGCTCCCCGACGGCTCGGTCCGTGTTCCCGAGGTGCTCCGTCCGTACCTGGGCGGGCGCGAGGTCCTGGAACCGGTCGCCAAGTGACCTTCCCCTACAAGCTCGTCGCGACCGACCTCGACGGCACGCTGCTGCGCGAGGACGACACGGTCTCCGAGCGCACCCGCGAGGCGCTGGCCGCCGCCACGGCGGCCGGTGCCGCGCACATCATCGTCACCGGACGCGCGGTCCCCTGGACCCGGCACATCCTGGACGACCTCGGTTACGAGGGGCTCGCCGTCTGCGGCCAGGGCGCGCAGGTCTACCACGCGGGCGAGCACAAGCTGCTGACCTCGCTGACCCTGGACCGCCAGCTCGCCGGTCTCGCCCTGTCCAAGATCGAGGCGGAGGTCGGCCCGCTGCACCTGGCGGCCAGCCGCGACGGTCTTGAGGGCGAGGTGCTGGTCGGCCCCGGCTACCAGGTCCAGGAGGGGCCCCTTCCGTATCTCTTCGTGGACGATGCCACCGAGATGTGGACGGCCCCCCTCAACAAGGTCTACATACAGCACCCGGAGCTGGACGACGACGCGCTGGCCTTCGCCGCGCGGGCGGCCGCCGGCAGCCTGGTCGACGTGGTCATGGCCGGGGCCGGTGTGGTCGAGATCCTGCCGCTGGGCCTGAGCAAGGCGACCGGCCTCTCGCTGGCCGCCCGCCGGCTCGGCGTGAAGGCGGCCGACACGATCGCCTTCGGCGACATGCCGAACGACATCCCGATGTTCGGGTGGGCCCAGCACGGCGTGGCCATGGCCAACGCCCACGACGATCTGAAGGCCGTCGCCCACGAGATCACCGCGTCCAACGAGGACGACGGCATCGCGGTGGTGCTGGAGGAACTGCTCCGCTCGGCGCCCGTACAGCCCGCGCGGTAGGACGAGCCCGTGCGGTAGAACGCCCCACCCGCACCCCGGAAAGCGCGACAGCGGCCCGGCACCGTTTCCCACGGTGCCGGGCCGCTTCACTCAGCGCTGCCCGCGCTGCCCGTTACGGCGGCGCAGATCCTTCAGCTGCCCGGCGAAGGCGTCCATCCGCCCGTCGAGCCGCCCGACGTCCTGCTGCACATCCGTCAGCCGCAGACTCATCGCGCCGACCACCTGATGCGTCATCTCCACCTTCCGGTCCAGACTGTCGAGCCGCTCGGACATCCGCACCAGCACCGGCCCGAGTTCCTGCAGCGCGCTGCCCACTCCGGTGAGGCAGCTCTCGATGCGCGTGACGCGGTGATCGAGGGAGGCGTACTGCGTGCGGAGCGACTCCTCGGCGTCGAGGAGGTACGTACGCACGCAGCGGGCGATGTCGCTGTCGCGAAGAAGCATCGCGATGTTGAGGACGGTGCGGCGAGTGTAGAGCCGCAGTTGCGTGGCTGCCTGTGGATAACTTTCCACCCCCTCACCGGCCCATAGCGACACCATGTCGCTGTGGAAGGACCGCAGCTCAGCGCCGCGCAGCACGCGCAGGCCGTTCTCGGTGAGCTCCTTCTGATGCCGGTCGGTCAGCCTCCTGACCGCCCCTGTGGATACTTCGAAGTAGCGAGCCACGTCCTCTGTGCGAACGTGAATTCCGTCCGGGAGCATGACAAGGCTCTTCACCTTATCGAGGACATCGACGCGCCCCATCTGCTCCCCGCGCAGCGCGCGCGATTCGAGCAGGGCGACTTCCGTGGGCATGGGCGTGCCTTTCGTACGAGGGAATGACGAGGACGGCCCATACCCCGGGCTTCAGGGGTGGAGGACGCTCACGGTTGCCACTCACTCGATGACCGGTCCGGTGGGCTGAGCCTCACCCGGTGCCGGCATTCCCCGATTTCACGATCGCTACGACGCCACGGATTCCAGTTGCCTCCACGCACCCTGCCCAACGACCCGATAAACGTACGGTTACGCGTACGCCTGTCCGGTCATACGACGACCCCCGCCCGTGCCAGAACAAGGGCGGGGGTCGTCAGGACGCAGCAGGCGGCTCAGACCGGAAGCCTCACTCCTCGCCCGCCAGCTTCAGCGTGCGCAGCTTCTGGCCCGCGTACCAGGTGGCGGCGGCCGTGACCGCGACCAGCAGGACCGTGGCGAGCGGCAGGCCCACCTCCGAGGTCACCACGCCGTTGCCCGAGACCTTCTCGGCCACCGCCAGGGACCACTGCTGGACGCTGAGGGTGCGCGCACCGGCCACCAGGCTGCCGAAGAGGGCCTCCCAGACCAGGGCGTACACCAGGCCCAGGACCACCGCGTGCCGGCTGACCGTGCCGAGCAGCAGGAACAGGGCGCTGTACGCGATCGAGGCGACCAGCGCCGCGATCGTGTAGGCAACGGCGATCTGCTGGCCGTTGCCGTTGAGGATCAGGCCCGCGAGCAGCGTCGGCAGGGCGGAGAACACCATGGTCACCGCGATGGCCACGATCAGCTTGGTGAAGATGATCGTGGGCCGCTTCACCGGCTTGGCGAGCAGGTAGACGATCGAGCCGTCGTCGATCTCGGGGCCGATCGCCCCGGTGCCGGCGATCACGCCGATCAGCGGCACCATCGTGGCGATGGCGAAGCCACCGAGGACGTCCGAGGCCACCTGGTCATCGGCCCCGGCGAACATGCGCACGGCCGCGGCGATGAGCAGCAGCAGCGCGGGCAGGACGAACAGGATGGCGGCCCGGCGCCGGCCGAGCAGGGCCCGGTAGGTGAGCCGGGCGACTGTGGGGTCGTACATGACGGTGCACAGCTCCTTTCAGGCCACTACTCAGGCCGCTACGAGATAGGAAAAGACCGATTCGAGGGACTCGTCGGACGGCGAGACGGTCAGCAGCCGGATGCCCTGCTCCCGGGCGACCCGCGGCAGCAGTTCGGTGAACCGCCCGAAGTCGACGGCCTGGATGCGCAGCGCCTTCTCGGTCAGGTCGACCTCGATGCCCGCCGTGGACGGGTCGGCGATGAGCGCGGCCGCCAGCGCCCGGTCGTCGCTGGAGCGCACCAGATAGCGGTGCGGACGGTCCTTCATCAGCCGGCGGATCTTGCGGAAGTCGCCGGAGGCGGCGTGCCGGCCCGCCACGATCACCTCGATGTGCGAGGCCAACTGCTCGACCTCTTCGAGGATGTGGGAGGAGAACAGGACCGTGCGCCCCTCGGCCCCCATCCGCCGCAGCAGCTCCATCAGCTGCATGCGCTGACGCGGGTCCATTCCGTTGAACGGTTCGTCCAGGAGCAGCACCGAGGGCTCGTGGACCAGCGCGGAGGCCATCTTCACGCGCTGGCGCATGCCCTTGCTGTACGTGGCGATCTTGCGGTCCTGCGCGTACTCCATCTGCACCGTGGCGAGTGCCCTCTGCGCCTCGGCCCCTCCCAAACCATGGAGTTCGGCGTTGGCGACGACAAACTCCTTGCCGGTGAGGAAGTCGTACATCCCCTCCCGCTCCGGGACGATGCCGATCTCCTTGTAGACGGCCTCGTTGCGCCAGATCGGCCGGCCGTCCAGCGTGACCTTCCCCGTCGAGGGGGCGAGGAATCCGCCCATCATGTTGATGAGGGTGGACTTTCCGGCGCCGTTCGGGCCGAGCAGTCCGGTGACGCCGGGCCCCACGGTCATGGAGACGTCGTTGACGGCGACCACGTTGCCGAACCAGCGCGAGGTGTGGTCGATCTCGATGGTGGTCACAGCCCGACCCTCCGGTAGCGGCGCATCAGGACGGCGTACGAGCCGGCGACGAGCGCGAGAACAACGATCAGGTAGACCACGCCGGCGCCCGCACCCGGGCCTTCCCCGCCGGGGAAGGCGGAGGTCGCGCCGAGGAACGCGGTCTGGACGCCGTCGATCAGGGTGATCGGCGAGAAGAGGCCGAGCCACTGCACGGCCCCCTCCGAGCCGGTCTCCCAGGCGATGGCCTGGATCGTGGAGACGGCGCCGTAGGTGATGGTCAGCAGGGCGATCACCGCGGCGACGCCGAAGCCGCGCCGCGGGGTCAGGGCGGCCATCACGAGGCCGAGCCCGGCGAACAGGACGGACAGCAGCGCCACCGACACCAGTCCCTGGCCGAACCACTTGGTCTGATCGGCGAAGTCGAACTTCGCGAGCAGAGAGCCCACATAGAGGACGAGCAGCGGCGCACCGGTGAGGATGAAGAGCGCCGAGGCGGTGGCGGCCAGCTTCGCGGCCACGTAGTCGGCGCGTTCGATCGGCCGCGAGAAGTACAGGGGGACGCTCTTGAAACGGAGGTCCCTGGATACCGCCTGCGGTGCCTGGGCGGCGATGAAGAGGCCGATGACGGCCTGGAGGTAGATCGCGTACGAGGTGTACTCGATCACCAGCTTGCTGGCGTCCGGCGCGGACATGGAGACCGCCACCAGGATCGCCGCGACCAGGGTCATCACGCCGAACAGCAGCATGGGCAGCACCTTGGACTTGGCGGAACGGCCCAGTCCGAAGGAGCCCCGCAGGGTCTGCGAGAACAGGGAGCGGCGGGCGTAGGCCCGGCCGAGCCGCGGGCCGTCGTAGGAGCGGTAGCCGATGTTGTGGATCCGGGAGGCGTCGCGCCCGGTCGCGGTGCCGGTCTCAGTGCTCATCGCGACCGCTTCCCTTCTGCTGGACGACCTGCTGCGCGGACTGCGGTACGGACTGCGGTACGACGCCGGCGGCCGGGACGGCGGCGGCGTGCGCCCCGCCCTGTTCGGTACGGAAGACCTCGGCGATCTGGTGGCGGCGCTGTTCCATGCGGACCAGGCCGAGCCCGAGCCCGGCGACGCTGTCGCGGACCAGGTCGTACGTCTCCTCGCCCGTCGCCTCGATGAGCAGGATGTGGCCCGCGCCCGGCAGCCCCTCCGTGTCGATACCGTCGTGGCCGATGAGGGTGACCCCGGCCTCGGTGAGGGCCTTGCGCAGCGCGCCGGTGCCGTCGGGGTGGGTGTCGCTGTCGGTCACCTCGACCGCGAGGGTCGCGGTGGTCTGGGTGAAGTCGCTGGTGGAGCTGGAGCGCAGGAGGGTGCCGCCGTCGATGACGACGACGTGGTCGCAGGTGCGTTCCAGCTCGCCCAGGAGGTGCGAGGTCACCAGCACGGAGATGCCGAAGTCGGTGTGGATCCGCCGGATCAGACCGAGCATCTCGTCCCGGCCGACCGGGTCGAGGCCGTTGGTCGGCTCGTCGAGCAGGACCAGCTGGGGGTCGTGGACGAGAGCCTGGGCCAGCTTCACCCGCTGCTTCATGCCGGTCGAGTAGCCGCCGATGGGGCGGTAGCGCTCCTCGTAGAGGCCGACGTGGCGCAGGGTGTCGGCCGTGCGCTCGCGGGCCGCCGTGGGCGGCAGCCCCGACATGCGGGCCATGTGCACGACGAACTCGGTCGCCGAGACGTCGGGCGGCAGGCAGTCGTGCTCGGGCATGTACCCCACCCGTTCCCGGATGGCGGCGCCGCTGGTCGCGACGTCGAGCCCGAGCACCGCGGCCCGGCCTTCGGTGGCGGGGGAGAGACCCAGCAGGATCTTGATCAGTGTGGACTTGCCGGCTCCGTTGGAACCCACCAGACCGGTCACACCCGGTCCGATGTCCAACGTGAGCCGGTCAAGCGCGGTCACCCGGGGGAACCGCATGCTCAGGGCTTCGGTAGCGATTACGGCTGTCACGAACACGACGTTAGTGGCGCGGGCCACAGGGGTCGTCAGCCCTGACGGCTGGATCCGCGTCAGACTCCAGGCGTACGCGCCCGTAGGGGGATGCGCCGTGGATCCACCGCGGAGCCGGAGTTTTCCACAGGCCGTGCACACCCCTTGACGCAGCCGCCGGACATTGTCACATTCATCAGTGTCACGTTACGGGCACGTAGCGCACACGGCAGGGAACGGACGGTGGCATGACCGGCTCGACCATGGCAGTGCAGGACACCAACACCCCGGAGCTGCGCGGGTTCAGAGAAGTCCAGCGCCTGGCCTATGCCTGCGCGGAGGCGGTCGCCGGTCAGCTGCGGTCGGGGGTGACCGAGCGCGAGGCGGCCCGGATGCAGCGCGTGTGGCTGCGCGAGCGCGGTGTGCGCGACTGGTTCCACCTCCCGTTCGCCTGGTTCGGGGACCGCACGGCGTTCGCCGGTTTCAAGGTGCCGCTGCAGTTCTTCCCGACCGACCGGAAGCTGGAGCCGGGCATGCCGTTCATCCTCGACATGGCCCCGGTCTACAAGGGGTTCACCGCCGATGTCGGGTATGCGGGATGCCTCGGCCTCAATCCGCTGCACGACCGGCTGCTGGCCGATCTGGAGGCGCACCGCGAGCTGATCCTGCGGGAGGTGCGCGAGCGCCGTTCGCTGCGCGAGATCTACGAGGACGTCGAACGCCTCATGACCGCACAGGGATACGCGAACCGGCACCGGGCCTACCCCTTCGGTGTGATCGCCCACAAGGTCGACCGGGTCGCCGAACGCCGTTGGTCGCCCCGGGTGTTCGGCTTCGGCACCCAGGCCCTCAAGGGCCTCGTGAGTGACGCGCTGCACGGCCACCGGGACGGCTGGTCGCCGCTGTGGAGCCCCTACCGCTTCTCCGACCACCCGCCGCAGCCGGGCCTGTGGGCGGTCGAACCCCACCTCGGATTCCGGGGTACGGGCGCGAAGTTCGAGGAGATCCTGGTCGTCACCGACTCCAAGGACCCGGAGCAGAGCGCTTTCTGGCTGGACGACGATCTGCCGCACGTGCGGCGCTGGGCCGAGGAGAAGGTGGCGGCGTGAATCTGTCTCAAGCGCGGGAGCGACGCGTGTCCACGGGAGGCGTCGAGCTGTGCGTCGCCGAGCTGGGCGACGCGGGCCGGCCGACGGTGGTGCTCGTCCACGGCTATCCGGACAGCAAGGAGGTCTGGTCGGACGTCGCCGTGCGGCTGGCCGAACACTGGCACGTGGTGCTGTACGACGTGCGGGGGCACGGCAGGTCAACCGCCCCGAAACCCCTGCGCGGCGGCTTCACCCTGGAGAAGCTGACCGACGACTTCCTCGCCGTGATCGACACGGTCAGCCCGGACCGGCCGGTGCACGTGGTGGGTCACGACTGGGGGTCCGTCCAGGCCTGGGAGTTCGTCACGGTCGGCCGGACCGAGGGCAGGATCGCCTCCTTCACCTCGATGTCCGGGCCGTCCCTGGACCACTTCGGGCACTGGATCAAGCGCCGGATGACCCGCCCCACCCCGCGCAAGGTGGGCCAACTGCTCGGCCAGGGTGCGAAGTCCTGGTACGTGTACATGCTCCACACGCCGGTCCTGCCGGAGCTGGCCTGGCGCGGGCCGCTCGGCAAGCGCTGGCCGGGAATCCTGGAGCGGCTGGAGAAGGTGCCCGCGGGCGACTACCCCACCGCCTCCCTGCCCGACGACGCGGCGCACGGCGCCTGGCTCTACCGCGACAACGTCCGCGCCCGGCTGAGCAGGCCCCGCCCGGACGCCTACGCCCACGCACCGGTCCAGCTGATCACGCCGACCGGGGACTCCTTCCTCTCCGAGCGGCTCTACGACGGTCTCGAGGACTGGGCCCCCCGGCTGGTACGCCGCTCGATCCCGGCCAAGCACTGGGTGCCCCGCACCCGGCCGGACCAGCTCGCTTCCTGGATCGACGAGTTCGTCACGGCGAACGAGTCCGGTGGGCGGGACGGCGGGCCCGTGCAGCAGTCGGTGGCGCAGAGCCCCTACGCACAGCGGTTCGGCGGTCAGCTGGTCCTGGTGACGGGCGCGGCCTCCGGGATCGGGCGGGCCACGGCGTTCGCGTTCGCCGAGGCGGGCGCCCGGATCGTGGCCGTGGACCGGGACGCGGAGGGGGCGGCCCGGACCGCGGAGATGGCGCGGCTGATCGGGGCGCCCGCGGCCTGGGGCGAGGCGGTCGACGTCAGCGACGAGGCCGCGATGGAGAAGCTCGCCGCCCGGGTCGCCGCCGAGTACGGCATCGTCGACGTCCTGGTCAACAACGCCGGGATCGGACTGTCCGGCTCCTTCCTGGAGACCACGAGCGAGGAGTGGAAGAAGGTCCTCGACGTCAATCTGTGGGGGGTCATCCACGGCTGCCGGATCTTCGGCAAGCAGATGGCGGACCGCGGCCAGGGCGGCCACATCGTCAACACCGCGTCGGCCGCCGCCTTCCAGCCCTCCCGGGTGCTGCCCGCGTACAGCACGTCGAAGGCGGCCGTGCTGATGCTCAGCGAGTGTCTGCGGGCCGAGCTGGCGGAGAAGTCGATCGGGGTCAGCGCGATATGCCCCGGCATCGTCAACACCAACATCACCGCCACCGCGCGCTTCGCGGGGGCCGACGCGGCGGAGGAGGAGCGGCTGCGGAAGCGGTCGAGCCGGCTCTACGGGCGGCGCAACTACCCGCCGGAGAAGGTCGCCGAAGCGATCCTGCGTGCGGTCGTGCGCAACCAGGCCGTTGTCCCGGTGACCCCGGAGGCGCGTGGCGCCCGGCTGCTGTCCCGGCTGAGCCCGGGGGCCCTGCGCTCCGTCGCCCGGCTGAAGCCGCCGCTGTGAGCGGCGCGGGGCCGAGGTCCGGGGCGTCGTCGGCCGAGGGCCGGGAGGCGGCCGGGCAGCGGGAGGCGGCCGAGTACCGGGCAGCGGTCGAGTACCGGATCGAGGACCTGGCCCATGCCAGCGGGGCCACGGTGCGCACGATCCGCGCCTATCAGGACCGGGGGCTGCTGCCGACGCCCGAGCGGCGCGGTCGGGCCAATGTGTACCGGGAGACCCATCTGGCCCGGTTGCGGCAGATCGCGGACCTGCTCGACCGGGGCTACACCCTGGCCAGCATCAAGGAGCTGCTGGAGGCGTGGGACGCGGGAAGGGGGCTCGGCGGGGTGCTCGGGCTCGTCGCGGAGGTGCACGGCCCGTGGACGGACGAGGAGGCCGACCGGATCAGCCGCCGGGAGCTGGACGCGAGGTTCGGCGGCCGGCAGGACGACGAGGCCATCGCCGAGGCGGTGGAGCTCGGCGTGCTGGAGCGGGTGCCGGGGCGGGACGACGAGTTCCTCGTCCCCAGCCCGCAGGAGCTGGCGGTGGCCGTCGAGTTGTACGCGGCGGGCGTGCCGCTGACGGCAATCTCCGGTCATCTGCGGGAGCTTCGCGGCCAGGTGGAGCACATAGCCTCCCGTTTCCTGGAGTTCACCACCGAGCATGTATTCGCCCGCTATCTCGGCCACCGGCCGCCCACCGACTCCGACGCGGCCGAGGCGGCGTCCCTGGTACGGCGGCTGCGGCCGCTCGCCCAGCAGACGGTGGACGCCGAACTGGCCCGCGCCATGAGGACGTTCGCCACCCGGCACCTGCACCACCACCTCGGCGCCGAGGAGACCGCGATCGCGGAGAACGCGACCCGCCCGGTGCTGCTCCCGGCCCGGACAACACAGGCCGTGCGGGCACTGGTTGGCGCCGAGCAGGTGGCCGCTTTTGTGGCCGCCGCCACCGAACGGGAGGTGCAGGCACGCACCTTGGACGACCTCACGGCAACTCACGCCAAAGCGGACGAAATTGACAAAAGCTCTTAAATGCCAGGCTAGTTGTCCACAGAATTGTCAAATAGCTTGTGGATAAGTCAAGTTGGCTGTGGATCAAACCTGACGGAGGAGAAAAGCCGAAGAAGCGAAGAAGAACGACTGCCCGACGATACGACGAGTCGAAATACGGATGCACCGACAAGCCCACCCGGGCACTCTGACGCCATGGACGAACGTCGCACCGTCAAGGTGTCCAAGTACCTCTCGAAGCATCTGCGGCACCAGCCGGAACGCATCGGCCTCATCCTCGACGACCACGGCTGGGTGGCGGTCGAGGAACTGCTGCGCGCCGCGGCCAGGCACGGATTCCCGCTGTCGCGCGCCGAGCTCGACCACGCCGTCGCCACCAACGACAAGCGGCGCTTCACCGTCGAGAGCGGTGCCGGAAACGGCGCCGGGGGCGACCGCATCCGCGCCAACCAGGGCCACACCGTCACCGTCGACCTGGACCTGCCGCCGACCGAACCGCCCGCGTACCTCTACCACGGCACGGTCGCCCGGGTGATGGACGCGATCCGGGCCGAGGGCCTGCGCCCCATGACCCGCCACCACGTCCACCTCTCGCCTGACCGGGAGACGGCCACCCGGGTCGGCGCCCGCCGCGGCCGCCCCCTCGTCCTCACCGTGGACGCGGGCGCGATGCACCGCGCCGGCCATGTCTTCCGGGTCAGCGCCAACGGGGTCTGGCTCGCCGACGCCGTACCCCCGCAGTTCCTGCTCCTGCGCGCCTGAGGGCCGCAGGAGCAGCGGCCGGGGGGCGGGTTACGCCAGCTGAGCGGGCGCCTCCGTCGCGATGCGCTCGAAGACCTCCGGGTCGACGTCGAAGACCGAGTCCGGAATCGGGGCGTGGATGACGATCTCGGTGAAGCCCAGCTCCCCGTGGCGCCCCGCGAAGTCGACGAAGGCGTCCACGGACTCCAGCGGAGCCGTGCGGTCCGGGGTGAACCCCGTCAGCAGGATCCGGTCCGGCTCGCCGGCGTCCCGGCCGATCTCCGCGCAGGCCGCCGTGAACTTCTCGTTCTGCGCCTGCAGCGCGGCCCGCGACTCCTCCGGGGTGCCGTTCTCGTACAGCTTCGGGTCGCCGGTGGTGACCCACGCCTGCCCGTGGCGGGCGGCGAGCTTCAGCCCGCGCGGCCCGGTCGCGGCGATTGCGAAGGGCAGCCGGGGACGCTGGACGCAGCCGGGGATGTTGCGGGCCTCCAGCGCGGTGTAGTGCGTCCCTCGATCGGTCACCGCGTCCTCGGTGAGCAGCCGGTCCAGGAGGGGCACGAACTCCGCGAACCGGTCGGCGCGTTCGCGCGGGGTCCAGGCCTCCTGCCCCAGAGCGGTGGCGTCGAAGCCGCTGCCGCCGGCGCCGATACCGAGGGTGACCCGGCCGCCCGAGATGTCGTCCAGGGAGATCAACTCCTTGGCCAGCGTCACGGGGTGGCGGAAGTTCGGCGAGGTCACGAGGGTGCCGAGACGCAGGCGTTCGGTGACCGTCGCCGCGGCGGTGAGCGTGGGCAGCGCCCCGAACCACGGGCCGTCCCGGAAGGTCCGCCAGGACAGGTGGTCGTAGGTGTAGGCGGTGTGGAAACCGAGCTCTTCGGCACGCTGCCAGCTCTTCTGCCCTTCGGCCCACCGGTGGATGGGGAGGATCACCGTACTCAGACGCATGCCCCCGACGATACGCGGGCTGCCCGCCGCCCCGGACATGCCGCCGGAACGGTGGCCGGAGCGGGGTCATATCATCGGTGGGTTTGCCGGACGCCGCGACGGTCCTCACGCACTTCAGGAAAGCCGCGGCCGAACGCGGCGGACTCCTTGACGCGGGCAGGACGAACTGAGGGAACAGCCGATGGCCGGTACCGACGAGACCGACACCACCCCGCCGCGGCGCTCCCCGTTGCGGAGACTCCTGCGCAGCCGCACCGCCCGTACCGTCACCGTCGCCGGCGTGATCGGCGCGCTGCTCGGCGCCGGGGTCGTGGCCTGGCGGACGGACACACTGCCGCTCGTCGGGCCCCGGCCGTGCTGGGACTCCCTCGACGACTCGGCCATGACAGCTCTCTTCGCCGACCGCAGGACCGAGGTCGAGGAACAGCGACTGCGGCCCGACCCGCAGGGCAACAGGCTCACCTACGGGAACTGCCGGATCACGAGCTACGGCACGGGCAGCGGCGAGGAGAGGGCCGTCCGGCAGGTCACCGTGAACGTCCGCAGGCTGGACTCGCTCTTCGGCACCGACAGCCGCAAGTGGCCCGCGGAGTTCCTCGCCGCGAACATGGCACCCCTGGGAGACGGCCTGCCCGGCATGGCTTCTGGGCTGCGCGCCTGGATAGCCCTGCCGCAGAGCTGCACCGGAGGCGGGGACAGCGGCCCGGCCGTGATCGACGCGGGACGGGGACAGCCGGGTCTGGACCTCGACTCGGCGTACGACCCGGCCGAGCGGGCCGCGCTCGGCCGCGCGGTGGTGGCGGTGGCGAACGGCGTCATGCGTGACTTCGGCTGCGACGGCTCCTACCCCGCTCCCGCGGAGACGGCCGACCCCGTCGACTGGGCCGACGCCGATTCCCGGAAGTTCTGCGGGATCGAGGAGTTCGTCCTGCCCGCCCACCGCGAACTGCTGACCACTACCCGCACGGTGGCCGGTGACGGCGGCCCCGCCCGGGTCTGCGAGGCCTCCTACGACCGTGGCCGGACGTCCGCCCGGTTCACCACCGTGGTCGAACCACTCACCGCGAACATCTTCACGGGGGATCTGCTCGACGGTGGGCCACGGATCAAGGGCACCAAGGGGTACGGAACACTCAACGCCACCCGTGCCGTCTACCAGGCCTCATGCAAGGGCGGGAAGGTGGTCTTCATGGTGGAGCAGCTGAAGTACTTGGGGTCGTCCGCCGCCGCCTCCTTCACCCGTGACCTTCTGCCCGCCTACGTCGCCGCCGAGGCCCGGCGGATCGGCTGCGGGCCCGAGAAGGTCGCCCTGCCGAAGGAGTGACCTCCGCCCCTCCCGATGGCTGTTGCCATATGCCAGAGGGATTTTTCGCCGTTCAGGAGCGGACCCACTCACATGTGCGCCCCTCCGCACGCCCGTGCACGCTTGTGGGCGAGAATGGCCCGGTGACCTCAGTGACCGATGCGCCTCTCCCCGCCGTGACCCGGCTGATCGCCACCGACCTCGACGGCACCCTGCTGCGCGACGACAAGACGCTGTCCGCGCGCACGGTCGCGGCCCTCGCGGCGGCCGAGGAGGCCGGCGTCGAGGTCTTCTTCGTCACCGGCAGGCCGGCCCGCTGGATGGACGTCGTACGGAGCCATGTCCAGAGCCACGGCACGGCGATCTGCGCCAACGGCGCCGTGGTCACCGATCTGCGGACGGACGGCGACCTCCTCTCCGTACGCGCGCTGGAGCGCGGTGCCGCCCTGCACGTCGTGCGCACGCTGCGCGAAGTGGCCCCCGGCACCTCCTTCGCCGTCGAGCTGACCACCGGCATCAACTACGAACCGGCCTACCCGCCCTTCCACCTGGACCCGGGCGCCACGGTGGCCATCGCCGAGAAGCTGCTGCACGAGGACGCCCCGGGCACCGGCGCGCCCGTGCTGAAGCTGCTGGCCCACCACACCGAGCTGGCGCCCGACGCGTTCCTCGACCTGGCCCGTACGGCGGTCGGCGACCGGGCCGCCATCACTCGCTCCAGCCCCTCCGCACTCCTGGAGGTCAGCGGGCTCGGCGTCTCCAAGGCCACCACGCTCGCCGCCTGTTGCGCCGAACGCGGCATCGCGCCCGCCGAGGTGGTCGCCTTCGGCGACATGCCCAACGACGTCGAGATGCTCAGCTGGGCCGGGGCCTCCTTCGCGATGGGCAACGCCCATCCGGACGCGCTGGCCGCCGCCTCGGGCCGGACCGCGACCAACGAGGAGGACGGGGTGGCCCTCGTCATCGAGCGGATCCTCGCCGCCCGGGCGGAAGCCCGCACAGAGGCCCGCTGAAACCTTTCGGCACACCCCGGGGGCGAGCCCCGTCTGAGGCCCCCGCCCTCACAGCGGCGCCTCCCACACCACCGTCGTACCGCCGCCGTCCTCCCCGATCCCCGCCTCCAGCCGGCTCGACCCGCCCAGGGACTCGGCCCGGCGGGCCAGATTGCGCAGCCCGCTGCGGCGGCCGCCCTCCGGGACGCCCACCCCGTCGTCGGCGACCGAGAGCCGCACCGCGCCCCGCCCGTCCGGCAGGGTCACCGTCGCGTCGACGACCACGTCGATCAGCGACGCCTCCGCGTGCCGGAACGCGTTGGAGAGGGCCTCGCGCAACGCGGCGACCAGGTTCTTGCCGGTCAGCTCGCCGACCAGCGAGTCCACCGGGCCCAGGAAGCGGTGCGCGGGCTTGAAGCCGAGCGGGACGGCCGCCATGTTGATCTCCCGCAGGACGCGGGTGCGCAGCCCCGAGGGAGCCTCGGCCGGCTCCTGCTGAAGCGCGAAGATCGCCGTACGGATCTCCTGGATCGTCACGTCCAGCTCGTCGACCGCCCGGCCGACACCGGTCCGCACCTCGGGCACCACCGACCGGCGCTGGGCGCTCTCCAGCATCATCCCGGTGGCGAACAGCCGCTGGATGACCAGGTCGTGGAGGTCGCGGGCGATCCGGTCGCGGTCCTCGTACACCGCGAGCCGCTCCCGGTCCCGCTGCGCCTCGGCCATCATCAGCGCGAGCGCCGCCTGGGAGGCGAACTGCGTGGCGAGCGTCCGCTCGGCCTCCGTGAACGGGCGTGCGCCCCGGAGCCTCGGGGTGGCCAGCGCGCCGAGCACCCGGCCGCCGCTGTGCAGCGGCAGCATCATGCTGGGACCGAACCGGTCGGCCAGCCTGGTGATCATCCGGCCGTCGGTGGCCGCGTCGTCGATGAACACCGCCTCCCCCGCGAGGAGTTTCGCCACCACCGCGCTCCGGGCCGGGATGATCACCCCGAGCGAGGACGAGGGGTCGTCGGACGACACGGCGACGATCTCCAGGCCGCCCTCCCCGGCGGGCAGCAGCACGATCCCGGCTGCGGCGTCAGCGAGGCGGCGGGCCTGTTCCGCGACCACCGACAGCGCCTCGTCGGCGTCCCCGCCCGACAGGAGCGCCGTGGTGACCGCGACCGAACCGTCGATCCAGTGCTCCCGCTGCCGCGCCGCCTCGTACAGCCGGGCGTTGCCGATGGCGATCCCGGCCTCCGTCGCGAGCACCCGGACCATGTGCAGGTCGTAGTCGCTGAACTCCGCGCCGCCGTGCTTCTCGGTGAGGTACAGATTGCCGAAGATCTCCCCCTGGACCCGGATCGGCACCCCCAGGAAGGACCGCATCCGGGGGTGCCCCGCCGGAAACCCGGCGGACCGCGGATCGGTGGACAGATCGGCCAGCCGGACCGGTGCGGGGTCGTGGATCAGCGCGCCGAGCAGACCCCGGTGGCCGTCCGGCCGTCGCCCGATCTCCTCGGCCACCTCCTGCGGAACGCCGTACGTGACGAAGTCCGACAGGCCCTCGCCCAGCTCGTCGACGACGCCGATGGCCGCGTACCGGGCGTGGGCCAGCTCGGCGGCCGTCTCGCAGATCCGGTCCAGGGTGGAGTGCAGTTCCAGCCCCGCGCCGACGGAACGCATCGCCTCCAAGAGCTGCGGCACCCGCGCGGTCAGCTCGGTGGACAGCCCCTGGAGGCTGCGGGTGGCCCGGGTCGCGGCGTCGAGGGAGTCCTTCGGGTCGGGCTCTGCCATGGCCCGAGCCTAGTTAGTGCCGATAGGGGGCGAAAGTCGAGAATGTACGGGATGACCGGAACGGCGGCGGCCGCCCGACGTCCGGTCCGCGTCCCCCACGGTCCTACGCCCCCGCCCCCGCCGTCTCTCGTTCGCGCTCCAGCATGCGGCGCAGCGGACCGTCCTCGGCCGCGAGTTCGGCGTACGGTCCGCGCTGCACGACCCGGCCCGCGTCCAGCACCAGCACCTCGTCGACCGTCTCCAGGCCGGTCAGCCGGTGGGTGATCAGGACCGTCGCACAGCCCCGGGTCGCGTCCAGCAGATCGGCGGTGAGGGCGTCGGCGGTCGGCAGGTCGAGGTGTTCGGCCGGCTCGTCCAGGACGAGGACGGGGAAGCCGGCGAGGAGCGCGCGGGCCAGGGCCAGGCGCTGACGCTGCCCGCCGGAGAGCCGGGCTCCGTGCTCGCCGACGGCCGTGTCGATGCCCTCCGGCAGGGCCAGCACCCAGTCCAGCAGCCGGGCCCGGGAGAGCGCGTCGCGCAGTTCGGCGTCGGTCGCCCCGGGGCGGGCCAGGCGGAGGTTCTCGCGGATCGTGCTGTCGAAGACGTGCGCGTCCTGGGCGCACAGCCCGACCGAGCGCCGGACGGTGTCCGACTCCAGCGCGGCCGCGTCGACGCCGCCGAGCCGGTACGTCCCCGACGAGGCGTCCAGGAAGCGCAGGAGGACCTGGGCGAGCGTCGTCTTGCCCGAGCCGGAGGGGCCCACGACCGCGATGCGCCGCCCTTGCGTCAGCGTCAGGTCGAGCGAGGCCAGTGCGTCGTGCCCGGCCCCCGGGTAGCGGGCGCTCAGCCCCCGAACCTCCAGCGGGAAGGGGGAGGCGGGCTCTTCGGCGGGAGCTTCGGGCTCCTGTACGGGTACGGGGGCGTCCAGCACCTCGAACACCCGCTCCGCGCTCCGGGCGACGCGGTGGCGGTACTGCACGGCGAGCGGCAGTCCGGCGACGGCCTCGAAGGCGGCGAGCGGGGTCAGCACCACCACGGCGAGGGCGACGCCGGACAGCCGGCCGTCGTTCACGGCGGGGACGGCGACGGACGCGGCGGCCACCACGGTGAGCCCGCAGACCAGGGCGGACAGACCGCCGCCCAGCGCCGTCGCCGCGGCGGCGCGGGAGGCGATCCGGGTCAGCAGCGTGTCGGCCGCGCGCAGCCGCTGCTGCCGGGCAGGCAGCGCTCCCGCGACCGTCAGTTCGGCGGTGCCGCCGAGGAGGTCGGTGACCCGGGTGGCCAGGGCGGCGCGGGCGGGCGCGAGCTGACGCTCCGTACGGCGGGCGCAGGCACCGCTGACGAGCGGGACGCCGACCCCGGCGACCAGCAGGCCCACCGCGAGGATGACGCCCGCCTCCGGGAGCAGCCAGCCGGTGAACCCGGCGGCCGCGGTCCCCACCACGACGGCGGTTCCCGCGGGCAGCAGCCAGCGCAGCCAGTAGTCCTGGAGCGCGTCCACATCCGCGACGAGCCGGGACAGCAGGTCCCCGCGGCGCGTGGTGCGCAGTCCGGCGGGGGCGATGCGTTCGAGACCCCGGTAGACGGCGACGCGCAGGCCGGCCAGGAGCTTCAGCACGGCGTCGTGCGAGACGAGCCGCTCGGCGTAACGGAACACCGCCCGGCCGATGCCGAAGGCGCGGGTCGCGGTGACCGCCATCATCAAGTACATGACCGGCGGCTCTTCGGAGGCCCGGGAGATCAGCCAGCCGGAGACCGCCATGAGCCCCACGGCCGACCCGACCGCGAGGCTGCCCAGCAGCAGGGCCAGGGCCAGCTGCCCGCGCTGTGCCCCGGCGGACGCGCGGACCCGGGCGAGCGCCCGTCCGGCCCGGCTGCCAGCCGGCTCGGGGGAGCCGGGGGACTCCATCGGGCGGGCGGTCGGCAGTTCTCCGCCCGCCAGGGGCTCGGGGACGGCGGGGCCGGGGACCGCGGGGTTCCGGGCCGGCTCTCCGTACGCCTCCGTACGGGCCTCGGCGCGCGGCTCCAGCGTGACCACCCGGTCGGCGACCGCCAGCAGCGCCGGGCGGTGCACCACCAGCAGCACGGTCCGCCCGGCGGCCAGCCTCCGTACGGCGTCGACGATGCCCGCCTCGCTCTCGCCGTCCAGGCTCGCGGTCGGCTCGTCGAGCAGCAGGAGCGGCCGGTCGGCGAGGAACGCCCGGGCGAGGGCGAGGCGCTGGCGCTGGCCCGCGGAGAGCCCGGCGCCGTCCTCGCCGAGCACGGTCAGCAGCCCGTCGGGCAGCGCGGCGACGAAGTCGTACGCGCCCGCGTCCCGCAGCGCCGCGACGACCGCCTCGTCGTCGGCGTCGGGCCGGGCGAGGCGGACGTTCTCGGCGACCGTGCCCGCGAAGAGGTGGGGGCGCTGGGGAACCCAGGCGATACGGCTCCGCCAGCGGTCCGGGTCCAGGGCGGCGAGGTCCCGGCCGCCGACCCGTACGCGCCCCTCGTCGGGGCGGGCGAAGCCCAGGACCACGTTGAGCAGGGTGGACTTGCCGACCCCGCTCGGGCCGACCAGGGCGACGGTCTCCCTCGGCTCCACGGTGAGCGACGCGGCGTCCAACGACGGTTCGGTGCGGCCCTCGTGGCGTACGGTCACGTCCGCCAGCTCCAGCCGCAGCGTGTCCGGGACGTCCTCGGTGCCCGAGGTCCGTGGCTCGGTCTCCAGGACCGCGAAGATCTCCTCGGCGGCCGAGAGCCCCTCGGCGGCCGCGTGGTACTGCGCCCCGACCTGGCGGATCGGCAGATACGCCTCCGGGGCCAGGATCAGGACCACCAGGCCGGTGTAGAGGTCGAGTTCGCCGTGGACGAGCCGCATGCCGATGGTGACGGCGACCAGGGCCACCGACAGCGTCGCCAGCAGCTCCAGGGCGAACGACGACAGGAAGGCGATCCGCAGCGTGCGCAGGGTGGCCCGGCGGTAGTCGGAGGTGATCGTGCGGATCGACTCGGCCTGGGCCTTGGCCCGCCCGAAGACCTTGAGGGTCGGCAGCCCGGCGACGACGTCCAGGAAGTGGCCGGAGAGCCGGGACAGCAGCTGCCACTGACGGTCCATCCGGGACTGGGTGGCCCAGCCGATGAGGATCATGAAGAGCGGGATGAGCGGCAGGGTGACCACGATGATCGCCGCCGACACCCAGTCCTCGGTGACGATCCGGGCGAGCACCGCCACCGGCACGACGACCGCGAGACCGAGCTGCGGGAGGTAGCGCGCGAAGTAGTCGTCGAGCGCGTCGATCCCCCGGGTCGCCAGCGCGACCAGCGAACCGGTGCGCTGTCCGCTCAGCCAGTCGGGCCCCAGCCGCGTGGCCCGCTCCAGGAGCCGGCCGCGCAGTTCGGACTTGACGGCCGCACTGGCGCGATGGGCGGCCAGTTCGGTGAGCCAGGCGACCAGCGCCCGCCCGAGTGCGACCGCGGCGAGCAGAAGAAGAGGGGTGCGCAGGTCGGTGACCGTGAGCCCGCGCTCGAAGCCGCCCACCACGATCTCGGCGATGAGCATCGCCTGGGCGATCACCAGCAGGGCGCCGACCAGACCGAGGGCCACCACGGCCGCCAGGAAGAGGCGGGTGGCGCGTGCGTGGTGGAGCAGACGCGGATCGATCGGTTTCACGTGAAACATCCCCCCGGCGGGGTCGGTGGCTCTGCGGGATCGAGAGCTGCCGCGAGCCGCGAGGCCCGCGGCAGCTCACCGGAGTCAGTGCGCGTCGGCGATGTGCTGGGTGCCGATGCGCTTGCGGAAGACCCAGTAGGTCCAGCCCTGGTAGAGCAGCACGACGGGCGTGGCGATGCCCGCACACCAGGTCATGATCTTGAGCGTGTACGGGCTGGACGAGGCGTTGGTGACCGTGAGGTTCCAGGCGTCGTTCAGCGAGGACGGCATGACGTTCGGGAAGAGCGTCAGGAAGAGCATCGCGACCGCCGCCGCGATCGTCACGCCCGAGAACGCGAACGACCAGCCCTCACGGCCCTTGGCGATGGCGCCGATCGCGGCCAGCAGCGCCACCACCGCCACGACCAGGGCCCCCAGGCTCCAGACGTCCCCGTTCTCGGCCTGCGTCCAGAGCAGGAAGCCCAGCGCGAGCACCGCGGTGACCGGCCCCAGCTTCAGGGCCAGGGCACGGGCCCGGACCCGGATGTCGCCCGCCGTCTTGAGGCCGGCGAACACCGCCCCGTGGAAGGTGAAGAGGGTGAGCGTGACGAGGCCGCCGAGGATCGCGTACGGGTTGAGGAGGTCCCAGAAGTTGCCGACGTACTCCATGTCGGCGTCGATCTTCACGCCTCGGACGATGTTCCCGAACGCCACCCCCCACAGCACCGCGGGGATCAGGGAGGTCCAGAAGATCGCGGTCTCCCAGTTCGTCTGCCACCGCTCCTCGGGCCGCTTGGCGCGGTACTCGAAGGCGACGCCCCGCACGATCAGGCAGAACAGGATGATCAGCAGCGGCAGGTAGAAGCCGGAGAAGAGGGTGGCGTACCACTCGGGGAAGGCGGCGAAGGTCGCGCCGCCCGCACTGAGCAGCCAGACCTCGTTGCCGTCCCAGACGGGCCCGATCGTGTTGATCAGGACCCGCTTCTCCTTGCGGTCGCGGGCCAGCAGCTTGGTGAGGACCCCGATGCCGAAGTCGAACCCCTCCAGGAAGAAGTAGCCGGTCCAGAGGACGGCGATGAGCACGAACCAGACGTCGTGGAGTTCCATGTCTCAGCTCCTCTGCTCTCAGTACGAGAAGGCCATGGGCCGGTCGGCGTCGTCTTCGTCGTGGCCGCCGATCTTCGTGGGCGGGTTGAGGTCGTCCTCGGTGAGTTCCGGCGGCCCGGCCTTGATGTACTTCACGAGCAGCTTCACCTCGATCACGGCGAGCACCGCGTACAGCAGGGTGAAGACGACCATCGAGGTGATGACCTCGCCCTGCGAGACACCGGGGGAGACCCCCGCACGGGTCTGGAGCACCCCGTAGACCACCCACGGCTGGCGGCCCATCTCGGTGAAGATCCAGCCCCAGGAGTTGGCGATCAGCGGGAAGAGCAGCGTCCAGAGCGCGACGACCCAGTAGAGCTTGGTGAGCCGCGGGCTCAGCGCCTTGTTCTTGAACAGGACCAGATGCGGCACCTCGTCCTCACCGGTCCGCAGCGCCGGGGGCAGCAGGAACTTCTTCCGGGTCAGCCAGAGCCCCAGCAGGCCGAGGCCGAAGGAAGCCATCCCGAAGCCGATCATCCACCGGAAGCTCCAGAACGCGACCGGGATGTTGGGCCGGTAGTCGCCGGGCCCGTACTTCTCCTGCGACTCCTTGTTGATGTCGTTGATGCCCGGGACATAGGAGTTCGGGTCGTTGTTGGCGAGGAAGGACAGCACCCCGGGCAGCGAGATCTCCACGGAGTTGTGGCCCTCGCTGACGTCCCCGTACGCGAATATCGAGAAGGGCGCCCGCTCCTGGCCGTCCCACAGCGCCTCGGCGGCGGCCATCTTCATCGGCTGCTGCCGGAACATGACCTTGGCAAGGCTGTCGCCGCTGACGGCGGTGAGCAGTCCGGCGACCACCACGGTGATCAGCCCCAGCCGCAGCGAGGTCCGCATCACCGGGATGTGCTTCTTGCGCGCCAGGTGGAACGCGGCGATGCCGACCATGAAGGCCCCGCCGACCAGGAACGCCGCCGTGATGGTGTGGAAGAACTGGGTGACCGCGGTGTCCTGGGTGAGGACCCGCCAGAAGTCCGTGAGCTCGGCGCGGCCGCGCTCCTCGTTGATCCGGTAGCCGACCGGGTGCTGCATCCAGGAGTTGGCGGCCAGGATGAAGTAGGCGGAGAGGATCGTGCCGATCGAGACCATCCACATGCAGGCCAGGTGGATCTTCTTCGGCAGCTTGTCCCAGCCGAAGATCCACAGACCGATGAAGGTGGACTCGAAGAAGAAGGCGATCAGCGCCTCGAAGGCGAGCGGAGCACCGAAGACGTCGCCGACGAAGCGCGAGTAGTCGGACCAGTTCATCCCGAACTGGAACTCCTGGACGATGCCCGTGACCACGCCCATGGCGATGTTGATCAGGAACAGCTTGCCCCAGAACTTGGTCGCCCTGAGGTACTTCTCGTTCCCCGTCCGCACCCAGGCGGTCTGCAGGCCGGCGGTGAGCGCGGCGAGCGAGATCGTCAGCGGGACGAAGAGGAAGTGGTAGACGGTGGTGATGCCGAACTGCCATCGCGCCAGGGTCTCCGGCGCCAGAGCTAGATCCACGTCGTCAGTCTCCTTACATCGCCGTGGTCACACCGGCACTATGCCCCTTTGATCCCCCCGATTACGGGAGGAAGCGGGGCACGCTTGTGAACGCGTTCACATTCACAAGCAATTATGGCGCACACACTTTCGGAGCCTTCGCCGGGGGTACCCCTTTTCGGTCCGGCTGCCGGAAACAGGCCCCCGTCACCCACGCAAAGGGCCCCCGGCCCCGGGGGGGGGGGGGGGGGGGCCCCCCGGGGGCCGGGGGGGGGGGCGCGCGCCCCCCGCGGGGACAGGGCCCCCCCGGACCCCCCCCCCCCCCCCCCGGCCCGGTGAA
>NZ_JAFEUF010000004.1:30805-36214 GCF_016901035.1 Streptomyces durocortorensis
GCTTCTACGCGCGTCCGCTGCTGGCCCCCGCGGCCCCCCTCACCCTGGAAACCCGCCCCCCCGCCCCCGCCCCCCCCGCCCCCCCCCCCCGCCCCCACCCCCCCCCCCCCCCCCCCCCCCCCCCCCCCCCCCCCCCCCCCCGCCGCGCCCCCCCGCCCCCACCGGTCGGCAGGGGGCGCGGGCAGCGCGCCGCGAGAGGCTACAGCTCCGCGCGGAACGCCTCCGCCGCCTTCAGGAACAGGTCATTGCCCTCGGTCTCGCCGATCGACACCCGTACGCCCTCGCCCGCGAACGGCCGGACGACCACACCGCCCCGCTCACAGGCCCGAGCGAAGTCGACGGTCCGCTCGCCGAGCCGCAGCCAGACGAAATTCGCGTGCGACTCCGGCACCGTCCAGCCCTGGCGCCCCAGCTCGGCGCTCACCCGGGTCCGCTCGGCGACCAGCGAGCCGACCCGGCCCAGCAGCTCGTCCTCGGCACGGAGCGAGGCCACCGCCGCGTCCTGGGCGAGTTGGCTCACGCCGAAGGGGACGGCGGTCTTGCGCAGCGCCGCCGCCACCGGCTCGTGGGCCACGGCGAAACCGACCCGCAGCCCGGCCAGGCCGTACGCCTTGGAGAAGGTCCGCAGCACGGCCACGTTCGGCCGGTCCCGGTAGATCTCGATGCCGTCGGGCACGTCGGCGTCGCGGATGAACTCCTTGTACGCCTCGTCGAGCACCACGAGCACATCGCTCGGCACCCGGTCGAGGAACCGTTCCAGCTCGGCCCGGCGCACCACCGTGCCGGTGGGGTTGTTCGGGTTGCAGACGAAGATCAGCCGGGTCCGGTCGGTGATCGCGTCCGCCATCGCGTCGAGGTCATGCACATCGCCGTCGGTCAGCGGCACCTTGACCGAGGTCGCGCCGCTGACCTGGGTGATGATCGGGTACGCCTCGAAGGACCGCCAGGCGTAGATGACCTCGTCACCCGGTCCGGAGGTGGCCTGCAGCAGCTGCTGCGCCACGCCCACCGAGCCGGTACCGGTGGCGAGATGCGCCAGGGGCACACCGAAACGCTCGGCCAGCTCGTTCATCAGGCCGGTGCACGCCAGGTCCGGGTAGCGGTTGAAGTTCCCCGCGGCGGCGAGCGCCGACTCCAGGACACCCGGCAGCGGAGGGTAGGGGTTCTCGTTGGAGGACAGCTTGTACGCGACCGGTCCGCCGGCCGCCGCCGGCTTCCCCGGCACATAGGCGGGAACGCCGTCCAGCTCGGCGCGCAGCTTGGGGCTCGTCTCGCTCACCGCAGGTCCTCCTCGACCGTCCGTTCACAGCAATACTGCACACCTTATGAGGATTGGGCCCAGCTGCGAATGGCCCGAGCGGGAAATCGACCGCAGTGCCCGGGAATGGGACCTCGCCCGGGGCCGGGTCCGCGGCCCCGCCGGGGGGAGTGTTTCCCGTTTCGGCGCGCGCCGGTGGCTCGCGCCGTGGCGCGCGTCCCCCGAAGTGGTGAGTTGAGACCTCTTCGAGACATCGCACATACAGCAGGCCGCCTGCTCCCTGCACCTGAAACCCGCATGCTATACGGTTCAACTCCCTAGCATTGCAAGGAATATGATGGACAGTGACCTTGCAGAAACGTGCCTGTCAACGTGCGCATATGCGACCGGACCGACCACCCCTCGGAGCCCTACTATCGGCTCGCCATGACAGCAGCAGGGAAGCACCAGGTGAGCCGGACGGAGACCCCCCGGCGCAGCGGCCGCCCAGGACGGGCGGGGATCCGTGATGTGGCCGCCGCGGCCGGCGTCTCGATCACGACCGTCTCCGACGCGCTCAACGGCAAGGGCAGGCTCCCGGACGCCACCCGCCGCCATGTCCGCGAGGTCGCCGAGCGCCTGGGCTACCGCCCGTCCGCCGCGGCCCGAACCCTCCGTACGGGCAAGTCGGGCCTGATCGGCCTGACCGTGACCACGTACGGGAATGAACCTTTCACCTTCACCGAATTCGCGTACTTCGCGGAGATGGCGAGAGCCGCGACCTCCGCGGCGCTCGCCCGCGGCTACGCCCTCGTCATCCTCCCCGCCACCTCCCGGCACGACGTCTGGTCCAACGTCGCGCTCGACGGGACCGTCGTCATCGACCCCTCCGACCAGGACCCGGTCGTCACCGAACTCGTCCGCCAGGGACTGCCCGTCGTCTCGGACGGCCGCCCGGCCGGCACGCTCCCCGTCACCGCCTGGGTCGACAACGACCACCGGGCCGCCGTGCTCGACCTCCTCGACCACCTCGCCGCCGCCGGAGCCCGCCGCATCGGCCTGCTGACCGGCAACACCACCGACACCTACACCCGGCTGTCCACGGCCGCCTACCTCCACTGGTGCGAGCGGGTCGGCCAGGATCCCGTCTACGAGTCCTACCCGGCCCACGACCCCTGCGCCGGGGCGGTCGCCGCTGACCGGCTGCTCGCCCGCCCCGACCGCCCGGACGCGGTCTACGGGCTCTTCGACCCCAACGGGACCGACCTCCTGGCGGCGGCCCGCCGCTACGGGCTGCGCGTCCCCGAGGACCTGCTGCTGGTCTGCTGCAGCGAGTCCACCGTGTACGCGGCCACCGAGCCGCCCATCACGACGCTCTCGCTGAAGCCCCGCCGCATCGGCACGGCCGTCGTCCAGCTGCTCATCGACGCCATCGAAGGGGTCCAGCACGACGGGCCGGTGGAGCAGGTCATACCGACCGAGCTCATCGTCCGGACCTCCTCGCAACGCCGCCCACCGCGCACCACGGTCAGCGCGCCGCGCTCCCCCAGCGGGGATTGATCGTCTCTCGGCGGGGATTGATCCTCTCTTTTCGGACCAATCGGCCGGTGAACCGTGCGTGCGCCCGGATTCACCACCCCTGGTGCGTCACACAGATCGATCCGCATTCCTATGATGGGCGCACGACACCGCGGACCACCTCTACCAGGCAGGGCCCGTCAGGTGTACGGCGGCGCGACGGTGGTGGAGGGGTCGATGACTCAGGGGGCCGGTCAGGAACCCGTGGTGCGGACGGCGACGTTGCGTGACTTCCGGGTTCCGCCGTATGCGCAGACACCCGTGCCACCGCAGGCACAGGTGGCACCTCCTTCCACGGTGCCACCGCGTGCGCCGGAGGCGCATCCGCCGCCGCCGGGCGCGCTCGCGCCGCCGCCCGGCGCATCAGTGCCGCCGCACGCCCCCGCCCCGCACCGCCCGCCGCCCCCCGGGAACGCCGTCGTGGGCGACGAACAGCCGGAGGGCTACACGCCGACCGAGCGGGACCTCCCGGTCATCCGCCGCGGCGACACCGTCCAGGTGCAGACGGTCTCCGAGCCCCGCCCCGTCCCCGCCGACGGCCGCGGCCCGCTCTTCGTCGTCGGTGACGTCCACGGCTACCTGGACGAGCTGCTGGCCGCCCTCGGCGAGCAGGGCCTCATCGACGCGGACGGGAACTGGGCCGCGGGCAACGCCCGGCTCTGGTTCCTCGGCGACTTCACCGACCGCGGCCCCGACGGCATCGGCGTCATCGACCTCGTCATGCGGCTCTCCGCCGAGGCGGCGGCGGCCGGCGGCTACTGCAAGGCCCTGATGGGCAACCACGAGCTGCTGCTGATCGGCGCCAAGCGATTCGCCGACACCCCCGTCAACTCCGGGGCCGGCACCGCCACCTTCCAGGCCGCCTGGCTGCTCAACGGCGGCCAGAAGAACGACATGGAGCGCCTCCAGGACGTCCACCTCCAGTGGATGTCCCGGCTCGACGCGGTCGTCGAGGAGGACGGGCATCTGCTGATGCACTCCGACACGACGGCCTACCTCGACTACGGGTCCACCATCGACGACGTCAACGACACGATCACGGCCATTCTCACGCGTAACGACGCCGACGAGTGCTGGGATCTCTTCCGCAAGCTCACCAAGCGGTTCGCCTTCCGGGACGAGGGCGGCTCGCAAGCGGTGCGCGAGCTGCTGACGACGTACGGCGGACAGCGCGTCGTCCATGGTCACAGCCCCATTCCGTACCTCTTGGGCGAGGTCGGAACAGAGGAGGGCGAGGACAGCTCGGGGCCCGTGATCAACGGGCCGCACGTGTACGCGGACGGCCTCGCCATCGCCATGGACGGTGGCGTGACCATGGCCGGAAAGCTGCTGGTGGTCCAACTCCCGCTGCATGACTGACCATCGGCGGGGAAGGCGTTTCAGGTTCAGCCTGCGCCAACCCCGCCGATCGCCGGACCCGTCACCGGGCCCAATTCTGGAAACACCCTGTCACCCCCTGCCGTGAGCGCTCTACCATCGGCCTATCAGTGGCAGGCTCTCCTCCGTTTCCGCCCGATCGCCCGGTCCAACGCGGGCAGCCGGGCACCGACGGAGCATCGGGGGATGCAGATGACAAGCGCTCCGCACCTGCTGGCCGAGGACGGACCCGAGTACGAGCGGATCCTGGGCGACGCACTGCGCCACGCTCACGAACGCCCGGACCTGGAGGGCGTCGGGGACCGGCTCAACACCGAACAGCTGCGCACCATGGCGCTCGGCGCCACGGCGCTGATCACCGCGGCCGCGGCCACCGAGTACGAGCACTACGTCAAGGCCCGCGGCGAACTGCGCCGCCCCGCGACCGCCGAAGGAGCCGACGGGATCCCGGGGCTGGACGGGCCGCAGAGCACGGCGGCCGGATCGGGCGCCGGCATAGGGGCGGTCATCACGGTCCTGACTCCGCTGCTGGCCGGCACCGCGGCCGTCATCTTCCTGCTCGTCGGCTATCTGCTGAAGGCGGTCAGCCCCTCGGTCGCCTTCGGCGACTCGATGGTCGCGGCCGGGTGGTTCTTCGCGGCG
Organism: Streptomyces durocortorensis; assembly: GCF_016901035.1. Taxonomy (GTDB): domain Bacteria; phylum Actinomycetota; class Actinomycetes; order Streptomycetales; family Streptomycetaceae; genus Streptomyces; species Streptomyces durocortorensis. The sequence goes on from NZ_JAFEUF010000004.1 coordinate 35,640, forward strand.
GTCGCCGCCGCGGCGATCCTCGTCGCGGCCGTCGGACTGCTCGTCACGGCCCTCCGCAACGGTGCGACGTCCCTGGCCGCCGAGGAGGAGGAACAGGAGCTTCCGGAGGAGGTGGCACGGGCCAGGGAGGCCTGGCGCCACGCCTTGCTGGAACGCGGCATCCTCCCGTTCCTCCGGGACGCCCTGGCCGACCCCACCGCGGGGCCCGCCGCCCGGACCCCGCACCGTTCGCCCAACCGCATCCCGAAGGTCGGCTACAGCAGGCCGGACTTCTCCGGCCCGGACGACGGCCCGGCGGCCGGCCCCCGGCCGACCTTCACCAGCCCCGACTTCACGAGCCCGGACTTCGGCGGCCCGGAACACCAGCCGGACTGAGACCGGCGCGGAACACCGGGCGGACCGAGAGCCGCGCGAAGCACCGGGCGGACCGGGAACTTCCGGCTCCCTGACACACCGCGGGGGGGGGGGGGGGGGGGGGGCCGCCCGGCGGGGGGGGGGGGTACGAGGCCTGCGGGGGGGGGGGTTTAGGGCGGGAGTGCGCCCTTGCCGGGGGGGGCGTCGCGAGCGACGTCCGG
>NZ_JAFEUF010000004.1:36224-68092 GCF_016901035.1 Streptomyces durocortorensis
CACCCCGCGGGCCCCCCCCCCCCGGCCCCCCCCCGGGGGGCCCGGCCCCCCCCCCCCCCCCCCCCCCCCGGGGGGGGGGGGGGCCTGGCCCCCCCCCGGCCCCGGGGGATGCTCCGGATCGACCGGAGCGGTGGATCAGATGGCCTGCGGAGCCAGCTTCGGGTTGACGCCGTGCTCGTTCGTCTCCTGCCGGCCGTCCGAGGCGAGGAAGACGAGCAGGACGATGGCGCCGACGAAGGGAACGAACCCGAACAGCAGCCACCAGCCCGAGCGGCCGGTGTCGTGCAGGCGGCGCACGCTGACCGCGAGCGACGGAACGAGAACCGCGAGGGTGTAGATGGAGACCAGGAACTCCACGCCGATGATCATGCCGACGATCAGCAGCACCAGGCTGATGACGAAGTTGATGAGCGTGAACATCCAGTACTCCTGGCGGCGCGCGCGTCCGCTGAAGCCTGCGTAGTTCTTGAGCACTGCCAGGTACCAGTTCATGGTGATTCCCCTCCCCGGGCCCCCGTTCGGGGCCGCCAACTTTCAGCCAAGCAAGCCGGAAAGTAAGCCACAAATAAGGAACGAGTCAAGGCAGGTTGACGCAAAGGGGAAACGTACATCCAGCTGCCGCACGACTGTGTCCATACTGTCGCTTAACAAGGTGGCTAGACATGCCAAAACACCTCGAAACATGCCTAGTTGCCTGTAAGGAACAGAACACCCGGAGGCTCCCGGCCCGGGATCAGGCCTCGGTGCCGCGTGATCGCGCCGGCGGCCGGCCGGCCGGAGCCGGCACGGTGGCCAGCAGCGCCTCGCCCGTCGCGTAGAGCTCGATCAGCAACGGCCGGAGCGCCCGGCCGCGTTCGGTCAGGGTGTAGGTCGTACGCACGGGGAATCCGCGCCGACGCTCCACCGACAGCAGACCGCGCTCGCCCAGTTCCGTGAGCCGCTGGCTGAGCACCTTCGCCGACAGCTCCGGCAGGCGCTCCCTCAGGCCGGAGAACCCGAGCGGGCCGCCCATGAGTTCGCGCAGCACCAGGGTGGTCCAGCGTCCCGACACCGCGGCGAGGGCCACCTCGACCGGACAGTCGGGCTCGGGACGGGCCGTGCGGCCACGGACGGTCGGCGTCAGTTCCCGGTCGGCGGCCACGTGGGTATCCGTTGGGTGACCCTCGTCGGCGGGCTGTTCACTGACGGCATGACGCATCGCGCCAGTGTGCATCCGACCACCGTGGCCGCCGAGCACCCGTACGTCCTGGAGCGGGCGTTCAACACCTTCGACCCCGAGAACGTCGACCGGCTGTACGAGGCGGACGCGCTGTTCGTCCCCCGGCCCGGCCACCCCACGGCCGGCCCGGACCGGATACCGGCCCACCGGGACTTCCTCGCGCTGCGCGTGCCGATCCGGGTGGCCCCGCGCCACACCTACGTCTCCGGCGACCTGGCACTCCTGATCGTCGACCGGGTCGTGGAGGACAGGGCGGCCCACGGCGGACAGGTCCGGATCGCGGGCACGGCGACGGACGTCGCCCGCCGAGGAAACGACGGGTTCTGGCGGTACGTCATCGACAACCCGTTCGGCACGGCGGACGGCCCGGAGCAGACCGGTCGCCCGACCGGGGTGGGCCCGGCGGACGCGGCCGCGGGGCCCACCTGAGCTGCCGGAACCGGTCAGTCCGCGATCGGCAGGTAGACGCGGTTGCCTGCCGCCGCGAACTCCTTCGACTTCTCGGCCATGCCCTCCTCGATCTCCTCCTGCGAACCGCCGTGCTGACGCCGGATGTCCTGGGAGATCTTCATCGAGCAGAACTTCGGCCCGCACATCGAGCAGAAGTGCGCCGTCTTCGCGGGCTCGGCCGGCAGCGTCTCGTCGTGGAACTCGCGGGCCGTGTCCGGGTCGAGGGCCAGGTTGAACTGGTCCTCCCACCGGAACTCGAACCGCGCGTCGGAGAGCGCGTCGTCCCACTCCTGGGCGCCCGGGTGCCCCTTGGCCAGGTCGGCCGCGTGGGCGGCGATCTTGTAGGTGATCACGCCCGTCTTCACGTCGTCCCGGTTCGGCAGCCCCAGGTGCTCCTTGGGCGTGACGTAGCAGAGCATCGCCGTGCCCCACCAGGCGATCATCGCGGCGCCGATGCCCGAGGTGATGTGGTCGTAGGCGGGCGCGACGTCCGTGGTCAGCGGGCCGAGCGTGTAGAACGGCGCCTCCTCGCAGATCTCCTGCTGGAGGTCGATGTTCTCCTTGATCTTGTGCATCGGGACGTGCCCGGGGCCCTCGATCATGGTCTGGACGCCGAACTGCTTGGCGATCGTGTTCAGCTCACCCAGCGTGCGCAGCTCGGCGAACTGCGCCTCGTCGTTGGCGTCCGCGATCGACCCGGGGCGCAGCCCGTCGCCGAGCGAGTACGTGACGTCGTACGACGCGAGGATCTCGCAGAGCTCCTCGAAGTGCTCGTAGAGGAACGACTCCTTGTGGTGCGCGAGGCACCAGGCCGCCATGATCGAGCCGCCGCGCGAGACGATCCCGGTCTTACGGCGGGCCGTCAGCGGGACGTACGGCAGGCGCACTCCTGCGTGCACCGTCATGTAGTCCACGCCCTGCTCGGCCTGTTCGATGACGGTGTCCTTGTAGATCTCCCAGGTCAGCTCCTCGGCGCGGCCGTCCACCTTCTCCAACGCCTGGTAGAGCGGCACCGTTCCGATCGGTACGGGGGAGTTGCGCAGCACCCATTCGCGGGTGGTGTGGATGTTGCGGCCGGTGGACAGGTCCATGACCGTGTCGGCGCCCCACTTGGTCGCCCAGGTCATCTTGTCCACCTCCTCCTCGATGGAGGAGGTGACGGCCGAGTTGCCGATGTTGGCGTTGACCTTCACCAGGAACCGCTTGCCGATGATCATCGGCTCGATCTCGGGGTGGTTGACGTTGGCCGGCAGCACCGCCCGGCCCGCCGCGATCTCCTCGCGTACGACCTCGGCCTCGACGTTCTCCCGGATCGCCACGTACTCCATCTCCGGGGTGATCTCCCCCCGGCGGGCGTACGCGAGCTGGGTGACGGGACGTCCGTCGCGGCTGCGGCGCGGCTGGCGCGGGCGACCGGGGAAGACGGCGTCGAGGTTGCGCAGCCCGCCGCGCGGCGAGGTGTGCTTGAGCCCGTCGTCCTCGGGGCGGACGGGCCGGCCCGCGTACTCGGCGGTGTCGCCGCGGGCGATGATCCAGTTCTCCCGCAGGGGCGCGAGGCCCCGGCGGACATCGGTGTCGATTCCGGGATCGGTGTACGGCCCCGACGTGTCGTACAGCGTCACGTCCTTGCCGTTGGTGAGGTGCACCTGTCGGACCGGCACCCGGAGGTCCGGGCGTGAGCCCTGGACGTACCCCTTGTGCCAGCCGATGGACTTCCCGGCCTCGTCGCCCTCGTTCTCGGCGTTCTGTTTCGAGGCAGGCGTGCGTGCGTCCGATGTGGTCATGAGACCTACTCCCTACGCCGGCATTACCCGGTAACAGGTTCGGCGGTCGGCGCAGCGTGTCCCGTACGGATGTACGGCGATCAGCGCCCTCTCAGCCCGGTGCTCCGAGCTCCCGCGTGTGCAAAGGTGCCTCCACGCTAGCGTCCTTTCCGGCGAGCTGACCAGAGGGCCCCTCTGTTCTTGCGATGATCGCCCCGTGACCTCCCCCCGAAACGACCCCGCACCCCAGCCGCCGTCCCCGGGCCACAGCCACGGCCACACGCACAGCCACGGACCCGCGGCCCCGGTCTCCCGGCACCTGCGCAAGGTCATCGCCGCCGTGCTGATCCCGTTCGCGACGGCGGTCGTCGTCGGCCTGATCGCGTTCTGGCCCGGCGGCGTACCCGACCACGAGCGCACCGGCGTCGGATTCGACCGCCAGACCCAGGACGGCAAGGTCGTCCAGGTCGTCCAGGTCGACTGCGCGGACGTCAACGCCGCACAGGTGCCCCCGACCGGCGACACCTCCACGCCCTCGGGGCGGGAGGCCGTCAACGAGCAGGAAGGGGAATGCGCGAAGGCCACCGTCGAGGTGACCAGCGGCGACGACAAGGGCCGCAGGTTCGTCGAGGTGGTCCAGCCGGACGCGCCCCGCCAGCTGAAGGAGAGTCAGGGCGTGGTCGTGGCGTACGCGCCGGACGCACCGCGCGACCTCCAGTACTCGGTGATCGATGTGAACCGGAAGATCCCGATGGCACTGCTGGCCGGGATCTTCGCCCTGGCGGTGGTCCTGGTCGGCCGGATGCGCGGGGTGATGGCGCTGGTGGCGCTGGCCGTGTCGTTTGCCGTGCTGACGCTGTTCATCCTGCCGGCGATCCTGCAGGGCTCGAATCCGCTGGTCGTGGCGGTGATCGGGGCCAGCGCGATCATGCTGGCGGCCCTCTACATGTGCCACGGTGTGACGGCCCGTACGTCGGTCGCGGTCATCGGCACGCTGATCTCGCTGCTGCTGATCGGGCTGCTGGGCTCCCTGTTCATCGGCTGGGCCAGTCTCAGCGGCAACACCGACGACAACACCGGTCTCATCAAGGGTCTCTACCCGGACATCGACATGAGCGGTCTGCTGCTGGCCGGTATCATCATCGGTTCGCTCGGGGTGCTCGACGATGTGACGGTCACCCAGACCTCCGCCGTCTGGGAACTGCACCAGGCCGACCCGGAGATGGGTTGGAAGGGGTTGTACCGGGCAGGTATCCGGATCGGGAGGGACCACATCGCCTCGGTCGTCAACACCCTGGTGCTGGCGTACGCGGGCGCGGCGCTGCCGCTGCTGCTGCTCTTCTCCATCGCCCAGAGCAGTGTGGGGACGGTGGCCAACAGCGAGCTGGTCGCCGAGGAGATCGTCCGCACGCTGGTCGGGTCGATCGGCCTGGTCGCCTCGGTGCCGGTGACCACGGTGCTCGCCGCCCTGGTCGTCTCCGCGGACCGCGCGGGGTCGGGCGGCACACCGGCGGCTACGGCCGCACCCGCACGAACCGGCCGGGGCCGCCGCCGTAAGACGGGGTGACGGGCCTCCGGGACGCGAGGGCGAGCCGCGGGGGACGAGCGGGCGGGGTGCGCCCGGTCAGCCGGCGTTCTGCTCCTCGGCGAGGATGCGGCCGAGCGCGTCCTCCAGGTTCCCGTCGAAGTCACCCAGCGTGTGTTCCTGGCCGAGTGGCACGAGCTTGTCCGTCCGGTCGAGAAACGCCACCAGCGGCGCCGTCCCCGCCCGGAACAGCGCACGGTCCGCGCCGACCTGAAGCCGGATGTGCACATCGCCGAGCCCCTCGGGCTCGGTCGGGCCGATGTGCACATCTCCGTCGCCGCTCGGGCTGTTGAGCCCGTCCAGCAGCAGTTCGCGGCCGAACGCCCAGGTCACAGGGGCATCGCCGGGCAGGTGGAACGTCATACGGATGGCGTACGGATCGCCGACCTCGTACCGGAGCTCCACCGGAATACGGAACGAGAGCTCCTCGGAGACGAGGAAGCTCATCATGACCTCTGCTTGAACCGACTCGCGCATCGTTCAACCCCGCAGTAGATGAAACTGGCCAGGAATGATCCCCCATGGCCCTATTGACGCCATCGTGGTGCACGCGATAGCAGATCACAAGGAGTGATTTTTCAGATACTGATAGAGAACACGAACGAACGCAAGAGGCTGGCGACTTCGCCACGTAGCTGTTCGACTGCGGGGAGCAACCGATCTTCCCGGTCCAAAGGTACGGAAATGGCCATCGCCGCAATGGTGGCACCGGCCGTGACCGGAATCGCGGCGCACACGGTCCCCAGTGCGTACTCCTGGCGTTCGATGACCGGTTCACCTCGTCGGAGGGTGCGCAGCCGTTCCAGAAGCGTGGCGCGATCTCGCACTGAGTAACGGGTGAGGGGCCGAACGGGGTGCCGGTCGAGGTGGTCCTCGCGGGCCCTCTCGTCGAGTTGGGCGAGCAGACACTGGCCGATGGCGTGCGCGTGGGCGTTCTCCCGGAACGATGCCCACTCCTCCACCGCAGGGGTGTCGGGAGCGTCCGCGACGGCGATCAGCTCGATCTCGCCGTCGCAGTAGACGGCGCAGTACACCGGCGTCCCGATGACGTCCCGCCAGTGGCCGAGGGAGTCGGCGACGGAGGTGGGGCGCGGGCCGCCCCTGACGCCCGGTGCGGCGGTCAGGTTCTCGGCGGCCGCACCGAAGTGGAAGACGCCGTTCTCGCGGCGGAGATAGCCCTCGTGGGTGAGGGTGCGCAGCAAGTGGTACGCGGTTGGAAGCGGAAGCCCCGCCTCCCGCGCCAGTTGCTTGGCGGGCGCCCCGTCCCGATGGGTGCCCACAGCCTCCAGCAGCCTCAACGCCCGCTGAACCGAACCGATCAACGTCGGGACAGCGGTGCTCGATGCCGTGGTCAAAGGTCACCCCCAGGCATGGTGACGGGCCATCAGCCCTCCCGTGGGGGCCGCCCCCACGGGCCTGCCGCGATCCCGAGGGCCGGAGGGGACCGGAGATCCGGTGACCGTGACCGGCGAGGACCGGTCCGGGCGCCGGCGATCGGAGGCCAACGACCGGACTGTCGCACCCAGGACCGATCAGGCGATCGAGCAGGGTGACGGAAGGTCACATTCCGGATAGCGGCAGCGTTTTGCCACTGTATCGGCCGCCTGCGGCAGACGGGTGGTTTCCTCCGGGACTTAGCTCTGCTGGGCTAATCCTCCCGGGCCGGAGCCGACCGTGCCGCTTCCTGCGGGCCCGGGCCGGACGGGGCAGGCCGGCCCCCGCGCCGGCCCGCGGTCCGTGTGCTACCAGTCACCGCGCGAGGACGACGACGACATGAACTTGCGGACGACGAAGATCAGTCCGCCGATCAGGACGACGAAGACCAGCGCCTTGAAAAGCAGGCTGATCACGAAGCCGACCACGCTGGCGATCAGACCGCCGAACACGAAGATCGCAATGACGGGCACCGCGATCCACTTCACCCACCAGGGCATTCCCGCGAATATCTCCCGCACGGCCATCGCCTCTACCTCGTCTCTCTGAGTCCTTGCCTCGATGCTAAAGGCGCGAAGGCCCCCGGCGGGGCGCAGCAGCCCCTTGAAGACCCCTGATCTCGCCCCTAGGGATCCCCGAGGAGGACGCGCGCTCCCGGAGGATCGGGAACGGGCGCCTCAGCCCTCCGGATCAGCCCTCCGGAGGCGAGAAGACGACCATCACCCGCAGGTCCTCGGTGATGTGGTGGAACTTGTGGGCCACGCCCGCGGGCACGTAGACGACACTCCCCCTGCCGACCTGTGTCGTCTCCATCCCCACCGTGATCGACGCACGCCCGCTGACGACGAAGTAGACCTCGTCCTGCTGGTGCGGCTGCTGCGGATCGAGTTCACCCGCGTCCAGGGCGTACAGGCCGACGGACATGTTGCGCTCCCGTACGAACTGCAGGTACGCGCCGTCGTTGGCGGCCCGCTCCGCCTCCAGCTCGTCCAGTCTGAATGCCTTCATGGCCCGTCCCGCCCCTTGTACCCGCGCTGTCGGCTGTGCCTGCACTGCCGGTGTCCACCACCGATCATGTCTGCCACGATCAGACACATGAAGAATTTCGTAGTCAAGACGATCGCCAACGCGGGTGCGCTGGCCGTGGCCATCTGGCTGATCGGCAACATCACGCTGGAGGGCGGCAGCACAGGTCGCAAGGTCCTCACCCTGATCCTGGTCGCGCTGATCTTCGGCCTGGTGAACTTCCTGGTGAAGCCGGTGGTCCAGCTGCTGACCCTCCCCCTGTTCATCCTGACGCTGGGGTTGATCACCCTGGTGGTCAACGCGCTGATGCTGCTGCTGACCTCCTGGCTGGCGGGCGTGTTCGATCTCAGCTTCCACGTGGAGGGTTTCTGGACGGCGGTGCTCGGCGGCCTGATCATCTCGGTCGTCTCCTGGGCGCTCAACGTCGTCCTGCCCGACGAGGACTGATACCGGGATCTGCCAGGAGGCCGCTCCGGAGCCTCTGAAAGAGTGCAGAGGACACCGGTCCACCACCGGGGGAGAACAGCGAAGGAGCAGGCATGAGCACCATGGGCGACGGAACGCGCGCGGTACGCGCCGGGCTTCCCGAACCGGAGCAGTTCGAGCCCACTCTGCCCGGCCCGGTCTTCGCCGCACACTTCCACCTCTCCGGCGAACCGGTGGGCCCGTACACCTACGGCCGTGACACCAATCCGACCTGGACTCATCTGGAGCGCGCCATCGGCGAGCTGGAGGCTCCCGGCGAGGAGGTGGGCACGACCGTGTTCGCCTCGGGCATGGCGGCGATCACCGCGGTGCTGCTCTCCCAGGTCCGCGCGGGCGACGCCGTGGTCCTGCCCGACGACGGCTACCAGGCGCTGCCCCTCGTACGGGAGCAGCTGGCGGCCTATGGGGTCGAGGTCCGGACCGCGCCGACCGGCGGCGACGCCCAGCTGGCGCTGCTGACCGGGGCGAAGCTGCTGTGGATCGAGAGCCCCTCCAACCCGGGTCTGGACGTCTGCGACATCCGGCGGCTGGTGGAGGCCGCGCACGCGGCGGGCGCCCTGGTCGCCGTCGACAACACCCTGGCCACCCCGATCGGCCAGCGCCCGCTGGAGCTGGGCGCCGACTTCTCGGTGGCCAGCGACACCAAGGGCATGACCGGCCACGGCGACATCCTGCTCGGCCATGTGACCTGCCGCGATCCCCGGCTGACGGCGGACGTGCAGCGCTGGCGCAAGGTCGTCGGGGCGATCCCCGGCCCGATGGAGGCCTGGCTCGCCCACCGCTCACTGGCCACCCTCCAGCTGCGCATCGACCGGCAGTGCACCACCGCCCTCGCCCTCGCCGAGGCACTGGCCAAGCGGACGGAGGTCACCGGCCTGCGCTATCCGGGGCTGCCCACCGACCCGTCGCACGCCGTCGCGTCGGGCCAGATGCGGCGCTTCGGGTCCGTGGTCTCCTTCGAGCTGGCTGACCGGGACACCGCGGAACGCTTCCTGTCCGCACTGCGCCTGGTCGACGACGCGACGAGCTTCGGCGGCGTCCGGTCCACCGCGGAGCGCCGGGGCCGCTGGGGCGGCGACGCCGTGGCGGAGGGCTTCATCCGCTTCTCGGTCGGCGCGGAGGACCCCGAGGACCTGCTCGCCGACGTCGAACAGGCGCTGGACACGGCGGTCCGGTAGGCCGGGGGAGTTTCAGACGGCCCTCCGCGGGCCACTCTCTTGCCATGACCGAACGTCCTGTGGTCAAGCGCACCGCACGCGCCGTCCTGCTCGACGGCGACGATCTCATCCTGATCAAGCGCACCAAGCCGGGAGTCGATCCGTACTGGCTCACGCCCGGCGGCGGGGTCGAGCCCGAGGACGCCACCGTCGTCGAGGCGCTGCATCGCGAGGTCGACGAGGAGCTCGGAGCCAAGATCGTCGACGTGGTTCCGTGCTTCGTCGACACCGTGGAGCACATCGCGGACGGCGGCGTGACGGGGGTGAAGGTCCAGCACTTCTTCGTCTGCCGACTGGCATCGATGGACCTCTCCCTGCGGCACGGCCCGGAGATCGACGAGCCCACCGGGGAGTACGAGATCGTGCGGGTGCCGTTCAGCCGGGTCGGAATCGCGGCCGTGCACCTCGTTCCGCTCTCCCTACGGCACTACCTGGACGGCAACATCGAGGGCGTACGCGCGATGCACGCCCCCGACCTGGGCTGACGTCCCTCTCGTCGGTCCTGTGCCCCGGCAGGTACTCCCCTCCGGGTACGCGCGGATACTCCCGCTGCCGGACGCCCCTCGGCGTCCGGCTCGGCATCGTGTTTCACGTGAAACCACTCAAGCGCCCCGTACGCCGAGGGCTCCTCGTCGCCCATGTCGCCGTCTCCGTCAGCTGGCTCGGCCTGACCGCGGGTCTGCTGACACTCGGCATCACCGCGTTCGCCACCGGAGATCCCGCCACCGCGGGTGCCGCCACCCGGGCCATGAAAATCTTCGGGGACTGGCTGGTGATCCCGTTGGCGCTGCTCGCCCTGGTGAGCGGCCTGGTGCTGGCGCTGGGCACTCCGTGGGGGCTGGCCCGGCACCGCTGGGTGTGGACCAAGTTCTGGCTGACCCTGATCACGACCGGATTGTCGATCTTCTCCCTGCGTCCCGGCATCGATGCGGCGGCCGCCGCCGGCGGGGCCGTGGACATCAATCTCGTGATCGCGCCGTCGGTGGCCACCGCCACCTATCTCTTCATCACCGCGATCTCGGTCCTCAAGCCCTGGGGGCTCACCCGCCGCGGCAGGCGGCTGCGGTTCTCGGCCAGTTCCGCGAAATCGGTGGACGGGCGATCACCCCGTCAGACAGCCTGACCCCATGCACAGCCCATCACCCCGCTCCCTCGTCGACCTGCCGATCCGGCGCCTGAACCGGGGAGATCTGATCCCCTGTGCCGACCTCTGCGAGGACCGCGGCTGGCCACGCGACGAACGCCGGTGGGGGCTGCTCCTCTCGGCCGGCACCGGGTACGGGATCGATGCCCCGGACGGCAAGGGCCTCGCGGCGACCTGCCTGACCATGCCGTACGGATCCGACTTCACGGCGGTCGGCATGCTGCTCGTCGCCGAACGCTACGCACGTCGGGGACTCGCCCGCCGGCTCATGCGGTATGTGATGGAGACGGTGGGCGACACCCCGCTCGCCCTGTACGCCACCGAGCAGGGGCAGCCGCTCTACGAGGACCTCGGCTTCTCCTCCGTGGGCCGGGCCGAACGCGTCGGCGGCCGGTTCGCAGCGGGCAGCCCCGACGACTCCCCCTCGGTCACAGCCTCGTCGATGCTTCCGCCCTCGGCCTCGTCCGTGACCACACGGCCTGCCGCGGCAGACGATCTGCAAGCGATGGTCCGGCTCGACCTCCCCGTGTTCGGCGCCGACCGGACGCATCTCCTCGCCCGGCTGCCCGCCTTCTCCGACCGGCTGCAGGTCGCCGAGGAGCACGGCGAACTGGTCGGCTACGCGGCGCTCTGGCCGAGCGGGCAGGCCGAGGTGGTGGGGCCACTGATCGCACGGGACACGGTCACCGCGCAGGACCTGATCGCGGCTCTGGCCGCCACCACGGACCGGCCGCTGCGGGCCGATGTCGACGCCCGCCACAAGGACCTGCTCGGCTGGCTGGCGGAGCACGGTCTTGAGCCCCTCACCCGGACCACCGTGATGACGTACGGCATCCCGGACCTGCCCGGTGACGCCGCCCGCAGGTTCGCCCCGCTCACGGTCGCGACGGGCTGACGTCGCCCAGCAGCCGCACCGCCTTGAGAGCGATGCGGCTGCTGGGGGGCTGCTGAGGTGGCAGGGCGGATCCTGGGGAGCGGGGTTCAGTGCCGGGCCGCCGCCACCGCGGTCGGCTCGGGGCTGCTCCCGGCGACGATCCTGCCCTTGTCGGTCTCCCGGCGCTCCAAGAGGCTGGAGAGCACCGCCAGGACCAGGGCCGAGGCGGCGAGCACGGCGCCGACCCAGTTGGGGGCGGTGTAGCCGAGACCGGCCGCGATGACGAGACCGCCGAGCCAGGCGGACAGGGCGTTACCGAGGTTGAAGGCACCGATGTTGACGGCGGAGGCCAGCGTCGGCGCACCCGCCGCCTGGTCGAGGACCCGCTTCTGCAGCGGAGGCACGGTCGCGAAGCCCAGGGCACCGATCAGGACGATGCTCACGGCTGCGGCGATCTTGTTGTGGGCGGTCACGGTGAACAGGCCGAGGACCAGGGCGAGCGCGCCGAGCGAGACGTAGAGCAGGGGCATCAGACGGCGGTCGGCGAACCTGCCGCCGATCAGGTTGCCGCCGACCATGCCGAGGCCGAAGAGGACCAGCAGCCAGGTGACGGACGAGGCTGAGTAGCCGGCGATCTCGGTCATCATCGGGGTGATGTAGGTGATCGCGGCGAAGACCCCGCCGAAGCCCAGGACCGTCATGGCCATCGCCAGCAGGACCTGGACGTTGCGGAACGCGGCCAGCTCGTGGCGGATGCGTACGCCTTCCGCCTTGGGCTGCTCCGGCACGAGCTTCGCGACGCCGAGCAGTCCTACGACACCCAGGGCGGCGACGACGAGGAACGTGGTCCGCCAGCCCGCGGTCTGTCCGAGATACGTGCCGAGCGGCACACCGACGACGTTGGCGACGGTGAGGCCCGTGAACATCATGGCGATGGCCCCGGCCTTCTTCTGCGGGGCGACCAGATCGGCCGCGACCACCGAGCCGATGCCGAAGAAGGCACCGTGCGCGAGGGAGGCGATCACCCGTCCGGCGAGCATGACGCCGAAGACCGGGGCGAGCGCGGACACGAGGTTGCCCACGATGAACAGCCCCATGAGGAGCATCAGCATGCGCTTACGGGTGACGCGGGTGCCGAGCAGCGTCATCAGCGGGGCTCCGACGACCACACCGAGCGCGTAGCCGGTCACCAGGAAGCCCGCGGTCGGGATCGAGACCTGGAAGTCACCGGCGACCTCGGGCAGCAGCCCCATGATCACGAATTCGGTCGTCCCGATCCCGAATGCCCCGATGGCGAGGGCGAGGAGCGCGAGCGGCATGGGTTTCACCTTCCCTGAAGATTGCGTCTGCGCCTTACGAGCGCCCACAATAATTGCATACGCTGGTTAATTGCAAACGCGGGCTATTGTGAATGTCCCCTATCCTGGAGTCAGGCAGCTCCCGCACGGAGGAGAGAGACATGACAGCGACCGACCCCGCCCTGACCGCCATCGCCCAGAGCTGGTGCACGCTCTCCCTGCTCCACGGGAAGATCGAGGCCCGTATCGAGCGGGCCCTCCAGGCCGGCCACGGGCTCAGCGCCCGGGAGTACTCCCTGCTCGACGTGTTGAGCCGGCAGCACAACGGCGTCGGCGGACACCTCCAGATGAAGCAGGTCGCCGACGCCGTCGTCCTCAGCCAGAGCGCCACCACCCGGCTCGTCACCCGGCTCGAGGACCGTGGCCTGCTGACCCGCTACCTGTGCGACACCGACCGCCGGGGCATCTACACCGACGTCACCGAGGCCGGGCTCACGCTGCTGGAGGCCGCCCGGCCGACGAACGACAGCGCACTGCGGGCGGCCCTGGACGAGGCGGCGGAGAACCCGGAGCTCGCCCCGCTGGTCAGGGCCGTCGAAGAGCTGAAGGTCCCGGTCTGACCGACCCTGACATCCCCCGCGCCCGCCTTAAGATGCCGATCATGAGCGATCTCGAAATACGTCCCGCCACTCCGGAGGACCTGCCCGCGGTCGTCGCGATGCTCGCCGACGATCCTCTGGGCGCGCAACGAGAGTCACCGGACGACCTCACCCCGTATCAGGAAGCGCTCCAGCGGCTGGCCGACGACCCGAACCAGCACGTGGTCGTCGCCGTCCGCCAGGACTGCGTCGTCGGCACCCTGCAGCTGACCATCATCCCGGGGCTGTCCCGCCGGGGCTCGACGCGCTCGATCATCGAGGGCGTCCGCATCCACGGCGACGAGCGCGGCAGCGGCCTCGGCACCCAGCTCATCCAGTGGGCGGTGGACGAATCCCGCCGCCAGGACTGCCAGTTGGTGCAGCTGACCTCGGATGTCACCCGCGAGGACGCGCACCGCTTCTACGAGCGGCTCGGCTTCACGGCGAGCCATGTGGGCTTCAAGCTGGCGCTCTGACAGAAGGAGAGCGGGTGGGTGTTTCACGTGAACCCCCCCCCCCCTCTCTGCGCCCCGGAGCTCAGTCGCCGAGCCCGCGCCACCCCTCCGCGTCCACGCCACCGGGCACGGCCGACCCCGCCTCGTACGGCTCTCGCGTGAAGACGAACGAGCCAAGGTCGAGGTGGTCCACCGAGCCGTCGTCCTTGCGTACGACGCGCAGGGTCTCCCCCGCGTAGTAGCCGTTCTGGCCGATCCAGGTGCCGTCCGGCCGGTACGTGAAGGCAGCGCCGCGCCCCTTCCCGCCGAGCGGCGTGAGCTGCAGGCCCCGGTCCCCCGTGAGCCTCAGCGTGAAGGGGTTGGTGCCCCAGTGCCAGACACCGGTCAGCGCGAGCAGCTCGTCGTCCAACTCGGGCAGCGGACGCCAGGGCTCCGGGATCCGTGGCTCGGCCTCGACGACGATGTTCAGGAGTTCGGCGGCCACCGTCGCGGCTGGCAGCCCGGAAGTGGCATTGGCGAGGACGACCGCCGCCACATCCTCCTCCTCGCACACCCAGAGGCTGGCGACGAACCCGGGAAGCGATCCCGTGTGCCCGAAGAGCACGCGCCCCTCGCCCCCGACGATCTGGAGTCCGAGGCCGTAACCACTGCCGCCGGTCTCGACCGGGGCGGCGGGCGTGCGCATCTCCCGTACGGAGGAAGCCGAGAGGACCCGGTCGTCGCCCTCGGTCAGGAAGGCGGCGAAGCGCAGCAGGTCCTCAGCGGTGGACCAGAGCTGACCGGCGGGCGCCATGATCCCGAGGTCCTCCGCGGGCTCGCTCAGCATGACGTCGGCCCAGGGGTGGACGGCCCAGCCTCCCGCGTGCGGTGCCACGGGGCCGCTCGTCGTGCGGAGCATGCCCAGCGGTTCCAGGATCTCGCGGCGCAGCGCCTCCTCCCAGGCGACACCGCGTACCGCTTCCACCAGCGAACCGAGCAAGGTGTACCCCGGGTTGGAGTAGTGGTGGCGATGACCGGTCGGATGCGTCATCGGCCGGTCGCCCAGCACGTCGGCGAGCTCGGGCCGCAGGTGGCCGGGCGTCCGCTCCCACCAGGGCGCGGGAGCTTCGGCGCCCAGACCCGCGCTGTGGCACAGCAGCTGAAAGACGGTCACCCCGCCCACGCCCGTACCGGGGAGGTGCTTCTCCAGGGGATCGTCCAGATCGATCAGGCCCTCGTCCCGCAGCCGCAGGACCAGAACGGCCGTGAACGTCTTGGTGATGGAGCCGATCCGGTACTGCGTGTCGGCATCGGGAGCATGCCCCTCGACGCACGTACGCGCCCCGCTCCAGGCCGTACGCCCCTGCCGCCCCACCGCTGCCACCAGGGACGGCGCACGGCCGTCCCGCTGCGCGACGGCGATGCGGTGCAACAGGGCCCGTTGCGTACTGGGGAGCAGGTCTTCGCCGGTAGAAGTCATGGACCCACTCCTATCCCACGGGCCGCTCGCTGACGAACCCATTTCCGCGGGAAGGGCCCGCGCTCACAACGCGTCGAGGAATCCCCTGACCGCAGCGGCGAATTCCACCGGCACGGTCCCGTGGACGGTGTGCCCGGCCGGGAGCTCGACGAGGCCGGTACGAGGACGCCGTGCCGCCATCCTCCTCGCGTGCTCGGCGCTCAGGACCGCGCTGCGGCTGCCGCGGACCAGCAGGGCCGGGCAGTCGCCGGCCAGCCAGTCGTCCCAGTGGTCCCCGTTGAGAAGGCGCTGCGAGGCATTCATGTCCTGCGGATCGAAGGCCAGACCCCAGCCGTCCGGATGCTCGCGCACGGCGTCCATGAGGTACGCCGCCGATGGACCGAGCGCCTCCAACAGCCCGGACCGTGTCGGTACGCGATGCGGCCAGGACAGCGCGAAGGACAGGTCGTCGTCGACCTCGGCCCCGACGTCCTCGACGATCAGCGCGTCCACCAGCCCCGGGTGCCGGGCCGCGAGCTGGTAGGCGTTGACGCCGCCGAGGGAGTGCCCGAGCACGACCGCACCTCCGATGCCCAGATGCTCCAGCACGGCGGCGGCATCCTCGACGTAGCCGGAGCGGGAGTAGTCGGCGGCACGGTCGGAATGACCGTGTCCCCGCTGGTCGAGCGCCACGATCCGCCAGGAGGCGCCCAGTTCACCGGCGAGATGCGTGAACGTACGCCCCTCTCCGAAGTGCCCGTGCAGAGCCAGCAGAGGACGCCCCCGCCCGCCGAAGTCGAGGAAGGAGAGCCGCCGCCCGGCTGCATCCATGGCGCCGCGCTCCGGCTCGGGTGGTGTCATCGGGGTCACGACCGCCAGTATGAGAACTGCATGACGCAAGGTCAGTTGGACGGTGACCGCGACCCCGTTGCGGGTGCCGTCGCCCGGCAGAACGCCGGCACCGTCGCTCCGGCAGCCGCCGTAGCGCGACGAACTCCCGAAAAGGAAGATCCACCATTCCCACCAAGACCGTGCAGATCCCCACCCCGGACGGCCTGGCCGACGCCTTCGCCGCGTATCCCGAGAACGGCGATCGGCATCCAGGGGTGCTGATGTACGCGGACGCCTTCGGCATCCGGCCCACGATCCGGGAGATGGCCAGCGAACTGGCCGGGCACGGGTACTACGTGCTCGTCCCCAACTTCTTCTACCGGGAAGGGCCCACACCGGTCATCGACCTTCCCGGCCACATCAAAGAAGCGGACCGGGACGCGCTCGTCGCCCGGTTGATGCCCCTGATCAAGGGCCTCACCCCAGAACGCGTCCTGAGCGACGCCGACGCCTACCTCAGCTTCCTCACGGTCCAGCCCGAGGTGAGCGCCGGACCGGTCGCGGTGACCGGCTACTGCATCGGCGGCCTCCTGGCGACACGCACCGCGGCCGCCCGCCCCGGCCAGGTGGCCGCCCTCGCCGCGTTCCACGCCCCCGTCGCCGCCGACGGGCGCGAGAGCCTGCTCCGCCTCACCGCCGACGTCCACTTCGGCCATGCGGCGACGGACATCACCCCCGAGGCACTCGGCGAGCTGAACGAGTCCCTGGACACCGCGGGGATCTCCTACACCTCGGAGATCTACCCCGGCACCGTCCACGGCTTCACCATGTCCGACACCGACGCCTTCGACCCGGCCGGCCTACGGCTCCACTGGGACCGCCTGCTTCCGCTCCTCAGCCGGGGCCTGACGAAGCGCTGAGCCTGCTCAGGTCTGCGCCATGTCCACGAAGCGGGAGTAGTGGCCCTGGAAGGCCACGGTGATGGTGGCCGTGGGGCCGTTACGGTGCTTGCCGACGATGATGTCGGCCTCGCCCGCGCGCGGGGACTCCTTCTCGTACGCGTCCTCGCGGTGCAGCAGGATGACCATGTCGGCGTCCTGCTCGATGGAGCCGGACTCACGCAGGTCGGACACCATCGGCTTCTTGTCCGTACGCTGCTCGGGGCCTCGGTTCAGCTGCGAGAGCGCGATCACCGGGACCTCCAGCTCCTTGGCCAGCAGCTTCAAGTTTCGGGACATGTCCGAAACCTCCTGCTGACGGCTCTCGGACCGCTTCGACCCACCGGCCTGCATCAGCTGCAGATAGTCGATGATCACGAGCTTGATGTCGTTGCGCTGCTTGAGCCGGCGGCACTTCGCGCGGATCTCCATCATCGACAGGTTGGGGGAGTCGTCGATGTAGAGCGGAGCGGCCGAGACCTCGGGCATCCGGCGCGCGAGCCGCGTCCAGTCCTCGTCCGTCATCGTGCCGGACCGCATGTGGTGCAGGGCCACCCGCGCCTCGGCCGACAGCAGACGCATCGCGATCTCGTTGCGACCCATTTCGAGGGAGAAGATGACGCTGGGCAGGTTGTTCTTGATCGACGCGGCGCGCGCGAAGTCCAGCGCCAGCGTGGACTTGCCCATGGCGGGACGGGCCGCGATGACGATCATCTGGCCGGGGTGCATGCCGTTCGTCAGGGCGTCGAGGTCCGTGAAGCCCGTCGGCACACCGGTCATCTCACCGCTGCGCGAGCCGATGGCCTCGATCTCGTCGAGCGCGCCCTCCATGATGTCGCCGAGCGGGAGGTAGTCCTCGCTGGTGCGCTGCTCGGTGACCGCGTAGATCTCGGCCTGGGCGGAGTTGACGATCTCGTCGACGTCCCCGTCGGCCGCGTATCCCATCTGCGTGATCTTCGTGCCCGCCTCGACCAGCCGCCGGAGCACCGCCCGCTCGTGGACGATCTCCGCGTAGTACGAGGCGTTGGCCGCGGTCGGCACGGACTGCACCAGGGTGTGCAGATACGGGGCTCCGCCGACCTTGGTGATCTCTCCGCGCTTCACCAGTTCGGCGGCGACCGTGATCGGGTCGGCCGGCTCGCCCTTGGCGTAGAGGTCGAGGATCGCCGAGTAGACGGTCTCGTGGGCGGGGCGGTAGAAGTCGTGCCCCTTGATGATCTCCACGACGTCCGCGATGGCGTCCTTGGACAGCAGCATGCCGCCGAGCACCGACTGCTCGGCGTCGAGGTCCTGCGGCGGCACCCGCTCGAAGCTGGGCGCACCGCCTTCCCATGCCTCGTCCGAACCGCGGTCGTGGCGGTCCTCGCGCCCCTTGCGGTCCCCTCGACGCTGGCGGGAGACAGGCAGACGGTCCCCGGGACCGGTCTCGGTCCAGGGGTCGTCCAAAGGCTCGGGAATGCTCACCGGGCCGCCTCCTCCCGTCCGCATCGCGGACCTAGCCGTGCCACTCTTTCTTACGGCACGGCACCGACAAACAGGTCGCCCGACTCCACTTCCGGCGCGTCTGGTTCGGTGGATTCCGATGCCGGAACGGAGTGCGGGCGCCGCACCACGGTAGGCCCCTCCGCACCGTCAGCCAATCTGGTTATCCACAGGGCATGTGGACGACGGACCAGATGCTGTGGAGAACCGTGCCGAACCTGTGCACGGACCAGGGGACAGCACTGTGGACAAACTCATAGCGATACCGGCGCGACCACTCTGACCTGCATGTTCTCCGTCCACTGACTGTGGGGGAGAAAAACTTTCGCCCTCATTTCAAGATCACCGCGAACGATGCGGGGAGGACGGCCCTACCGGGCTGAAAGTAAGGGCCAAGTAGCGATTGCATCTCTTACCTGTGGAAGATTAGATTGACCCTCATGACCCAGGCTCCCGCGACCCCGAAGAACGGCCGCCGACGACACGACCGCGAGATCGTCGCCCTCGCCGTCCCGGCGTTCGGCGCACTCGTCGCCGAGCCCCTCTTCGTGATGGTCGACAGCGCCGTCGTCGGCCACCTCGGCACCCCGCAGCTGGCCGGCCTCGGCATCGCCGCGGCCCTCCTCATGACGGCCGTGAGCATCTTCGTCTTCCTCGCCTACGCGACCACGGCGGCCGTCGCCCGCCGCGTCGGGGCGGGCGATCTGCCCGCCGCCATCCGCCAGGGCATGGACGGCATCTGGCTCGCCCTCCTGCTCGGAGCCGCCGTGGTCGCCCTCGCGATCCCGACAGCCCCCTGGCTCGTCGACGTCTTCGGCGCGTCCGACACCGCAGCCCCGTACGCCATCACGTATCTGAGGATCTCCATCCTCGGGATCCCGGCCATGCTCGTCGTGCTCGCCGCTACCGGCGTACTGCGCGGCCTCCAGGACACCCGCACGCCGCTGTACGTCGCCATCGGCGGTTTCACGGCGAACGCCGTCCTCAATGTGACCCTCGTCTACGGCGCCGGGCTCGGCATCGCCGGATCCGCGTGGGGAACGGTGATCGCCCAGGTCGGAATGGCCGCCGCCTACCTCGTCGTGGTCATCCGCGGAGCACGGAAGCACGGTGCCTCCCTGCGCCCCGACGCGGCCGGCATCAGGGCCAGCGCACGGGCCGGCGTCCCTCTGCTGATCCGGACCCTGTCCCTGCGCGCCGTCCTGATGATCGCCACCGCCGTCGCCGCCCGGCTCGGGGACGTCGACATCGCCGCGCACCAGATCATCCTCTCCCTCTGGAGCCTGACCGCCTTCGCGCTCGACGCCATCGCTATCGCTGGGCAGGCCATCATCGGCCGCTACCTGGGGGCGAACGACGAGAAGGGCGCGCGCGAGGCCTGTCGCCGCATGGTCGAGTGGGGCATCGGCTGCGGCATCGTGCTCGGTGTCCTGATCGTGCTCGCCCGGCCCCTGTTCATCCCGCTCTTCACGAGCGACCCCTCGGTCAAGGACGCCCTGCTCCCCGCACTCCTGGTCGTGGCGGTCTCACAGCCGATCGCCGGCGTGGTCTTCGTCTTGGACGGCGTCCTGATGGGAGCCGGTGACGGACGCTATCTCGCCTGGGCGATGCTGGTGACGCTCGCCGTCTTCGCTCCCGTCGCGCTCCTGGTGCCCACCCTCGGAGGCGGGCTCACCGCACTCTGGTGGGCGATGACGCTGATGATGGCCGTCCGCCTCATCACGCTCTGGCTTCGCACCCGGTCGGGCCGATGGATCGTGACCGGGGCGACGCGCTGATCAGCTCGATCCGCCGACTGCTCTGTGGCGACTGTTTCACGTGAAACAGGCCGCTCGTTTCACGTGAAACACCGCGCGCCCGAACACCCCGTGCGGACGCCGCGCATCCGAACACACTGAAGGGCCGCACCCGGAGGGTGCGGCCCTTCAGTGGCTCTGCTGAGCTCTGCCCTTAGGCAGCAACGACCTCGACGCCGAGCTTCGCTGCGACCTCGGGGTGCAGACGGACGGACACCTGGTGTCCGCCGAGCGTCTTGATCGGCGAGCCGAGCTCGACGCGACGCTTGTCGACGTCGGGACCACCGGCAGCCTTGATCGCCGCAGCGACGTCGGCCGGGGTAACGGAGCCGAAGAGACGGCCGGCGTCGCCGGAGCGAACAGCCAGACGGACCTTCACGCCCTCGAGCTTGGCCTTGATCTCGTTGGCCTGCTCGATCGTCGCGATCTCGTGAATCTTGCGGGCGCGGCGGATCTGCGCCACGTCCTTCTCGCCGCCCTTGGTCCAGCGAATGGCGAAGCCACGCGGAACCAGGTAGTTACGGGCGTACCCGTCCTTGACGTCGACGACGTCGCCGGCGGTACCGAGGCCGGAGACCTCGTGGGTGAGGATGATCTTCATGCTGTTGTCACCCTTCCCTTATCGCGCGGTGGACGTGTAGGGCAGCAGCGCCATCTCACGGCTGTTCTTGACAGCCGTGGCGACGTCACGCTGGTGCTGCGTGCAGTTGCCGGTGACGCGGCGGGCACGGATCTTGCCGCGGTCGGAAATGAACTTCCGCAGCATGTTCGTGTCCTTGTAGTCCACGTACTGGGTCTTGTCCTTGCAGAACGCGCAGACCTTCTTCTTAGGCTTGCGCACAGGCGGCTTCGCCATGGTGTTTCTCCTGTGTGATCAAGAAGTGGGGTACGAGCAGCCCTAGAAGGGAGGCTCGTCCGAGTAGCCGCCGCCAGAGGAGCCGCCCGAACCGCCGGAGCTTCCGCCCCAGCCGCCTCCGCCGCCCTGCTGTCCCCCGCCGCCCTGGCCGCCGGCCGGCGCGCCGGTCGCCCACGGGTCGTCGGCGGGTGCACCGCCGCCGCCCTGCTGGCCACCGCCGCCGGGACCGCCGCCCCAGTTGCCGCCGCCCTGCTGGCCGCCGCCGTATCCACCCTGGCCGCCCTGACCACCGCGACCGGTGGTCTTGGTGACCTTGGCCGTGGCGTTCTTGAGGCTGGGGCCGACTTCCTCGACGTCCAGCTCGTAGACCGTGCGCTTGACGCCCTCACGGTCCTCGTAGGACCGCTGCTTCAGCCGGCCCTGCACGACGACGCGCATGCCTCGCTGGAGCGACTCCGCGACGTTCTCCGCCGCCTGACGCCAGACCGAGCAGGTGAGGAACAGGCCTTCGCCGTCCTTCCACTCATTGGTCTGCCGGTCGAAGATGCGGGGAGTGGACGCGACACGGAACTTCGCGACCGCCGCACCGGACGGGGTGAAGCGCAGCTCGGGGTCGTCGACGAGATTGCCGACGACCGTGATGACGGTCTCGCCTGCCATGGGTGAACCTCTCGGCGGGGATTGCTTCTGGCTGCTTGCTGCTACTCGGACCCGAAAACCGCTGAGCTAGATGCTCAGTGGATCTCGGGACGGAGGACCTTGGTCCGGAGGACCGACTCGTTCAGGTTCATCTGGCGGTCGAGCTCCTTGACGACCGCAGGCTCGGCCTGCAGGTCGATGACCGAGTAGATGCCCTCGGGCTTCTTCTTGATCTCGTAGGCGAGCCGACGACGGCCCCAGGTGTCGACCTTCTCCACCTTTCCGTCGCCCTCACGGACGACGGAGAGGAAGTTCTCGATCAGCGGGGAGACTGCTCGCTCCTCGAGATCGGGGTCGAGGATGACCATCACCTCGTAGTGACGCATGTGAAACCCACCTCCTTTGGACTCAGCGGCCACGGTCGTTCCGTGGCAGGAGGGTCGTGATGCGTAGTGCAACGGCGTCCCCGAGGAGAACACCCGGCACTGACAATCCGCTCCCGAACGATCCCGTGGAGGAGGTTCGGGGAGAGGCTCGCCGTGCTGGCCTGGGCAGACACCGGTGCAGACCGTACAGACTACCCGTAGACCGGCTTCCGGTTGAAATCAGGAGCTCAGAGGGCACAATCGAGACAGATGCGGTGTGAGAGGCGCTACACCCGCCGCAGTGGAAGTGGCGCTGGATCCCCCCGCCCCCACCTGTCCGGCCAGGAGGTACTCCATGGCACAGACCATCCGCCCCGCCACCGGTTCGCTCTTCGCGTCGGACGGCAAGCCGCACCCGCTCCAGGACACCCTGCTCGCAGTGACCCTCGTGCTGGGCGCTCTCGCCTTCGTGACGGCGATGTTCCACCACCTGCACCTGATCAGCTCGTGGGCAGGGCTGGTCGGCATCCTGACCGGTGGATACGGGATGTACGTCTCCAGGACCACCGGCGAACGGTTCGGCCTGATCATCGGGCTCGGCGCCTCCGCCGTCGGCTTCTTCCTCGGCATGGCTCACGGCGGCCTCTTCGGCGGCGTGATCACCTGACCGGAGCACCGGCCCGCGCCACGTTCCGTCCCCCCGGGGCCAGACCGGGCGCGGCTCGGTCACAGTAGGCTTCGGCGCGAGAGCCGGAGCCCCTGACCGATGGGGACACACCTGCCGAGGAGCGCCCCGCATGAGCCTGACCCTGAGGACCATCAGCCGAGAGCAGCATCTGGCATACATCCAGAGCCTGCCCTCGGCCAGTCACTGCCAGGTCCCGGCGTGGGCTGACGTGAAGACCGAATGGCGCTCGGAGAACCTGGGCTGGTTCGACAAGAACGGCGAGATCGTCGGCGCCGGCCTCGTCCTGTACCGCCAGCTGCCCAAGATCAAGCGCTACCTGGCGTACCTCCCCGAGGGCCCGGTCATCAACTGGTACGCGCCGAACCTGGACGACTGGCTCCAGCCGATGCTCGCCCACCTCAAGCAGCAGGGTGCCTTCTCCGTGAAGATGGGCCCGCCGGTGGTCATCCGCCGCTGGGACTCCGCGGCCATCAAGTCCGGCATCCAGGACCCGGACGTGAAGCGCCTCCGCGACGTCGAGGCCACGCACATCGAGCCGCGCGCCTTCGAGGTCGCGGACCGGCTGCGGAAGATGGGCTGGCAGCAGGGCGAGGACGGCGGCGCCGGATTCGGTGACGTACAGCCCCGCTACGTCTTCCAGGTGCCGCTGGCCAACCGTTCCCTGGAGGACGTCCTCAAGGGCTTCAACCAGCTGTGGCGCCGCAACATCAAGAAGGCCGACAAGGCCGGCGTCGAGGTCGTCCAGGGCGGCTACGAGGACCTGGCCGAGTGGCAGCGGCTGTACGAGATCACCGCCGTGCGCGACCACTTCCGCCCGCGCCCGCTCTCGTACTTCCAGCGCATGTGGACGGTCCTCAACTCCGAGGACCCCAACCGGATGCGGCTCTACTTCGCCCGCCACAACGGCGTGAACCTCTCCGCGGCCACGATGCTCGTCGTCGGCGGACACGTCTGGTACTCCTATGGCGCCTCCGACAACATCGGGCGCGAGGTCCGGCCGTCGAACGCCATGCAGTGGCGGATGCTGCGCGACAGCTACGCGATGGGCGCCACCGTCTACGACCTGCGCGGCATCAGCGACTCGCTGGACGAGACCGACCACCTCTTCGGCCTGATCCAGTTCAAGGTCGGCACCGGCGGCGAGGCCGTCGAGTACGTCGGCGAGTGGGACTTCCCGCTCAACAAGCTCCTCCACAAGGCGCTCGACATGTATATGTCGCGCCGCTGACCGGCTTCGCTCACCCATCTCCGCACATCCCGTTCGTTCCTGATTCACCGCAGCCACCAGAAAGGTTCCGGGCCGGCCATGGCGCTCTCCCTCTACGTCGACACCGCGCGCTGGCGGGCGCACCAGAAGTCCGTGATCGACCAGTTCCCCGAGCTCGTACCCGTCTGCAAGGGCAACGGCTACGGCTTCGGCCATGAGCGCCTCGCCGACGAGACGATCCGCTTCGGGTCCGACACCCTCGCCGTCGGGACGACCTACGAGGCGGCCAGGATCAAGGACTGGTTCAGCGGGGATCTGCTCGTCCTGACCCCGTTCCGGCGGGGCGAGGAGCCCGTACCGCTGCCGGACCGCGTCATCCGGTCCGTCTCCTCCGTCGACGGGGTGCACGCCCTGGTGGGCGCCCGGGTCGTCATCGAGTGCATGAGCTCGATGAAGCGCCACGGCGTCAAGGAGGAGGAGCTGGGGCAGCTGCACGCGGCGATCGAGGACGTACGGCTCGAAGGCTTCGCGCTGCACCTGCCGCTGGACCGCACCGACGGCTCCGACGCCGTCGAGGAGGTCATCGGCTGGATGGACCGGCTGCGCGCGGCCCGGCTGCCGCTGCACACCATGTTCGTCAGCCATCTGCGCGCCGAGGAGCTGGCCCGGCTCCAGCAGCAGTTCCCGCAGACCCGCTTCCGCGCCCGGATCGGCACCCGGCTCTGGCTCGGCGACCACGAGGCCACCGAGTACCGGGGGGCCGTCCTGGACGTCACCCCCGTCGTCAAGGGCGACCGGTTCGGCTACCGCCAGCAGAAGGCCGCCTCCGACGGCTGGCTGGTCGTCGTGGCCGGCGGTACGTCCCACGGCGTCGGCCTGGAGGCGCCCAAGGCGCTGCACGGCGTGATGCCGAGGGCCAAGGGCGTCGCCCGCGCGGGCCTGGCCACGGTCAACCGCAACCTGTCGCCGTTCGTCTGGGCGGGCAAGCAGCGGTGGTTCGCCGAGCCGCCGCACATGCAGGTGTCGATCCTGTTCGTGCCATCGGACGCCCAGGAGCCGCGCGTCGGCGACGAGCTGGTCGCCCACCTGCGCCACACGACCACCCAGTACGACCGGCTCGTCGACCGCTGAGCCGCCCGGCCCGAGTGGATCCCCCCCGGGGCTCAGCCGTCCCGGGTGGGCGTCGCGCCCCACTCCACCTGAGGCCCCGTGACCGTCCGGGCCGCGTGCCCGGACGAACGGGCCTCGGGAGCCAGCACGAAGGCGTCCGGAGCCCCGTCGAGCACCCCGCCCGACGGGTCGTCCGACCCGTCCCCGCGTACCGGGTCCTTCTCCGGCAGGAGGATGTCCCGGACGATCAGCGCGCACAGGTACAGCGTGCCCAGCAGGTGCAGGGCGATCGCGACCTGGTAGCCCTCCTGCGGCAGCCCCTGGTGCTTGTCCCCGCCGCTGGTGTAGGCGAGGTAGGACCAGATGCCGAGGAAGTACATGACCTCGCAGGCCTGCCAGATGAGGAAGTCGCGCCAGCGCGGCCGGGCCAGGACGGCCAGCGGGATCAGCCAGAGCACGTACTGCGGTGAGTAGACCTTGTTCGTCAGGATGAACGCGGCCACCACCAGGAACGCCAGCTGGGCGAAGCGCGGCCTGCGGGCCGCGGAGAGCGCCAGACCGGCGATGCCCGCGCAGAAGACGACCATGAGGACGACCGAGGCGGTGTTGACCGTCTCCACGTCGATGGGCTTGCCGGTGCGCTGCGTGATGATCAGCCAGAACGAACCGAAGTCGATGGGCCTCTCCTGGCTGAAGGTGTAGAACTTCCGCCACCCCTCGGGGGCGAAGATCATCACCGGCAGGTTGACCACCAGCCAGGCCGCGCCCGCTCCCAGCAGCGCCGTCCCGAACTCGCGCCACCGGCCCGCCCGCCAGCAGAGCACCAGGAGCGGACCGAGCAGCAGGACGGGATAGAGCTTGGCGGCCGTGGCCAGGCCGATGAGGATGCCGAACGCGAGCACCCGGCCCCGGGACCACATGAGCATCGCCCCGGCCGTCAGGGCGACCGCAAGCAGGTCCCAGTTGATGGTCGCGGTGAGGACGAACGCGGGAGCCAGCGCGACCAGGAGACCGTCCCAGGGGCGACGCCGGTGCGTGCGGACGGTGCACACGGCGATGACCACCGCGCAGATCATCA
Source organism: Streptomyces durocortorensis (assembly GCF_016901035.1). Classification (GTDB taxonomy): domain Bacteria; phylum Actinomycetota; class Actinomycetes; order Streptomycetales; family Streptomycetaceae; genus Streptomyces; species Streptomyces durocortorensis. Next base: position 62,242 of record NZ_JAFEUF010000004.1, read on the forward strand.
GCATGCCCGCGTTGACCATCCAGTACATCTGCTCACGCTGCTGGATGGGGTCGCTGTCGGGCGTCAGCGTCAGCCAGGCCGCGACCTGCATGAACACCCCGGTCAGCACGGGGTACTCCAGGTACTGCATATCGCCGCTCAGCCGGTCGAAGTACGGCACGAGACCGTCGGCGAACCCGCGGCCCAGAAAGAGGTGCGGAATGTCGGAGTAGCAGGCGTGCGTGTACTGCGAGGTGGCGCCGCGGAACCAGGCCCACTCGTAGCAGGGGATCTTCTGCACCATGCCCAGGGCGAACATCCCGATCATGACCAGCGCGACGACCCGGACGGGGGTGAGCGGACCGTCGCCGAGCCGCGCCCAGCGCCCCACCCGGCCACCGAACAGCTCGCTGCCGGCCGCCGCGACCTCGTCCCTGTCGGTGGGCCGCACGACGGGCCGTTCCTGGTGCACGCTCGTGTCTTCTGCGCTGGAGCTTGGCATGCCGCACATCCTGCCGTACGGGGCTGTGCCCGGGGCAAGGACCGCCAGGGGGACACGGCAGGAGAGCCCAGGACTCCGCACCTCGTGGGGGAACGCGGCGAGGGCCGCCGCACCCGGGTGGGTACGGCGGCCCTCGCCGCTGAGATGAGCCGGGCCCTGAGGGGCGCAGCCGGCGGTCCGGCTATCCGGAGGTGCCCCAGATGGAGCCGGTTCCGCCCGGGTTGCCGTTGGCTCCCTGGGCTCCGCCGTTGTCACTGCCGTCGGTCGTTCCGGAGTTGTCGCCGCCGCCGTCGGCTCCGCCGTTGTCAGCGCCGCCGTCGGCCCCGCCGTTCTGGCCGCCGCCGTCCGCCCCCGCGTTCGCCCCGCCGTTGGCCTCTTCGCAGTTCGGGTCGAAGATGCCGCAGGTCTTGGTCGGCGTCGGCGTCGGACTCGGGGTGGTCGGCGTCGGCGTCGGCGTCGGGGTGGTCGGCTCCTCGGAGGGCGTCTCGGACGGCGTGGGGCTGGGAGTCGGGCTGGGGCTGACGGCGCCGCCGCCCCACACGATGTCGCCCGGGTCCTGCGGCTTCGGGAAGGCGATGGCCTTCTTGCCCTTCATCGCCCCGGTCATGTAGTCGTGCCAGATGGAGGCCGGGAAAGAGTTTCCGTGGATCTTCTCCTCGCCCCCCGTTCCGAACATCTTCTCGAACTCGCGCTCCTTGTTCGTCTCGTCGTCGTCGAGGCGGAACATGCTGATGGCGGTCGAGATCTGCGGCGTGTACCCGACGAACCAGGCGGACCGGTTGCCGTCCGTCGTACCGGTCTTGCCCGCGGCCTGACGGCCCTCCAGCTTGGCGGGTTCGCCCGTCCCGTTCTCCACGACGTTCTTCAGCACGTCCGTGACGTTGTCGGCGATCATCGGGCTGAAGGCGCGCTGGGTCTTCTTCTTGTGCTGGAAGACGACCACGCCCCCCTGCTTCACCTCGGTCACCGAGTAGGTGTCGTTCTGCTGACCGCTCGTGGCGAAGGTGGAGTAGGCGCCCGCCATACGGATGGCGCTGGGCGACGAGGTACCGATGGAGAACGAGGGTACGGTCGCGTCCGCCATGAACTTGTCGTTCTTCAGACCGGCGGCGACGGCGACGTCCTTGACCTTGTCCGGACCGACGTCCATGCCGAGCTGGACGAAGGGGGAGTTGGCGGACTTCTCCATGGCCGTCCGCAGGTCGATCTCACCGTAGTCGTAGTTGCCGTCGTTGGTCTGGCGCCATTCCTCGTCGTCCTGGTTCAGCCAGATCTTGCCGGTGTAGTCCTTGATCCGCAGGCCGTCGTCGCCGTTGTAGATGCTCTTCGGCGAGATCTGGGTGCGCTGGGACTCATTCTGCTCCGGAGGGCCGGATGGATCGCGCACGCCGTACTGCATGGCCGCCGCCAGCACGAAGGGCTTCCACGTCGAACCGACCTGGGCGCCCGTGGCGTCAGCGTTGTTCGTGAAGTGCGTGGTGGCGTCCTGACCGCCGTACGTGGCGATGATGGCGCCGGTCTTCGCGTCCACGGAAGCACCGCCGAACTCGACGTGCGTGTCCGTCTCGGGGCGCTCCTTGGGCCGGATCTTGGCCTTGTAGACCTTCTTCACCGCTGCTTCGAGCTGCTCCACCCGCTTCTTCTGGAAGGTGGTGTGGATCTCGAAGCCGCCCAGTTCGAGTTGCTTGGCGGTGATGTTCTTCTCGTTGTTGGCGAGGAAGTAATTCTTGGCGAGGTCCACCAGGTAGCCGGTCTGGCCGCCCAGCTTGGCGTCCTTCTTCAGCGGCAGCGGCATCGGGAACTTCGTGTACTTGGCACGTTCCGCCGCCGTCATCCGACCGTCCTCGACCTGCTCGTCGAGGATCCACGCCCAACGTTCCTTGGCCCGCGCGGTGTTCTTCGCCTTGGTCGCGTTCTTCTTGTCGATGTCGGTGGCGCCGGCGGGGTCGTAGTAGCTCGCGCCCTTGAGCAGGGTGGCCAGGAAGGCGCACTCGCTCGGGTCCAGCTCGTCAGCGTCCTTGTTGTAGTACGTGCGGGCAGCCGCCTGCAGGCCGGAGGCCCCACGTCCGTAGTAGGAGACGTTGAGGTAGCCGGCCATCACGACTTCCTTCTCCTCCTCGCCGGCCACCTTGAGCGTGATGAAGAGTTCCTTGAACTTCCGGGTGACCGTCTGGTCCTGCGAGAGCCTGGAGTTCTTGACGTACTGCTGGGTGATGGTCGATCCGCCCTGCGTCTCGCCGCCCGTGGCCATGTTGAGCAACGCACGGCCGATGCCCATCGGGTCGATGCCGCTGTCCGTCTCGAAGCTCTTGTTCTCGGCGGAGATCACGGCGTTGCGCATCGCCTCCGGAATCTGCTCGTACTTGAGGATCTGACGGTTGACCGCACCACCGGTCGCGACCATCTGGGTACCGTCGGCCCAGTAGTAGACGTTGTTCTGAGCCTCGGCCGCTTCATTGATGTTCGGCTTGGACACCAGGGCGTACGAGATGCCCCCCACGCCCATCAGCAGGGCGAGGAACCCCAGGCAGAGCCCCGAGACCAGCTTCCACGAGGGCACCCAGCGACGGAACCCGTACTTGCCGTAGCGCGGGTAGTCGATCATCCGCTTCTTGCCGGGGCCACCTTGGTCGTGGCCGCGGCCCCCCGGGCCATCGGGACCGCCGCCGCCACCGCGCCGGCGCCCGCCACCGCCGCCCGCGCCGTGGCCTCCGGCGTCGGCGCCCCGGCGCCGGCCGCCCTTCTGGGCCGCACGGCGGGCCTCGGCGCGGCTGCCGTACTGAGGCTGCTCGCCGTACGACTCGGACGGCGATTCGGAAGGTGATGCCGACGTGGCTCTGCGTGACGGGACTGCTCGGCGTCCGGTCGACTGCTGGGCGGCTCGTCTGGCCGCGGCACGCCCGCCACCTTGTGGCTGCGGCGTTTTGCGACGGTGCTCGCTCATGGAACGACTACTCCTCGGGCAGGCGAGAGCGCCTGGAAGCGGCAGTTGAGATCCGGTCCCCCCGAATTACGGACAAGCCACTGCGGAAGGCTCATCCGCAGTACATCCGGCAGTCCGCGATGACTGACGCGCGAAAGCGCCTCGCGGTTCCCGGTGGTCTGCATGCCGCACAGACTACGCACGGTCAAAACCCGCCTAGGGCCGAACTTCACCCCAAACAACGCAAGTCGAACCCTGGGAATTGCCGATGTGACGCCGTTCACGAAGGTCACCCTTGTCGATCAGGACGGACCGATCTATCGTGCTGATGTATCGAGTCGATACATCAGCACGGCATAAGTACGCCGGTGGTTCCGGTGGACCGTGCCGACGGAAGCAGCGGGAGAAGGAGGAGGCACCGGTGAGCCGACGCTCCGGCATCCTCGAGTTCGCCGTCCTCGGCCTGCTCCGCGAATCGCCGATGCACGGCTATGAGCTGCGCAAACGCCTCAACACCTCGCTGGGGATCTTCCGTGCGTTCAGCTACGGAACCCTCTACCCCTGCCTCAAGACGCTGGTGGCCAGCGGCTGGTTGATCGAGGAGTCCGCCGGTGACCCGGCGGACGCCGCGCCGGTCGCCGGACGCTCGGCCGCTTCCTCCTCCTCGCTGACAGGACGCCGGGCGAAGATCGTCTACCGGTTGACGGCAGAAGGTAAGGAGCACTTCGAGGAGCTGCTGTCGCACACCGGTCCGGACGCCTGGGAGGACGAGCACTTCGCAGCGCGCTTCGCCTTCTTCGGCCAGACCGAACGCGATGTGCGGATGCGGGTTCTGGAAGGCCGGCGCAGCCGGCTGGAGGAGCGCCTGGAGAAGATGCGCGCCTCTCTCGCCCGCACCCGCGAACGACTCGACGACTACACACTTGAGCTGCAGCGGCACGGCATGGAGTCCGTGGAGCGCGAAGTGCGCTGGCTGAACGAGCTCATCGAGAGCGAGCGGTCGGGACGGGATCGGCGACGATCCTCGCCCGAGGGCTCTGCTCAGCAGGACACACCTGGAGAGACGGGCGGCCTGCCCCGGCACCGGGACAACACCCCGCCGGATCCGTCCGACGACACCGCCAAGTGAAGTCATCGCACTCCGCGGCGACTTCATCGGAAACACCGATTACACAGGGAGCAACCGGAATGGGTTCGGTTCGCGTAGCCATCGTAGGCGTGGGCAACTGCGCCGCCTCGCTGGTGCAGGGCGTCGAGTACTACAAGGACGCCGATCCGGCCGGCAAGGTGCCCGGTCTGATGCACGTCCAGTTCGGCGATTACCACGTCAGCGACGTCGAGTTCGTCGCCGCCTTCGACGTCGACGCGAAGAAGGTCGGCCTCGACCTCGCGGACGCCATCGGCGCCAGCGAGAACAACACCATCAAGATCGCGGACGTGCCGAACACGGGCGTGACCGTCCAGCGCGGCCACACCCACGACGGTCTCGGCAAGTACTACCGCGAGACGATCGAGGAGTCCACGGACGCCCCGGTCGACGTCGTCCAGATCCTCAAGGACAAGCAGGTCGACGTTCTCGTCTGCTACCTGCCCGTCGGTTCCGAGGTCGCCGCGAAGTTCTACGCGCAGTGCGCCATCGACGCCAAGGTCGCGTTCGTCAACGCTCTCCCGGTCTTCATCGCCGGCACCAAGGAGTGGGCGGACAAGTTCACCGAGGCCGGTGTCCCGATCGTCGGCGACGACATCAAGTCCCAGGTGGGCGCCACCATCACCCACCGCGTGATGGCGAAGCTCTTCGAGGACCGCGGTGTCATCCTGGACCGGACCATGCAGCTGAACGTCGGCGGCAACATGGACTTCAAGAACATGCTCGAGCGTGAGCGCCTGGAGTCCAAGAAGATCTCGAAGACGCAGGCCGTCACCTCGCAGATCCGCGACCGCGAGCTCGGTGCGGACAACGTCCACATCGGCCCCTCGGACTACGTGGCCTGGCTGGACGACCGCAAGTGGGCGTACGTCCGCCTCGAGGGCCGCGCGTTCGGCGACGTTCCGCTGAACCTGGAGTACAAGCTCGAGGTGTGGGACTCCCCGAACTCGGCCGGTGTCATCATCGACGCCGTCCGTGCGGCGAAGATCGCCAAGGATCGCGGCATCGGTGGCCCCATCCTCTCCGCGTCGAGCTACTTCATGAAGTCTCCGCCCGTCCAGTACTTCGACGACGAGGCCCGTGAGAACGTCGAGAAGTTCATCAGCGGCGACGCCGAGCGCTGAACCGGCCTTCTCGGCTGACAGCTTCACCGGAGCGCTGAGCCGAGACGCTCACCTCCTCCTGCCGCACGTCGGGGGGGGGGGGGGGGGGGGGCGCCCCCCGCCCCCCCCCGGGGGCGGGGGGGGCAAGGGGGGAGGTGGAGGAGATCGGCGGCACGCGAGCGCGCCGCGCGACCCAA
>NZ_JAFEUF010000004.1:68101-69737 GCF_016901035.1 Streptomyces durocortorensis
CCCCCCCCGGCGCCCCCGCCCCCCCCCCCCCGCCCCCCCGGGCGCCCCCCCCCCCGCCCCCCCCCCCCCCCCCGCCCCCCCCCCCCCGCCCCCCCGGGGGGGGCCCCCGCCCCCCCCCCCCGCCCCCCCCCGACGTGTGTGACGCTTGCTCCCATGTCTGTCGCGCGTGATCTGCGCACCCTGCTGCGCCTGCGGAACTTCCGCCGCCTGCTCACCGTGCGGCTCCTGTCCCAGTCCGCCGACGGCGTCTACCAGGTCGCCCTCGCCGCGTACGTCGTCTTCTCCCCGGAGAAGCAGACGTCGGCCGCCGCCATCGCCTCGGCGATGGCCGTGCTCCTCCTGCCCTACTCCCTCATCGGGCCCTTCGCGGGGGTGCTGCTCGACCGCTGGCCCCGGCGTCAGGTCTTCCTCTACGGGAACCTCCTGCGGGCCGCCCTGGCCTGCTCCACGGCCCTGCTGATCCTCGCCTCGGTACCCGACTGGCTCTTCTACGCCTCGGCCCTCTGCGTCACCGCCGTCAACCGCTTCGTGCTGGCCGGTCTCTCCGCCGCCCTGCCCCGGGTGGTCGACACCGATCGCCTCGTCGTGGCCAACTCCCTCTCCCCGACCGCGGGCACCCTGGCAGCCACCGCGGGAGGCGGCCTCGCCTTCGTCGTACGGCTGGTGGCCGACGAGTCCGACGCGGCGGTCGTCCTGCTGGGGGCGGTGCTCTACCTGCTCTCCGCGCTGGCCTCTCTGAGCCTCCCCCGCACACTGCTGGGGCCGGACATCGACGAGAGTCCGATGCGGCTGCGGGCAGCTATCGCCGTCACCGCCCGCGGGCTCGTCGCCGGACTGCGCCATCTGGCGCAGCGGAGCCACGCGGCCAAGGCCCTGGCCGCCATGACCGTGATCCGCTTCTGTTACGGCGCGCTCACCGTGATGGTGCTCACGCTGTGCCGCTACGCCTGGTCCGACACCGAGTCCGACGGGCTGGCCCTGCTCGGCCTGGCGGTCGGTGTCTCCGGGGCGGGATTCTTCGTCGCCGCCGTCCTCACCCCGTCGGCGGTGAGCCGCCTCGGCCGGTACGGGTGGATCGTGGGCTGCGCCGGGGCGGCAGCGGTCCTGGTGCCCGCCCTGGGCCTCTCCTTCGCGCCCGTCCCGATGCTGATCGCCGCGTTCGTGCTCGGCGTTGTGACGCAGGGATCGAAGATCGCGACCGACACGGTCGTGCAGACCTCGGTCGACGACTCCTTCCGAGGCCGGGTCTTCTCGCTCTACGACGTGCTCTTCAACGTCGCCTTCGTGAGCGCCGCGGGAGTGGCGGCCCTGATGCTTCCGACGGACGGCAGATCGGTCGCCGTCGTGACGGTCGTATCGGTGCTGTACGCCGTGGTCGCGGCGACGATGTTCCGCTGGCGACGGACCGATGTCCACCGGTAGCCGGACTCGGATGTGCTGAGGGGCGTTGTTTCACGTGAAACAACGCCCCTCAGCACATTCAACGCCTCTCGGCACACCCAGCAGGCGATACATCTCGGCGGGGGGGGGGGTTTTTTGGGATAAAAAAAACCCCCCCCCCGCCGCGGCGGGCGAGCCCCCCACCCACAAGGAGCCCCCCCCCCCCCCCCCCGCGCCCCGGGCGAGCGCGCCCCCC
>NZ_JAFEUF010000004.1:69747-84727 GCF_016901035.1 Streptomyces durocortorensis
GATGTGAGGGTGCGGTGGGGCCACGCCCCGGGGCGGGGCCCGGGCGCGGCACCCACCCAACACGACCCCCCCCAACCCCCCCCCCCCCCCCCCCCCCCCCCCCCCCCCCCCCCCCCCCCCCCCCCCTGGGGGGGGGGGGGGCCCCCCCCCCACCCCCCCCCCCCCCCCCCCGGGCTCAGCTCTGCTGCGCCCACCACTCCTTGAGCGCGGCCGCAGCGGCGTCCCGCTCCATCGGCCCATGCTCCAGGCGCTGCTCCAGCAGGAAGCCGTACGCCTTGCCGATCACCGGCCCCGGTCCGACCCCGAGGATCTGCATGATCTCGTTGCCGTCCAGATCGGGGCGGATCGAGTCGAGCTCCTCCTGCTCCTGCAACAGGGCGATGCGCTCCTCCAGCCCGTCATAGGTGCGGGAGAGCGCGTTCGCCTTGCGCTTGTTCCGGGTCGTGCAGTCCGACCGGGTCAGCTTGTGGAGCCGCTCCAGCAGCGGCCCGGCGTCGCGTACGTACCGGCGCACCGCGGAGTCGGTCCACTCGCCGTCGCCGTACCCGTGGAAGCGCAGGTGCAGCTCCACCAGTTTCGACACGTCCTTGACCAGCTCGTTGGAGTACTTGAGCTCGGTCATGCGCTTCTTGGTCATCTTCGCGCCCACCACCTCGTGGTGGTGGAAGGAGACCCGGCCGTCCTTCTCGAACCGGCGGGTCCTCGGCTTGCCGATGTCATGGAGCAGCGCGGCCAGCCGCAGGACGAGGTCGGGACCGTCCTCCTCCAGGTCGATGGCCTGCTCCAGGACGGTCAGCGAGTGCTCGTAGACGTCCTTGTGGCGGTGATGCTCGTCACTTTCCAGGCGCAGCGCGGGAAGCTCGGGCAGTACCTGCTCGGCCAGCCCGGTGTCGACCAGGAGCCCCAGACCCTTGCGCGGGTGCTGGGAGAGCAGGAGCTTGTTGAGTTCGTCGCGGACCCGCTCGGCGGAGACGATGCCGATCCGCGCGGCCATCTCCGTCATGGCGGTGACGACGTCGGGGGCGACCTCGAAGTCGAGCTGCGCGGCGAACCGGGCCGCGCGCAGCATGCGCAGCGGGTCGTCGGAGAAAGAAGCCTCGGGCGTGCCCGGAGTGCGCAGCACCCGCTCGGCGAGGTCCTTCAGGCCTCCGTACGGATCGACGAACTCCTTCTGCGGCAGCGCCACGGCCATCGCGTTGACCGTGAAGTCGCGGCGCACGAGGTCGTCCTCGATGGAGTCGCCGTAGGAGACCTCCGGCTTGCGCGAGGTCCGGTCGTAGGCCTCGGACCGGTAGGTCGTGACCTCGATCTGGTAGCCGTCCTTCTGGGAGCCGACGGTGCCGAAGGCGATTCCGACCTCCCACACCGAGTCGGCCCAGGGCCGGACGATCTTGAGCACGTCCTCGGGTCGGGCATCGGTGGTGAAGTCCAGGTCGTTCCCGAGCCGGCCCAGCAGTGCGTCGCGGACCGAGCCGCCCACCAGCGCCAGACCGAATCCGGCCTCCTGGAATCGGCGGGCGAGGTCGTCGGCGACCGGGGACACCCGCAGCAGCTCACTCACCGCACGGTGCTGCACCTGGCTCAGTGCACTGGCGTTCTCTTCGTTGGCGTTCGGCACAACAGAAAAGGGTACGTGCACGGGCCGGTCGCGGCGTCATCGTTTACGGCAGCCCTGCGGGACACCCGCGATCATGTCCGATGGACCCCAGCACTTCGGCCCGCCGCACCTCGTTACCATGCGGGGACGCAGGACCGAACGACCGACAGCATCTGACGAAGACGAGGGACGGGTAGGCGCGTGGCCGAGGCGGCAGACTTCCAGGGGACTCGTCCCTCTCCTGCCCGCCGGTGGCTCCGGCGCACGGCCTCGGCGGTGCTCGGAGCACCGCTGCTGGCCGGTCTCCTGGCCGTTCCGGCCGCCGGTGCCGCCCCGGCTGCCGAGCCCGCCAAGGCCCCCACGGGCTCCCGCACGGTCGATGTGTCCCTGGACACGCTCACCCCGAGCGTTCCCTCGGAGGACGACACCCTGACCGTCTCCGGAACGCTCACCAACAGGGGCAGGGAGACGATCAGCAGCGGCGAGGTCGACCTGCGGGTCGGACCGCGGCTCACCGGGCGCGGGGAGGTCGACGACGCCGCGAAGCGCTCCGGTTACGTTCCCGGCGCCGACCCGGTCACCGTCGGGGACACGTACACGGTGAAGTTCCCCAAGCTCGCCAGGGGTATCAGCCAGGACTTCACGCTCACCGTGCCCGTCGACAAGCTGGGCCTCAACGACCCGGGCGTCTACCAGCTCGGCGTCTCGGTCTCCGGCCGTACGACCACCGTCCCCTACGAGCAGGTGCTGGGCATCGAGCGCTCGTTCCTGCCCTGGCAGCCCGAAGCGAGCGACAGCAGGACGAAGCTCACCTTCCTCTGGCCGCTGATCGCCTCCCCCCACGTCACGGCGGAGACCCGCTCTGACGAACAGCAGACCCCCGTGTTCACCGACGACGATCTGGCCAAGGAGCTGGCGCCCGGCGGCCGGCTGGAGCAGATGGTGTCCCTGGGCAGCCGGCTCCCGGTGACCTGGGTCATCGACCCGGACCTCCTGGCGAGCGTCGCGGCGATGGCCGGGACGTACGAGGTCGAGTCGGGTGACACGACCGTCCCCGGCAAGAACCAGGCCGCCGCCAAGCAGTGGCTGACCGCTCTGGAGAAGGTGGTGGAGGACGGCAAGGTGATCGCGCTGCCGTTCGCCGACCCCGATCTGGCCTCCATCGCGCACCGAGGCAAGAACGTCTCCGGAACGCTCAGCCATCTGCAGAAGGCCTCCACGGTGGCCGCGACCACGGTGGAGACCATCCTCCATGTGAAGCCGTCCACCGACTTCGCCTGGCCCGTGAACGGCGCCGTGGACTCCTCCATCGTCGATGTGGCGACCTCGGCGGGCGCCCACAACGTCATCGCGCGCAGCGACAGCTTCGGGGAGACAGCAGGCCTTCCCTACACGCCGACCGCGGCGCGGCCGATCGGCGGGGGGACCACCGCGGTCGTCGCGGACGCCAGGCTGTCGACCCTGTTCGACGGCGACATGTCGAGGGCGGGCGCCTCCACCCTCGCGGTCCAGAAGTTCCTCGCCCAGACCCTCGCGCTGACCGAGCAGGCGCCGGACAACGAGCGCAGCATCGTCGTGGCCCCGCCGCGGATGCCCACCACCGCGCAGGCCCAGACGATGGCCCGCGCACTGGAGGGCCTGTCGGGCGACCGCTGGACGCAGCCCCTCGACCTCGTCGCCGCCGCCGAGGTGAAGCCCGACCCGAGGGCCACCGCCAAGGTCCCCCCGGCCTCCGCGTACCCGAAGAAGCTCCGCGCCCAGGAACTGCCCACACAGGCGTTCCAGGACATCCGCACCACCCAGGGCTCCCTCGACAGCTTCGAGACGATCCTGACGCAGCCCGAGCGCGTGGTGACGCCCTTCGGCAACGCCGTCAACCGCTCGATGTCGACGTCCTGGCGCGGACGGTCCCTGGAGGCGCAGCAGTACCGGGACGCGGTCCGCGACTACCTCCAGGGCCTCACCTCCGAAGTGCAGCTCATCGAGAAGTCCGACGTCACCCTCTCCGGGCGCAGCGCGACGATCCCGGTCACCGTGCAGAACAAGCTGGTGCAGGGTGTGGACCGGCTGGTTCTCCAGCTGACCTCGGACAACATCCGGCTCAAGTTCAACGACGACGGATCCACCGCCGAGCTGCCGGTCAGCATCGCGGGCGGGCACAGCCAGTCCGTGAAGTTCGACACGGCGACCAGCGCCAACGGCCGGGCCCAGGTGACCGCCCGGCTGTTCACGGAGGACGGCACGCCGTACGGCGAGGAGATGACCTTCACCGTCAAGGTCTCCGAGGTCACGCCCACCGTGCTGCTCGTGATCGCCGGCGGACTGCTGCTCCTGGTGCTGGCCGGCATCAGGATGTACACGCACCGCAAGCGCGCCGTGGCAAGCGACACGGCGGACGGCAACGGCGACGGACCCGAGCAGCCGAGTGACCCGACTCCGGACACCGGTCCGGAAAGCGGGGCCCCGTCGGGAACGGGTGAGAAAGTGGACCGTTGAGCGATGTCTGTCGTGGCCGGTCGGCCGGGGACGATGAGGTAGGGGTTTCGATGAACGCGCCGTACGACGGTGACCGCGGGCAGGGCGCGGGCGGAGCAGCGTCTCCGGGCGGGCCTCCGGTTCCCCCGGGCGCGGGCCAGGACGGCTCCGTGCCGCCGGACCCGTACCTCCAGCAACCGGACCCGTACCTCCAGCACGCCTACGACGACGATCCCTACCGGGCGCAGGACCTGACCGCCCAGGACCCGGTGGGCGAGGCGCTCTACGACCGGGCAGCCCACCCGCCGCCGCCTCCCGGCACCTACCAGGAGCCGGCGCCGCTCTACCAGCAGCCGCCCCCCGCTCCGTACGCCCCGGACCCGCGCATCTGGGCCCAGACCCCGCCCCCCGAACCGGCGGGGCCCTCCCGGCACCTGCCGTACGGGGACCGCCCGGCGACCACACAGTTCGTCGGCGTCGACGACCTCGTCACCCAGGCATCGGACGACCGGCAGGAGCCGGACGCCTTCGCCCACCTCTTCCGGGACCAGGAAGGATCGGGGAAGCCTCCGGTACCGCCCCAGCCCGAACCGGCTCCGGCACCCGCGGCCGCGAAGGGCGGCGGCGGCAAGGTCTCCGGACTCCTCAAGTCCAGCGCGGTCATGGCCGCCGGCACCCTCGTCTCCCGGCTCACCGGATTCGTCCGGTCCCTGGTGATCACCGCCGCCCTCGGCGCCGCGATGCTCGGCGACAGCTTCACCATCGCGTACACCTTGCCGACGATGATCTACATCCTCACCGTCGGCGGCGGCCTGAACTCGGTCTTCGTCCCTCAGCTCGTCCGCGCCATGAAGGACGACGAGGACGGCGGCGAGGCCTTCGCCAACCGGCTGCTGACCCTGGTGATGGTCGCGCTCGGCCTGATCGTCGCCGCCGCGGTCCTCGTCGCACCGGTGCTGATCCAGCTGATGTCCAGCACGATCGCCGACGACGTGGCCGCCAACAGCGTGGCCGTCACCTTCGCCCGGTACTGCCTGCCCACCATCTTCTTCATGGGCGTGCACGTGGTGATGGGCCAGATCCTCAACGCCCGCGGCAAGTTCGGCGCGATGATGTGGACCCCGGTCCTCAACAACATCGTCATGATCATCACGTTCGGGCTGTTCATCTGGGTCTACGGCACCTCTGCCGAATCGCAGATGGGCGTCGACACCATCCCGCCGGAGGGCGTCCGGCTGCTCGGCATCGGCACCCTGCTCGGACTCGTCGTCCAGGCCCTGGCGATGATCCCCTACCTGCGCGAGACGGGCTTCCGCTTCCGCCCCCGGTTCGACTGGAAGGGCCACGGGCTCGGCAAGACCGTCAAGCTGGCCAAGTGGACCGTGCTCTTCGTCCTGGCCAACCAGGCGGGCGTCCTGGTCGTCACGCAGCTCGCCACGGCGGCCGGCACGGCCTCGGGCCACGACGGCACCGGATTCCTGGCCTACTCCAACGCCCAGCTGATCTGGGGCATGCCGCAGGCCATCATCACCGTCTCCGTCATGGCCGCGCTGCTGCCCCGCATCTCCCGCGCCGCCCATGACAACGACCCGGGCGCGGTCCGCGACGACATCTCGCAGGGACTGCGCAACTCGGCCGTCGCCATCGTGCCGGTCGCCTTCACCTTCCTCGCGCTGGGCCTGCCGATGGCCACCCTGCTGTACGCCTCCAGCGGCATCGAGGCCGCCCGCTCCATGGGCTTCATCCTCATGGCCTTCGCGCTCGGCCTGATCCCGTACTCCGTGCAGTACGTCGTCCTCCGCGGGTTCTACGCCTACGAGGACACCCGCACCCCCTTCTACAACACGGTCATCGTGGCCGCCGTCAACGCCGCCGCCTCCGCGCTCTGTTACGTCGTCCTGCCCGCGCGCTGGGCGGTCGTCGGCATGGCCTTCTCCTACGGCCTGGCCTACGCGGTCGGCGTCGGCGTCGCCTGGCGCCGGCTCCGCAACCGGCTGGGCGGCGACCTGGACGGCGCGCACATCGTCCGGACCTACGCCCGTCTCTGCATGGCCGCGGTGCCCGCCGCCCTGGTCGGCGGCGCCGTCGGATTCGGGATCCTGGAACTGGTCGGCACGGGCGCCCTCGGCTCCCTGGCCGCGCTGATCTGCGGCGGCGCCCTCCTCCTGGGCATCTTCTTCGTCGCGGCGAAGAAGATGCGCATCGAAGAGGTCAACGGCCTGGTCGGCATGGTCCGTGGACGGCTCGGACGCTGAATGAGCACCCGCCCGCACAACCATCGCCGCACTCCGCGTGTCGTGCATAGCGCCGGAGTGTGGGCACAATTGGCGTGACTGTGCAGAGCTGGCTGGCATCGCGCAACGGATGGGGAGGCAGGAACGACGGTGGCGGAACGTAGCACGGCTGCCGTCGACGTGGCCGACAACAGCGGCGACGAGCCGCTGACCGCCAAGGCGGACGAGGCCACGACCGACGGGACGGCGCAAGCCGAGGACACCAAGGGCGCGAGCCCCAAGGACACCGAGAACACGGACGGTGGGCGGGAGCGTTCCGAGGCCGTCCCGGCCTCACCCGATCTGCACAGCGGTCACAAACTCGCCGGGCGCTACCGCCTGGAGGAGTGCGTCACCCGTCTGGACGGCTTCAGCAGCTGGCGCGCGGTCGACGAGAAGCTCCGCCGCGCGGTGGGCGTCCACCTGCTGCCCGCGGACCACCCGCGGGCCCGTTCGGTACTGGCCGCCGCCCGCTCCTCGGCCCTGCTCGGCGACCCCCGCTTCGTCCAGGTCCTGGACGCCGTCGAGGAGAACGACCTCGTCTACGTGGTCCACGAATGGCTGCCGGACGCCACCGAGCTCACCGCTCTGCTGGCCACCGGGCCGATGGAGGCCCACGACGCCTACCAGCTCGTCAGCCAGCTCTCCCAAGCGATGGCCGCCGCCCACCGCGAGGGCCTCTCCCATCTGCGTCTCACCCCCGGCGCGGTCCTGCGCAGCTCCACCGGGCAGTACCGCATCCGCGGCCTCGCCGTGAATGCCGCGCTGCGCGGCATCACCGCCGAACGCCCCCTCCGTACGGACACCGAGGCCATCGGCGCCCTCCTGTACGCCGCGCTGACCCACCGCTGGCCGTACGGTGACGACGCCCACGGGCTCACCGGGCTGCCCAAGGGCATGGGGCTCATCGCCCCGGACCAGGTCCGGGCGGGCGTCCACCGCGGCCTCTCCGAGCTCGCCATGCGGGCGCTCGCCAACGACGGCGCCACCGCCTCCCGGCAGGAACCGCCCTGCACCACCCCGGACGAGCTCGCCAAGGCCGTCGCCGCCATGCCGCGCATCCTTCCGCCGGAGCCCACGTTCACCGCTCCGCCGGCGTACCAGCGCACGACCTATCAGCAGGGCACGTACGGGCGCCCGTCCTCCCACCCGTCGGCCGCGGCCCAGCCCGTGATGCCGGTCCCTCCGGCCCCCCTGCAGAGCCGTACCGGACGCGTGCTCAAGTGGACCGTCTCGGCACTCCTCATCGCCGCGCTGGGCCTCGGCAGCTGGCAGCTCGCGGAGGCGCTGCTCGACCGGACCAAGGGCTCCGACGACACCGGCGTCACCGAGCCGAACGAGGACGACAAGAACAAGGACGACAAGCCCGCAGCGTCCGCCGAGCCCCTGGACATCGCCGGCGCCACGGAGTTCATGCCCGACGGCTCCGGAATCAAGCAGGGGGAGGTGGCGAACACCGTGGACGGCAACCAGGGAACGCACTGGGTCACCCCGCGGTACGAGGGCTTCGCCAACTTCGGCAACCTCCCCCAGCGCAAGCAGGGCAGCGGCATCGTCGTCGACCTCGGCAAGGTGCGGGACGTCTCCGGAGTCGATGTGTCCATGTACCGCAGCGGGCAGACGACGACCGTCTCCGCCGCGTCCCCGGACGCATCGTCCCCGTCCACGACGGCCGACTTCGACCAGCAGATCGTCAAGCGGACGGTCGCGGGGTCGACGCTCAAGGAAACGATCGACGAGCCCGTCCGTACGCGCTACGTCCTCATCCACATCACGGAACTCCCCTCGGACGGCACGGGCGGCTACCGCGGCGGCATCACCGACATCTCCGTCCTCGGCTGATCCACGGGCCGGTACGGAATCACGGGCCGGTGCGGTCCACCCGTACCGGCCCGTGATCACCGCCCCACCCGCCCGTTACTGTGGGGCGGACCGCCCGGCGCACCGAGCGCCCGCGACGACAAGGGTTGCGGCCGTCACACCCGTGACGGCAGGCTTCTCCCCGTCGCACCGCTTCATCGGGCGCGGCCCATGACATCTGATCCGGTTCGGAGGGGGAGCACGGTGGATTCCGTTCCACCTGAGGCACCGAGCGACTCGGACCTGCTCGCCCGGCATGTGGCGGGCGACCCCGACGCCTTCGGTGAACTCGTACGCCGCCACCGCGACCGGCTCTGGGCCGTGGCGCTGCGCACCCTGGGGGACAGGGAGGAAGCCGCCGACGCCGTCCAGGACGCCCTCGTCAAGGCCTTCCGCGCCGCCCACACCTTCCGCGGCCAGTCGGCCGTCACCACCTGGCTGCACCGGATCACCGTCAACGCCTGCCTCGACCGGGTCCGCAAGGCCGCCTCCCGCAAGACGTCCCCCGTGGACGACGCCGAACGGCTCGACCAGCTCCTGGAGCCCCACGAATCGGCCGAGGAGCCCGCCGTGCGGCAGGACCTCCACCGCCAGCTCCAGGAAGCCCTGAACACGCTGCCCGCCGAGCAGCGGGCCGCCTTGGTCCTCGTCGACATGCAGGGCTACCCCGTGGCGGAGGCCGCCCGCATCCTGGAAGTGCCGACCGGCACCGTGAAAAGCCGGTGCGCCCGGGGCCGGGCGAGACTGGCCCCCCTGGTCCGCCATCTGCGCGCGGAAACCGGGGGACAGACCCCCGGCGAGGAGAACGACGCGGGCGGAAGGAACCGGACGCCCGGAGCATCCGTCCCACCTGCGTCAGGCCCCAGAGACGCAGGAGCAAGCGATCCTGCCGCGACGAAGGGAGGAGGTGGGCGCCCGTGACATCCACGGCCGACACGGCTCAGCACCCGGAGGTCTCCGAGATCTCCGATCTCACCGAGGGGCTGCTCTCCCCTTCCCGGGCGGCGGAAGTCCGGCAGCACCTCGCGGAATGCGACCTCTGCGCAGAGGTCCAGGACTCCCTGGAGGAAATCCGGGGCCTGCTCGGGACGATGCCCGCCCCCGAGCCGATGCCCGAGGACATCGCCGCCCGCATCGACGCGGCTCTCGCGGCGGAGGCCCGCCCCGCAGCTCCCACCGACGACAAGCCGGTCGTTGTTTCACGTGAAACAACGACCGAGGAGGACGCGACGACCAGCAGGACGGCGAGCGGATCCACTTCCGGGAGCGGCAGCGCTACGGCCCCGGACCGCCCTGCGGGCCGGTCCTCCGCCGCGACCGGGCCAGGCCGTCGGCCCGCACGCCGTCGCAAGCGCGCCGTGGTCCTCGGCACCGCGTTCGGCGCCGCGGTCATCGGGATGAGCGTCTTCTTCCTGCAGTCCGTCGCACCGTCCGGCGATGCGGCCAAGTCGGTCACCGATGGCGGAGTCAGCGCTGCGGACAGCAGCGCGCCCGCTTACGCGGACGGCACTCTCGAAGCCCAGGTGCAGGACCTCCTCGGCGACGAGGCGAGCCAGAAGAGCCCGGGCGTCAAGAAGGTGCCGCCGGAGGCGGACACGAAGTCGTCGAGCGAGGCCCTCACCCCGGAGGCCGAGCCGTCCAGGAGCCCCATGAAGGCTCCCGTCGTCGCCGTGCCCCCCTGTGTGCAGAAGGCCACCGGCCGCACCACGGCGGCCCTCGCCCTCGACGAGGGGACGTACCGGGGAACGGACGCCTATCTCGTCGTCCTTCCGAACGCGAGCGACTCCTCACGCGTCCAGGCCTACGTCGTGGCCTCCTCCTGCGTGGACACCGCCCCGGAGTCTTCCGGTCAGCTGCTGCTCACACGCTCTTACAACCGCCCCTGAAGGCCGTCCGCGACCGCCGCGGCATGTTCGGGAATGCATCAGCCGTAGGATCCGTTGGGTGGGGTGAGAGTCGTTGACCGACCCCCGTAGGCAGTTAGGCAGTCTGCAGAAACGAGGAAGAAACCCGTGAGCGACGTCCGTAATGTGATCATCATCGGCTCCGGACCGGCCGGGTACACCGCCGCGCTGTACACCGCCCGCGCGTCGCTGAACCCGTTGGTCTTCGAGGGCGCCGTCACGGCCGGCGGTGCGCTGATGAACACCACCGACGTGGAGAACTTCCCCGGCTTCCAGGACGGCATCATGGGCCCCGAGCTCATGGACAACATGCGGGCCCAGGCCGAGCGCTTCGGCGCCGAGCTGATCCCCGACGACGTCGTCGCGGTCGACCTCACCGGTGACATCAAGACCGTCACCGACACCGCGGGCACCGTTCACCGTGCCAAGGCGGTCATCGTCACCACCGGCTCTCAGCACCGCAAGCTCGGACTGCCCAACGAGGACGCCCTCTCCGGACGCGGCGTCTCCTGGTGCGCCACCTGCGACGGCTTCTTCTTCAAGGACCACGACATCGCCGTGATCGGCGGCGGGGACACCGCGATGGAGGAGGCGACCTTCCTCTCCCGCTTCGCCAAGTCCGTCACGATCGTCCACCGCCGTGACACCCTGCGTGCCTCCAAGGCCATGCAGGACCGGGCCTTCGCCGACCCGAAGATCAAGTTCGCCTGGGACAGCGAGGTCGCCGAGGTCAAGGGCGACCAGAAGCTCTCCGGTCTGACCCTGCGCAGCACCAAGACCGGCGAGACGTCCGAGCTCCCCGTGACCGGACTGTTCATCGCCGTCGGCCACGACCCGCGCACCGAGCTCTTCAAGGGCCAGCTGGAGCTCGACGACGAGGGGTACCTGAAGGTCGAGGCGCCCTCCACCCGGACCAACCTGCCCGGCGTGTTCGGCGCCGGAGACGTGGTCGACCACACCTATCGTCAGGCCATCACGGCCGCGGGCACCGGATGCTCCGCCGCCCTGGACGCCGAGCGCTTCCTCGCGGCCCTCGCCGACGCCGAGCCCGCCGAGCCGGAGAAGACCCCGGCCGTCTGAACGTCCGCACCGCACCCCCACCACCCCGAGAGACTAAGGAGGCCGCCGTGGCCGGCGACCTGAAGCACGTTACGGATGACACCTTCGACGAGGTCGTCCTCAAGAGCGACAAGCCCGTTCTGGTGGACTTCTGGGCTGCCTGGTGCGGCCCGTGCCGCCAGATCGCCCCCTCGCTCCAGGCGATCGCGGAAGAGCACGGCGACCAGATCGAGATCGTCAAGCTCAACATCGACGAGAACCCGGCCACCGCCGCCAAGTACGGCGTGATGTCCATCCCCACCCTGAACGTCTACCAGGGCGGCGAGGTCGCCAAGACCATCGTCGGCGCCAAGCCGAAGGCCGCGATCCTCCGCGACCTCGAAGGCTTCATCAGCGCCTGACCGCGCAGCGGCGCTCCGGCGCAATGTTTCACGTGAAACGGGCCCACCCCGCGAAGGGGGGGGGCCCGTTTCGCATGGGCGGCCGGGAACCTTCACGGCAGCCGGGAAGCTGCCCGGCCTCACAAGGGCCGCAGCACCGGTTCCTTCTGGACCGCCCCCAGAAGACGGTCGAGCGCCATCTCCACGTCTTCCTTCCAGGAGAGCGTCGTCCGCAGCTCCAGTCTCAGCCGTGGGTATACGGGATGCGGCCGCACGGTCTTGAAGCCGACGGCCAGCAGATGGTCTGCGGGGAGGACGCAGGTGGCCTGCTCGGGCCTCGCGTCACCGAACGCCTCGATCGCCTTGAAGCCCCGGCGCAGCACATCCTTGGCCACCGTCTGCACCATGACCCGGCCAAGGCCCTGGCCCTGGTACTCGGGAATGATCAGACCGGTGATGAGCTGGACGGCATCGGGGGAGACCGGGCTGGTCGGGAACGCCGTCGAGCGGGGAACGTACGCGGGCGGGGCATAGAGCACGAAGCCGACCGGCACATCGTCCACGTAGACCACCCGGCCGCAGGAGCCCCACTCCAGGAGAACCGCGGAGATCCAGGCTTCCTTCTCCAGCTCCGGCTTGCCCGCCTCTACCGCGGCTTCCCCACTGACCGGGTCAAGCTCCCAGAAGACACACGAGCGGCAACGCCCGGGGAGATCCGGAAGGTTGTCCAGGGTGAGTGGTACGAGCCGACGCCCCATGACGGCGATTCCTCACTTCCTTCGCCCGCCGCACCACGTGCGGCCGCCAGCACGCTCCGTTCATGGAACAGACTGCCGACGAATCCCCCGACGGCGCCCAGGCCGAGCCCGACCGTGACGAGCCGACTGCGGCTCACTCTTCGCAAGGCCCCCGCCCTCCTCTGAGGTCGATCACCGTGGATGCGCCGTCCCAGAACGCATCGTATCCACCCAGAGGTGATGCGGATACCGAGAGAGGGCAAAGGGCGGGCCGTGTTCCGGTATGCACCGGCGCACGGCCCGCCCTTTGCTCAAACCCTGCGGATCAGCTCTCGTCGTCCTCCTCGGACGTCTCGGCGAGCCGACGCTCCAGCACCCGGCCCTCGCCCGGGGCGAGACTGCCGAGGATCCGGTCCAGGTCCTCCATCGAGGCGAACTCGACGACGATCTTGCCCTTCTTCTGCCCCAGGTCGACCTTCACCCGGGTCTCGAAGCGGTCGGACAGGCGGGTCGCCAGGTCGGTCAGGGCGGGGGACAGACGACCACCGGCCCTCGGCCCCTTGGGCTTCGGAGAACTCGTGGGGCGCGAGCCCATCAGCGTCACGATCTCCTCGACCGCACGCACCGAAAGCCCCTCGGCCACGATGCGGTGGGCCAGCCGGTCCTGCTCATCGGAGTCGTCCACGGACAGCAGGGCCCGGGCATGACCGGCGGAGAGCACGCCTGCGGCGACCCGACGCTGCACCGGCGGCGAAAGCCGCAGGAGCCTCAGCGTGTTCGTCACCTGCGGACGGGAGCGGCCGATCCGGTCGGCCAGCTGGTCATGGGTGCACTTGAAGTCCTTGAGCAGCTGGTCGTACGCAGCGGCCTCTTCCAGCGGGTTCAGCTGAGCCCGGTGGAGGTTCTCCAGCAGCGCGTCCAGCAGCAGCTTCTCGTCGTCCGTGGCGCGGACGATGGTGGGGATCCGCTCCAGGCCCGCTTCGCGGCAGGCCCTCCACCGACGCTCACCCATGATGAGCTCGTAATTGTCCGGGCCCACCTTGCGGACGACGACCGGCTGGAGAAGGCCGACCTCCTTGATGGAGACGACCAGCTCGGCCAGCGCGTCCTCGTCGAAGACCTCACGCGGCTGGCGCGGGTTCGGGGTGATCGTCCCGATCGGCAGCTCGGCGAAGTACACACCGGACGTCCCGGCATCCTGCTCGGAACGGTTCTCCGGGGCGGACGCCGGCTCCGGCACCACCGGGGAGGACGGCAGCGCCGTCACCTTCGCGGCGGCCACCCCACGCTCCGCCGTCAGCACCGGACCCGTACCGGACGACGCCCCGCCGGATCCGGGCGCCGGCACCTGCTTCTCCTGGGGAGCGGCGGGGATCAGCGCACCGAGCCCACGCCCCAGTCCTCTACGACGCTCACTCACTGAAGGCCCTCCGAAACGTTCTGGCTGTTCTGACTGCTCGTGTGGGCGTGCTGAGCCTCGTAGTGCACCCCGGCACCCCGCAGGGCGATCTCCCGGGCGGCTTCGAGATACGAGAGCGAGCCGCTGGATCCCGGGTCGTACGTCAACACGGTCTGCCCGTAGCTCGGCGCCTCCGAGATGCGCACCGATCGCGGGATGCTCGTCCGCAGCACTTCCTTGCCGAAGTGAGTACGGACCTCCTCGGCTACCTGGGAGGCGAGCCTCGTCCGGCCGTCGTACATCGTCAGCAGGATCGTCGAGACGTGCAGATCCGGATTCAGATGGCCCCGCACCAGGTCGACATTGCGCAGGAGCTGTCCCAGGCCTTCCAGCGCGTAATACTCGCACTGGATGGGGATCAGCACCTCGGCACCGGCCACCAGCGCGTTCACCGTCAGCAGGCCCAGCGAGGGCGGGCAGTCGATGAGGATGTAGTCCAGCGGCTGCTCGTACGCCTGGATGGCCCGCTGAAGCCGGCTCTCCCGTGCCACCAGCGAGACCAGCTCGATCTCCGCACCGGCGAGATCGATGGTCGCGGGCGCACAGAAGAGGCCCTCGACGTCCGGTACGGGCTGGACCACCTCGGAGAGCGGACGGCTCTCCACCAGGACGTCGTAGATCGAGGGAACATCGGCGTGATGATCGATACCCAGAGCCGTGGAGGCGTTGCCCTGCGGGTCGAGGTCGACCACCAGAACGCGCGCACCGTGCAGGGCCAGGGAAGCGGCCAGGTTGACCGTCGTGGTCGTCTTGCCGACCCCGCCCTTCTGGTTGGCCACGACCATCACGCGGGTGCGGTCAGGCCGGGGCAGCCCTTCGCCGGCGCGGCCGAGGGCCTCGACCGCCAGCTGAGCGGCACGGCCGATGGGTGTGTCGTCCATCGGCGGCGGTGTTTCACGTGAAACACCCTCACCCACGGACTCGGTTCGGGGACCGGGGACCGGGTCGGTCATCGGTCCCGCGATGTTGGCGTCGGACCGCAAGGATTCACTCTCCTCGACTTCAGGCTCGCAATGAACAGAGCCTGCCATGCTTTCGGGGTCGTGAACCAGCGAGGCCCGCTGTTCTGTGGATGAATCCGTGCGTGTGGACAACTCGGCAACCCGTCCGGGCTTGGGGGGGGGGGGGGGGGGGGGGGCCCCCCGCCCCCCCCCGGGGGGGGCGGGCGGCCGACGCGGGGGGAGAGGAGCAACAGAAGGCCCGCCCCCCCGCCACAACGGCCCCCCACCCCCCCCC
>NZ_JAFEUF010000488.1 GCF_016901035.1 Streptomyces durocortorensis
GCCCAAGGCCCCGCCCTCGTCGTCACCTCGGACCCCACCGTCTGGGCCGAGACCAAGGACGCCCGCGCCAAGCTCGGCCCGGTCCTCGTCTACGACCCGGGCCACCTCTGCGACACCCCGGCCCGCCTCCACTGGTCGCCCACCGCGGGCTGCGAGAACCCCGACACCGCCGCCGTACGCGCGGCCGCCCTGCTCGCCCCGGTACGCCCGCAGGCCCGGATCGACGCGGCGGTGGCCGACACCGCGCAGACGCTGCTCCGGTGCTGGCTGCACGCCGCCGCGGTGGACGGCCGCCCCTTCCGCCAGGTCCTGCGCTGGGCCTCCGGGTCCGGCGCCCACGAACCGGTACGCCTCCTCCGTACGCACCCCAAGGCCGCGTCCGGACTGGCCGGGCTGCTGGAGTCCGCCCTCACCGCCTATCCGGAACGGCGGGAAGTGGCGCAGGAACTGACGGTACGGGCGTTCGCCGCGCTGTCCACGGTGCACATCCGCGAGGCCTGCACGGCGAACCGGCCGGATTCCCTCGCGCTGGATTCTTTTGCCGCCGAGGGGGGAACGCTCTACCTGGTGGGCGAGTCCATCGAGGATCCCCGCACCCGCCCCGGCGCGATGCCCCTCCTCACCGCGCTGGCCGCAGACGTGGTCGAGCACGGCCGCCGCATGGCCGCACGGTCAACCGACGGTCGGCTCGACCCACCAATGACGCTCGTCCTCGACGACGTAGCGGCCGTGGCGCCCCTACCTCAGCTCCCGGAGCTGCTGGCGACAGGCCAGACCCGGGGCATGCCCGCCCTCGTGCTGCTCCGCTCCCGGGAACAGGGCCGGGCCCGCTGGCCGGAACACCTGCACACACCGGCCCCAGGCATCGGCTGAACAGGCAGAACAGAGACCCCAGCGTCGGCTGACCAGGCAGGCCCCCGTACCGCCTCCTACTCCACCGCCCACTCGCTACGCCTCGCGCGCGAGTACGTACTCCAGCTCCAGCTCACCCCGGTCGCCCGGGGCCGGAATCCGCTGCCCGGAGGGGACGAATCCGAACCGCCGGTAGAAGGCGGCAGCCCGCGGGTTCTTCTCGTGCACGTAGAGGCGCACCCGCTCCATCCGGGGCGCGGTCAGCGACCAGGCCCATGCCACGGCCGCCCGGAACAGCGCGTCGGTCACCCCGGTCCCCCGCACCTCGGGCCGGACGAACACCCCGACCAGGTGCGCCTGATCCACCGGCGATGCCTCCCCGAAGCGCACCTCGTCGTCCGGGCTCTCGACGAGTACGGTGACCGTCCCCACCCACGCCCCCTCGGGCGACTCCGCGACGAACTGCCGGACCCGGCCGCCCCCGCCCTCGGCGGCATCAGCGGCACGCTCCTGCCAGAAGACGTCCGGCCGCGCCGCGGCATCCTCGTACGACTCCAGGAACGCCACCGGGGCCGCCGGGTCCTTCAAGGCGTCCAGCCGCAACTGCCTGGCCTGCGGCCATTCGCCGGCCCGCACAGCACGCATCACATAGTCC
>NZ_JAFEUF010000489.1 GCF_016901035.1 Streptomyces durocortorensis
GGGTCGGCTCGGCCTCCGGCGGCCGAGCGTCGGCTCCGGCCGCCCCCTTCGCCCTCGGCTCGGGGTCGGGTCCCCGCTCGGGGCCGGGCCCCGGCTCCCCCGCCGGCCCCGGGGCCTCCGGCGGCACCACGCGCTTCTCCTCCGCGAAGTGGCACGCCGAGTCGTGCCGCGCCGGGGTGTCGACCAGCCGGAACTCCGCGGGGACCGCCAGCAGCGGGACCTCCAGTTCGCACCTCTCCTGCGCCTTCCAGCAGCGGGTGCGGAAGCGGCAGCCGGAGGGGATGTTGGCGGGCGAGGGGACGTCGCCGTGCAGGATGATCCGTTCCCGGTGCTCGCGGGCGGTCGGGTCGGGTACGGGGACGGCGGACAGCAGCGCCTGCGTGTACGGGTGGGTGGGGTGGTCGTAGATCTCCGCGTCGGAGCCGATCTCCACGATCCGGCCCAGGTACATCACGCCGACCCGGTCGGAGATGTGCCGGACGATCGAGAGGTCGTGCGCGATGAAGACGAAACTGAGGCTGAACTCCGCCTGGAGCCGGTCCAGCAGGTTGACGACCTGGGCCTGTACGGAGACGTCGAGCGCGGAGACCGGTTCGTCCGCGACGATGATCTCCGGGTTGAGCGCGAGGCCGCGGGCGATGCCGATGCGCTGGCGCTGGCCGCCGGAGAACTGGTGCGGATAGCGGTTGATGTACTCCGGGTTGAGCCCGACGACATCCAGCAGGTCCTGCACCTTCTGGCGGCGGCTGCCCTTCGGGGCGACCTCGGGGTGGATCTCGTACGGCTCCCCGATGATGTCGCCGACCGTCATGCGCGGGTTGAGCGAGGTGTACGGGTCCTGGAACACCATCTGGATGTTGCGGCGCACCGCCTTCAGCGCACGCCCGGACAGCTTGGAGATGTCCTCGCCCTTGTAGCGGATCGCCCCGGCGGTGGGGCGTTCCAGGTGGACGAGCATCTTGGCGACGGTCGACTTGCCACAGCCCGACTCCCCCACGATGCCGAGCGTCTCGCCCGCGTACAGGTCGAAGTCGACGCCGTCGACGGCCCGGACCGCGCCGATCTGCCGCTTGAAGAGGATGCCCTGGGTGAGCGGGTAGTGCTTGGCGAGGCCGCGCACCTGGAGGATCGGGTCGCCCTCCACGTAGGGGGCGGCGGCGCCCTCGCGCGCCTTGGAGAGAAGCGTGGAGCCGGCCGCACCCTCGCCGGTCCCCGCACTCCTGTCGCGGTCAGCGTGCATCGAGCGTCTCCTTCCAGAAGTGGCAGGCGCTCCGGCGCTGTTCGTCGACCTCGTAGAGCGGCGGCACGTCGCTGCGGCACACGTCCTGGGCCATCGGGCAGCGGGGGTTGAAGGCGCAGCCGGGCGGGATGCGGGTGAGGTTGGGCGGCAGGCCCTTGATCGCGTACAGCTCCCGGCCCTTCTGGTCCAGGCGCGGGATCGACCGCAGGAGGCCCTTGGTGTACGGGTGGGCCGGGGCCTTGTAGATCT
>NZ_JAFEUF010000490.1 GCF_016901035.1 Streptomyces durocortorensis
CGCCGGTTCGGGGCATGACCGGCCGGGCGCCTGCGAGGTGCGGATGGAGGGCGGGCCGCTGCGCTGCTGGGTGGTGGTGGGGACGCCGGCCCGGGTGCTCCAGGGGTGGACGGCGCTGACGGGTGCACCGGCGCTGCCGCCGTCCTGGGCGCTGGGGCCGCAGCACGCCCGGTGGGGGTTCGGGAGCGAGGAGGAAGTGCGGCGGGTCGTCGGCGGGTACCGGGAGCGGGGGCTGCCGTTGTCCGTGCTGCATCTGGACATCGACCACTACGACGGGCACCGGGTGTTCACGGTGGACCGGGAGCGGTTCCCCGATCTGCCCGCGCTGGCGAAGGAGCTGCGCGGGGACGGGGTGCGGCTGGTGTCGATCGTGGACCCGGCGGTGAAGGCGGAGCCGGGTGACGCGGTGTTCGACACGGGCCGGGCGGTCGGCGAGCACGGTGCGTTCGTGCGGGACGCGCGGGGGCGGGTGGTGGTCGGGGAGGTGTGGCCGGGGGCCTGCGTCTATCCGGACTTCACCGATCCGGTTGTGCGGGATTGGTGGGGATCTCTGTATGAGGAGCGGCTTGCGCAGGGCTTCTCGGGGATCTGGCACGACATGAACGAGCCGGTGTCCTTCGCGGCGTTCGGGGATCCGTCGCTGCCGCGTTCGGCCCGGCACGTCCTGGAGGGGGCTGGGGGCGATCACCGCGAGGCGCACAACGTGTACGCGCTGGCGATGGCACGGGCCGGGTACGAGGGGCTGCTCCGGCTGCGTCCGGAGGAGCGGCCGTTCCTCTTCTCGCGGTCGGGCTGGGCGGGGATGCAGAGGTACGGGGGTACCTGGTCCGGTGATGTGTCGACGGGGTGGCCGGGGCTGCGGGCGTCGTTGTCGCTGGTGCTGGGGCTCGGTCTGTGCGGGGTGCCGTATTCGGGTCCGGATGTGGGCGGGTTCGACGGGTTCCCGTCGCCGGAGCTGTATCTGCGGTGGTTCCAGCTGGGGGCGTGTCTGCCGTTGTTCCGTACGCACTCGGCGATCGACGCGGGGCGGCGGGAGCCGTGGGCGTTCGGGCCCGAGGTGCTGGAGCACGCGCGGGCGGCTCTGGTGGAGCGGGAGCGGCTGCACCCGTACTTCGTGTCGCTGTCGCACGTGGCGCGGCTGACGGGTGCGCCCTATGTGCGGCCGGTGTGGTGGGGTGCGCCGGGCGTCCGGGCGCTGCGGGAGTGCGAGGACGCGTTCCTGCTGGGCGATGCGCTGCTGGTGGCTCCGGTGCTGGAGCCGGGGGTGCGGCGGCGGGCGGTGCGGCTGCCGAGGGGGCGGTGGTACGACACGGTGACCGGGAGGCCGTACGAGGGCCCGGGTCAGGTGCTGGTGGACGCCCCGCTGTCGCGGGTGCCGGTGCTGGCGCGGGCGGGCGCGGTGATTCCGGTGCGGGGTGCGGACGGCGGACCGGAGCTGGAGGTGTGGGCGCCCGCGCCGGGGCGTACGGGCGGGGGCCTGGTGGTG
>NZ_JAFEUF010000491.1 GCF_016901035.1 Streptomyces durocortorensis
CCCTCACACCCCCGGCGGCGGTGTCGGGGCTCCCGGCAGGGTGATCGTGGCGACCGTACCGGGGCCGGTGTCCGGGGACGGGCGGAGGGTGATGTCGCCGCCCGCCTGGTGCACCGTACGGGCCACGATGGACAGGCCCAGGCCCGAGCCGGGGAGTTGGCGGGCGGAGGGGGAGCGCCAGAAGCGTTCGAAGACGTGGGGGAGTTCCTCGGCGGGGATGCCGGGGCCCCGGTCCCGTACCGTCAGCTCGCCCCGGTGCAGCCGCACGTCGATCGTGGAGCCGGGCGGGCTGAACTTCACCGCGTTGTCCAGGACGTTGACGATCGCCCGCTCCAACGCGGCCGGCTCCGCCCGTACGTACCAGGGGGCCAGGTCCTCCGCGATCGTCAGCTCCGGGCCGCGCAGGCGGGCACGGCGCAGGGCGGAGCGGGTGACCTCGTGCAGGGCCACCACCTGGAGCGGGCCCGGCTCGGCCGCGTCCGGGCGGGCCAGTTCCTGGAGGTCGCCGATCAGCGCGGCCAGCTCCGTCATCTGCGCCTTCACCGAGGCCATCAGCGCCTTGCGGTCCTCCGGCGGGATCACCCGGCCCGTATCGTCGCTGCGGGCCAGCAGCTCCACGTTCGTCCGCAGCGAGGTCAGCGGGGTGCGCAGCTCGTGGCCCGCGTCCGCGATCAACCGGTACTGGCGGTCGCGGGACGAGGCGAGCGGCGCGGCCATGGAGTTGAAGGAGTGCGAGAGCCGGGCGATCTCGTCCTCGCCGTCGACCGGGATGCGCACGGTCAGGTCCTCCGTGCGCGCCACGTGCTCGACCGCCTCGGTGAGTTCGTCCACCGGGCGCAGCCCCGCCCGCGCCACCCACAGCCCGGCCGCGCCCGCCCCCACGACACCGATGCCGCCGACCAGGGCCAGCACCCAGGCGAGCGTGGACAGCGGTGCGTCGATCTCGCTGAGCGGGCGGGCCACCGAGACCGCGAGCTCGTTGTTGGCCTGGCCGGAGCCGACCACCGGCGGCAGCTTGCGGGTGTAGACCCGCATGTCCTCCCCGCGGTCGTTCTCCGTCGTGTGCAGGGCGTCGGCCTCCCGCCCCGCCGCCACGGCGATGTCGCTGGGCTGGGCGGGGACGGGGGTCGTGTTCGGGGCCGTGCAGTAGTCGCCGTTCGCCGCGACGATCTGCACCGTGTACTGGCCGGGGAACTCCTGGGCGGGCAGCTGCCCGCCGCTCAGGCACGAGGACAGCAGATCGCGCATCGGCGCGTTGTCCATCTTCGCGTTGCGCAGCGAGTCGTCGAGCTGGTCCTCCAACTGCTCCCGGGTCACGAACCAGCACGCCACCGCCACCGCCGCGACCGCCACCGCGACCGCCGTGGCGACCAGCAGCGCCAGCCGGGAGCGCAGCGGCAGCGCCCGGAAGCGGCGCAGCGGACGCAGGCCCCGCCGGCCCCGCCCGCCCGTGACGGCCGTCGACCCGCCGATGCCGCCC
>NZ_JAFEUF010000492.1 GCF_016901035.1 Streptomyces durocortorensis
CTTCCCCTCCGTGTACCACCGGCTCCCGGCCAGCGCGGCCGGCAGCAGCACGACCACGACCGGCAGATAGGACGCGAGCAACGACAGATCCCACCGCGCCCCGGCCCAGGCCAGGGAGGCCCCCGCGATCCCGCCGAGGCTGTAGGCGGCGTGAAAGCCGGTCATGATGCTGCGCCCGTAGGCCCGTTGGAGGCTGACGCCCAGCATGTTCATGGACGCGTCCAGCGCCCCGACCGCCAGCCCGAACACCCCGAGCGCGACGGCGACGTGCCACATCTCCCGCCCGGCGCCCACCCCGAGCAGAGCGAGGAGGACGAGGGGCTGGGCCCACCGCAGGACGACGCCGGGCCGCACCCGCGCGACCAGCTTCTCGGTGGCCACGCTGCCGGCCCCCGCCAGGATCGGGACAGCGGCGAGGAAGACGGGCAGCAGCCCGTCGGATATCCCGTACTGGTCCTGGATGGCGGGGATACGCGTCACCAGAAGAGCGAACGCCACGCCTTGAACGCCGAAGCTCAGCCCCAGGGAGGCCCTGCCGTACCGCAAGCCAGCATCCGTCATGGCCGCGAGCGTAGAGCCAGGCGCTACCCGTGGGTAGACGGATCAGCCGAGCAGTTTCCGGACGGGCGATGTCCGGAGGAGGGGCTTCAGGCGAGCAGTCCGGGAAGCTGCGCCATGTCCGAGAAGTGCCCGGTCACTCCGACGAGCCGGTCAGCGGGCATCATCGACGTGAACCCGTACACGTCCATCCCGGCCGCCCGCGCCGCCTCGACCCCGAGCGGGCTGTCCTCGATGACGACGCACCGCTCCGGCGCGACGCCCATCCGCTCGGCGGCGTGCAGGAACAGGTCCGGGGCCGGCTTGCCCCGCCCCACGTCCTCCGAGCTGAAGATCCACTCCTCCTCGAACCACTGGTCGATCCCGGTCTTGCGGTGCCCGACCCGGATCCGCTCGTGGCCTCCGGAGGAGGCGACGCAGTAGTCCACCCCGTCCGCGACGAGCTTCCCGAGCAGTTCCTCGACCCCGTCGACCGCCACCAGCTCCTGCTGGAATGCGGCGAACGTACGGGTGTTGAGCGTGGAGTCGAAGTCCTCGGGCAGCTTCTGCCCGGTCCGCTCCTCGACGAGATCGTGGACCCGGTGCACCGCCGACCCCATGTAGTCCTGGAGCGATTCCTCGTACGAGGTGGGGTGACCGAGTTCGGTCAGGTAGCCGGAGAGGACGGTGTTGGCGAGGGGCTCACTGTCGACGAGCACGCCGTCGTTGTCGAAGATGACCAGTTCGTAGCGCATGGTCCGACCCTAGACGTTCAGAACGCAGAAAAGCCCCGCACCACAAGGGTGCGGGGCTTTCCCACAAAGGTTGTTCGGCGGCGTCCTACTCTCCCACAGGGTCCCC
>NZ_JAFEUF010000493.1 GCF_016901035.1 Streptomyces durocortorensis
GGGGAGTGGGGGATCGGGAGATCCGGGGCGGGTGAGGGTACGACGGCCACGGGCCACGAGGCGTACGCAGACGCGTTGTTGGAGCAGTCGGACGCGGGAAGGAGAAAGTTCCCGGCACGTCTCTGTGACGTCAATCACACCGTGGTGCCGGTGGGGCAAACGAGGCGAACTCCCGTTGTTTCGGCATCTGGTGCTCTTCTCTCCGGGGTGGGTGAGACTGGCACGATGGCTGCCATGGGGGCCGGAACCGCACTCCGACTCGGGCGCACCGCGCTGTTCGCGGTGGTCTGTGTCGCCGTGTCCGGACTCGGCCACGCGTTGATGTCCGGTGCACCCCTGCCGCTGCTCGTCCAGGCCGCCGTGCTGTTGCCGGTGTGCGGGGCGGGGTGGTGGCTCGCCGCACGGGAGCGGAGCGCTCCGGTGACGGTCGCCGCCCACGTCCTGGGCCAGTTGGGGCTGCACGCCTTCTTCGCCGGTGCCGGGTCCTGGCTGCCGTCCCGGTTCGGCGCGCACCACTCGGGCGGCGGGCACCATGCGTCGTCGGGTGCGATGGACCACTCCGCGCACGAGGTCCCGATCGGCGGCTCGTCGGACCTGATGGGGCTTCTGGCCGCCTTCGACGGCACGGTCTTCACGCTCGGCATGGCCGTCGCCCACGCCCTGGCCGGGCTGATCTGCGGCTGGTGGCTGTGGCGCGGTGAGGTCGCCCTCGCCCGGCTGGGCCGCTGCCTCGCGCTGTTCGTCCGTGCCCCGCTGCGGACTGCCTGGCGCCTGTGGTCCGCGGCCCCGGCCGCCCCCGTACCGCCCGCCCGGCGGCGTACCCGCCGCGAGCCCGCACGCCGCCCGCAGGGCCTGCCGGTCCGGCACGCCATCTCCCGGCGCGGGCCACCGTTCTCCCTCCGTCTCCTCTGACCTCCATCCGCCCTCCGGCCTCTGTGCGCCGGAGGCGGTACGGGTGTGCGCCCGCGCACGCCCGTGACAGGCATGCCGGTTCTCCGTGTCGCCCGCGTTCAGCGGTTGCCCGGGACCGGTGACCGGAGCCGGGCGACCGCTGCCGCGGCTCCGCAAGGACGCGAAGGACTGCTGTGACACTTCCTGCTCCCGCACTTCCTGCTCCCGCACTTCCTGCTTCCGCACCGACGGCGGCCGTGCTGCCGGTTGCCGCGCGACCGGCCTCCGCCCGCCGTGCCGTCGCCGCGCCGCCGACCGCACCGCCGACCGCCTCGCCGCCCGCCGCCTCGTCCGTCCGGGCCCCCGTCACCCGGCCGCCGGTCATCCGCGTGTCC
This sequence comes from Streptomyces durocortorensis, assembly GCF_016901035.1. GTDB lineage: Bacteria > Actinomycetota > Actinomycetes > Streptomycetales > Streptomycetaceae > Streptomyces > Streptomyces durocortorensis. Next base: position 1,287 of record NZ_JAFEUF010000493.1, read on the forward strand.
GCCCCCCCGCCGCCCCCCCCCCCCCCCCCGCCCCCCCCCCCCCACGGCCGGCCGATAACCGCCAGGGCGCTCGCCGCGCGCGGCGGGGCCCGGGCGGCC
>NZ_JAFEUF010000494.1 GCF_016901035.1 Streptomyces durocortorensis
CCACCCCTCCGGCGTACGCGACAATGGAGCAATGACCACGCTCGCCCCCGCCCTCCCGTCGCTCCGCATCGGCCCGCACACCGTGCAGCCGCCGGTCGTGCTGGCCCCGATGGCCGGCATCACCAACGCCCCGTTCCGGACGCTGTGCCGGGAGTTCTCCGGGGGCAAGGGGCTGTTCGTCAGCGAGATGATCACCACGCGGGCGCTGGTCGAGCGTAACGAGAAGACCATGCAGCTCATCCACTTCGACGCGACCGAGACCCCGCGCTCGATCCAGCTGTACGGAGTGGACCCGGTCACCGTCGGCAAGGCCGTCCGCATGATCGTGGACGAGAACCTGGCCGACCACATCGACCTGAACTTCGGCTGCCCGGTCCCCAAGGTCACCCGCAAGGGCGGCGGCTCCGCGCTCCCGTACAAGCGGCCCCTGCTGCGGGCCATCCTCCGGGAAGCCGTCTCGGGCGCCGGGGACCTCCCCGTCACCATCAAGATGCGCAAGGGCATCGACGACGACCACCTCACCTTCCTCGATGCCGGTCGCATCGCCGTCGAGGAGGGCGTGACGGCTGTCGCCCTGCACGGCAGGACCACCGCCCAGCACTACGGCGGCACCGCCGACTGGGACGCCATCGCCCGGCTCAAGGAACACGTCCCCGAGATCCCCGTGCTCGGCAACGGCGACATCTGGTGCGCCGACGACGCCCTGCGGATGATGCGGGAGACCGGGTGCGACGGGGTTGTGGTGGGGCGCGGATGCCTCGGGCGGCCCTGGCTCTTCGCCGATCTGGTGAACGCCATGGAGGGCAGTGCGACCCGGCACGCGCCCACCCTGCGCGAGGTCGCGGACGTCATGGTGCGGCACGCGACGCTGCTGGGGGAGTGGATCGGCGACGAGGCCCGGGGCGTCATCGACTTCCGCAAGCACGTGGCCTGGTATCTCAAGGGCTTCGCGGTCGGCTCCGAGATGCGCAAGAAGCTGGCCGTCACCTCCTCGCTGGAGGAGCTGGGCGGCCAGCTGCACGAGCTGGACCTCGACCAGCCCTGGCCGGACGGCGCCGACGGGCCCCGCGGCCGGACCTCCGGCAACAACCGGGTCGTCCTCCCGGACGGCTGGCTCAAGGACCCGTACGACTGCGCGGGCGTCAGCGCCGACGCGGAGCTGGACACCTCCGGCGGCTGAGCCCGCACGTATCCCCGGCGGCCGAGCCCGTACAGAAGGGGCCTGCCCGCAACGTACCGCCGCGATGTGGGCCGTGGCCCGGGCCGTGGGGGGGGGCGCGGGGGCGCGGGGGGGGCGGGCGGGGGGGGGGGGGGGGGCCGGGGGGGGGGGGGGGGGCGGGCGCCGGGGGGGGGGCCCCGGCCCGGGGCCCACCCCCCGGGGGGG
>NZ_JAFEUF010000495.1 GCF_016901035.1 Streptomyces durocortorensis
GCGCTGGGGCGGTCGGTCGCATCGTAGTCGGGGGAGGGCGGAGGACCTGGTCACCGGCTCAGCGTGGCCGCGACCGGGAGGTGGTCGCTGCCGGTGGCGGGCAGGGTCCAGGCGGCGCGCGCGGTCATCCCCCGTACCAGCACGTCGTCGATGCGGACCATCGGGAACGGCGCGGGCCAGGTGAAACCGAGGCCGTCACCCGCCTCCCGCTGCGCGGAACGCAGCTGCGAGGTCACCGGGTCCAGCGCGCCGTCCTGATACGTACCGTTGAAGTCGCCCAGCACCACGACCCGGGGCGCGGGCTCCGCCCGGAGCGCGGCGGCCAGCTCGCGGGCCGCGTCATTGCGCCGGCCGGTCGTGAAACCGGCCGCCGAGACCCGTACCGACGCCAGATGGACCGCGTACACGGCGACGGGTCCGTCCGGGGTCAGGGCCGTGGCGCGCAGTGCGCGGGTCCACGGCATGATCGGCACCGCCTTCACGTCCGCCAGCGGGTGCCTGCTCCAGAGGCCGACCCCGCCGATCACCGCGTGGTGCGGGTAGGCGGCGGCCAGTTCGCGGGAGTAGACGGCGGCCGACGCGTCGGACAGCTCCTCCAGCGCCAGGACGTCCGCGCCCGCCGCGGCGAGCACGCGGGCGGTGCCGGCCGGGTCGGTGTTCCCCTCACCCACGTTGTGGCTGACCACCGTCAGGTCGCCGCCGCCGACACCCTCGGAGCGTTTGTCGGTGAGCGCGCCGCCGAAGAGGGTGACCCAGACGACGGCGGGCGCGAGCACCGCCACGGCGGCGGTCCGGGACCGGCGTACGGCGGCGAGCACGAGCAGGACCGGCACGCAGAGGCCCGTCCAGGGCAGCAGCGTCTGGAGGAGGCTGCCCGCGTTGACGCCCGCGTTCGGGATCCACGCGTGCAGCGCCATCAGCGCGGCGCAGAGCACGGCGGCCGCGGCGATCAGATGGTCCGCGCGCCGGGCGGGACGGCGGCGGGACGCGGGGCGAGTGGACGCGGGGCGAGTGGACGCGGGCCCAGCGGACTCGGACCCATCGGACGCGGGGCCCGGCTCGGGCTCGGGGTCAGGGGCGGTCGCCGCATCCGTGGCAGGCGATGCGGCCTCGGCCCTGGGTGGGCTCAGCACGGCGGAGTTCTCCTGACGGTCGACGCGGGCCCCGGGGCGGGGTACGCGGACAGCCTCCGGGAACGCCGCTTCCGGCTGGTCAGGGGCGCACTTCAAGCACCGCACGGCTCTGTTTCAGGTACGTATCGGTGCTGGGATACCGGTCCGGTCGGTGCTGGGATACCGGTCCGGTCGGTGCTGGGATACCGGTCCGGTCGGTGCTGGGATACCGGTCCGGTCGGTGCT
>NZ_JAFEUF010000496.1 GCF_016901035.1 Streptomyces durocortorensis
GACCCTCCCTCTCGAACACTTCCGCCCGCCAGGGCGGTTCCCCCCGCCCTTAAATATGCATCCAGCATTCCAATAAAAGGAGCCCCATGCTCTCCGACCGGTCCACCGCCACCGTCCGTGCCACCCTCCCCGCCGTCGGTGCGGCCATCGGGGACATCGCCGACCTCTTCTACGAGAAGCTCTTCGCCGCCCACCCCGAGCTGCTGCGCGACCTGTTCAACCGGGGCAACCAGGCCTCCGGCGAGCAACGCAGGGCCCTGGCCGGGTCCATCGCCGCGTTCGCGACCGCGCTGGTCGAGCGGCCCGGCACCCGGCCCGACGTGATGCTGGACCGGATCGCCCACAAGCACGCCTCGCTCGGGGTGACCCCGGAGAGTTACGAGGTGGTGCACACCCATCTGTTCGCGGCCATCGCCGACGTCCTGGGCGACGCGGTCACGCCGGAGGTCGCCGCCGCCTGGGACGAGGTCTACTGGCTGATGGCGAACGCCCTCATCGCCATCGAGGCGCGGCTCTACGCCCAGCAGGGCGTCGCGGCCGGAGACGTGTGGCGGGAATGGGAGGTCGCCACCCGGATCGAGGAGACCGAGGACGTCGCCACCTTCCTGCTGCGCCCCGCCGAGGACACACCCCCGCCCACCTTCCGGCCCGGCCAGTACGTCTCCGTACAGGTCGAACTCCCGGACGGGGCCCGCCAGATACGCCAGTACAGCCTTTCCGGCGCCCCCGGCTCCCGGCTCCGGTCGATCACCGTGAAGCGCGTGCGCGGCCAGGGTTCGCCCGACGGCGAGGTCTCCCGGCACCTGCACGAGCGCACGCAGGTGGGCGATCTGCTGCGCCTCTCCCTCCCCTACGGGGACCTGGTGCTCGACCACCCGGACGCGCCCCTGCTGCTGGCCTCGGCGGGCATCGGCTGCACCCCCATGCTGTCGATGCTGGAACACCTCGCCCAGGAGGGTCACCGGGGCCCGGTGACCGTCGTGCACGGCGACCGCTCGCCGGCCGACCACGCCCTGCGCACCGACCACGTACGGCTGACGGAGAAGCTCCCGGGCGCCGAGGCGCACTTCTGGTACGAGGCCCCGGAGGCCGGGCAGCCGGCGAACCGCACCGGCCCCGTCGACCTGGACGGCATCACCGTACGGCCGGGAACGCACGCCTATCTGTGCGGCCCGCTCCCCTTCATGCGGGCGGTACGGACCCGACTGCTGGCTGCGGGGGGCCGGCCGGCCGACGTCCACTACGAGGTGTTCGGCCCGGACCTCTGGCTGGCCTCTTCCTGAAACCGCCCGGGCCGGGGGCGACAATGGGCGGGTGACCCGCCCATTGT
>NZ_JAFEUF010000497.1 GCF_016901035.1 Streptomyces durocortorensis
CTCCCCCGTGTCCCCCGCGCACGGAACCCCCCGGTTCCGCAGGGACGTAATGTCCCACGCCGCCGTCCGCCCGGTCGAGCCGGGTGGGGCTCGGCCGGGGCGGCGGCGTCACGGCAGGTCGGTCCACCCGTGGGCCGTACGCCAGTGGCCCCCCGCCCGCAGGTGCCGGACCAGGGAGCGGTGCAGGGTCGTCTGCTGCGGCAGGCGGTCGAGGTCGGCCGTCCCCGGCGGTGCGTGGAAGACGAACTCCAGCACGTCGTCGTCGCCCACCTGGCCGGACCCGAAGGCCGCGAAGCGCCGCTGGAACACGAGGATGTTGGAGCTTTCCGGAAGGTGGTCGGCGAGCTGCGGGTCCAGGAGCCAGGAGCTGCACGTGGCGTGCCGGTGGCGGGTGCCGGGGAAGTGGCGGGCGTGGAACTCCCGGGCGGCGGCGAAGGAGGCATCGCGGCCGGCGGGGTCGAGCGGGCCGTCGCCGGGGATGTGCACCTTGAGGACCTGGTCCCCGTGCGCAGGGCCCCCGGCGGTCGCCGCGTCCCCGCCCGTGGCGTCCGCGTCGAGGACGCCCCGCTCGAACTGGAGTCGGCCGAGCCGGTGCAGGGCGCCCTGGAAGTGGCGGACGATCCACCGCTGGCGGTCGAAGCCGCCGGTGCCGTGGCCGAGCCGGTACGTGGTCAGCTTCGCGCCGAGGTCCGCGAAGGTGGCGGCGACGACGTCGTCCGGGATACCGAGACGGCGTTGCCGCTCCAGGGCGTGCGGGAGGGCCAGGACGTAGAGGTGGACGTAGAAGTAGCGGCCCGCGCTGCCGAGGGCGGCGGGCGCGGTGGGCCAGTCGGGCGCGGCGGACGGGACGTCGGGGCCGGGGTCGGCGTAGAGCCGCTGGTGGCAGCGGACCAGCGCCTCCCACCGGGCGGGGTCGCGCGCCGGGTCCGGCAGACCGGCGGCCACCTCTTCCCGGTCCGGTCCGGGGACGGCCAGCAGGTCGATCCGCTCGGCCAGCTCCGCGCCGGTCGGTACCACCGGGTCGGCGACGGCCGGGGCTGCGGGCTGGCCGGCGAGGGCGTCCAGCCACTGCCGTACGGCGGCTTCCGGGTCGACGGGACGTTCCGTGTCGCGGGTCATGCGTGGGCCGCCCCGATGAGCTGGTGGCGGAGCCGGTCCAGCTCGCGGATGCTGTCGTCCAGGCCGCCCGGGCGGGACCTGAGGAGCCAGCAGGCGCGTTGCTCGGCGAGCAGCGGCTCGATCCGGCGCAGCAGGCGGCGCGCGGTGGCCGGGTCGATCGCGTCGGCTTCGGGGACAGGGGCGGGGGCGACGTCGGGGT
>NZ_JAFEUF010000049.1:0-9670 GCF_016901035.1 Streptomyces durocortorensis
GTGGCGGGGGGCTGGGTGGGCGCGGTCATCGGCTCAGGTCCTTCCAGGCGACGTCCTTGTCGTTGCGGGGCTCGGAGGGCAGCCCGAGGACGCGTTCGGCCACGATGTTCAGCAGGACCTCGCTGGTGCCGCCCTCGATGGAGTTGCCCTTGGAGCGCAGATAGCGGTAGCCCGCGTCCCGTCCGGTGAAGTCGACCAGCTCCGGGCGGACCATGGTCCAGTCGCTGTACAACAGGCCCTCTTGGCCGAGGAGTTCGACCTCCAGGCCACTGATCTCCTGGTTGAGGCGGGCGAAGGCCAGCTTCATGCCCGAGCCCTCGGGGCCGGGCTGTCCGGCGACGAGCTGCTGGCGCAGCCGCTCGCCGGTGAGCCGGGCGACCTCGGCCTCGACCCAGAGGGTCAGCAGGCGCTGGTGGGTGTCGGGGGTGCGCAGCTCGGGGCGTTCGCGCCAGGTCTTGGCGACCGGGCCGATCATGCCGCCCTCGCGGGGGATGCGGGAGCCGCCGATGGAGACGCGCTCGTTCATCAGGGTGGTCTGGGCGACCTTCCACCCCTCGCCGACGGGCCCGAGCCGGTGGCTGTCGGGGATGCGTACGCCGGTGAGGAAGACCTCGTTGAACTCGGCCTCGCCGGTGATCTGGCGCAGCGGCCGGACCTCGACGCCGGGGTCGGTCATGTCGCAGATGAAGTAGCTGATGCCCCGGTGCTTGGGCAGGTCCGGGTCGGTGCGGGCGATGAGGATGGCCCAGCGGGCCAGGTGGGCGCTGGACGTCCAGACCTTCTGGCCGTCGACGATCCAGTCGCCGGTCTCGTCCCGCACGGCCCGGGTGGCGAGCGCCGCGAGGTCGGATCCGGCACCGGGCTCGCTGAACAGCTGGCACCAGACCTCCTCCCCCACCCACAGTGGGCGCAGGAAGCGCTGCTTCTGCTCGTCGGTGCCGAAGCCGAGGATGGTGGGCGCGGCCATGCCGAGGCCGATGCCGATGCGGCGCGGGTCGTTGTCCGGCGCGTCGGCGGCGGCGAGTTCGGCGTCGGCGACCTGCTGGAGGGAGCGGGGCGCGTCGAGCCCGCCGAGACCCACCGGGTAGTGGACCCAGGCGAGGCCGGCGTCGAAGCGGGCCTTGAGGAAGTCGGTGCGGTCGGTGGTGGCGGGCGGGTGCGCGGCGAGCAGCTCGCGGGTGCGGCGGCGGACCTCGGCGGCGTCGACTGCGGGGCTCATCGGGCGCCTCCCGGCAGCACGACGATGCGGCCGGTACTGGTGCCGTCGGCGACGCGCTGGACGGCGTCGGCGGCTCCGGCCATGGCGACACGCTCGCTGATCAGCGGTTTCACGATGCCCTGTTCAGCGAGCTTGGTCAGCTCCTCGTGGCAGGCGCGGACGGCCGCCGGGTCCTTGGTGTTGTAGAGGCCCCAGTGCAGTCCGACGACCGAGTAGTTCTTCACCAGGGCGTGGTTGAGGGCCGGGGTGGGGATGACGCCGCTGGCGAAGCCGACGACGAGGATGCGCCCCTCGAAGGCGACGCACTTGGTGGACTTGGCGTACGCGTCGCCGCCGACCGGGTCGTAGACGACGTCCGCGCCGCGCCCGCCGGTGGCTTCCTTGACGGCGGCGACGATGTCCTCGCTCCGCCGGTCGATGACCAGGTCGCAGCCGAGTTCGCGGGCGACGGCCGCCTTGTCGGGGCCGCCGCCGACACCGATGACCTTGGCGCCCGCGGCCTTGCCGAGCTGAACGGCGGCGCTGCCGACGCCGCCGGCCGCCGCGTGGACGAGGAGGGTCTCGCCGGGCTGGAGGTGCGCGCGGCGGTGCAGGCCGAACCAGCCGGTCTGGTAGCCGATGTGCAGGGCGGCCGCTTCGGCGTCGTCCAGGGCGTCGGGGGCGGGCAGCAGGGCCGCCTCGTCCGCGACGACGTAGTCGGCGAAGCCGCCGTGGGGCAGGGCCGGGGTGGCGAGGACCCGCCGCCCGTCATCGGTGGTGCCGCACACCTCGACGCCCGGGGTGAACGGCAGCGGGGGCCGCACCTGGTACTGGCCCCGGCAGAGCAGGGCGTCGGGGAAGTTGACGTTCGCCGCGCGGACCTCGACGAGCACCTGCCCGTCACCGGGCGTGGGCCGGTCCGTCTCCTCCAGCCGCATCACCTCGCCCGGCTCGCCGTTCCGGTGCACTCGCCATGCCTGCATGAGGGGCCTCCACAACACTGTCGGCGTCAACCGCCTGAGCGGTCGGCATTACCACTGCTCCGGCGCATACTAAGCGGTCGCTTGCCGATCTGGGAACACCCCGGCCCCACCCCCGGGACACCTCGGACCTCAGCCGCGCTTGGGCTTCGCCCGTACGTGCATGCGCTCGCCCTGCGGACCGAAGAGGCTGAGGAACTCCACCCTTTCGTCATCGGCCGGACCGAACCAGTGCGGCAGCCGGGTGTCGAACTCGGCCGCCTCCCCCGGCTCCAGCACCAGATCGTGTTCGGCCAGCAGCAGCCGCAGCTTCCCGGAGAGCACGAACAGCCACTCGTACCCCTCGTGCGTACGCTGCTCCGGCGGGCCGCCGCTGCCCGGCTCCTGGATCAGCTTGTACGCCTGGAGGCCGCCGGGCCGGGCGGTCAGCGGCAGCATGGTCCGGCCGTGCTGCACGATCGGCTTGGCCCGCACCCGGGGGTCGCCGACCGGTGCGGCACCCACCAGGTCGTCGAGCGGCACCTCGTGGGCGCGGGCGATCGGCAGCATCAGTTCGAGGCTGGGGCGACGGCCGCCGGACTCCAGCCGGGAGAGCGTGGAGACGGAGATGCCGGTGGCGGCGGAGAGGGCGGCGAGGGTGACCCCGCGGTCCTTGCGCAGCCGGCGCAGGCGGGGGCCGACGCCGGAGAGGACGGATTCCAGTTCCGGGTCGTCCCGGTCGTGTTCCTTCATCCGGTCATTGCAGAATCGGCAAGCCGGTTTGTCAACACGCCAACGCGCACGACGGCGTGCACGACAACCCGCCCTACTGCGCGAAGACCTCGAAGGTGACCGCCGGCCGGCCGTCGAACTGTTCGGCCGCGTCCTTCGCCATGCCCTCCAGGAAGGTCCGGCAGTACCGCTCCGGATCCTCCTCGGTCAGCGCCTCGATGTACGTGCGGTGCTCCAGCAGCGACCGGACCGAGCGTTCGAGCCCGGTCGTCACGTCGACCGCGTGGGTGGGCCGGTCGCTGCCCGCCACGGCGGTCCAGCGCACCCCGTCCCACGGCTGGAGCCCCTGCTCGGTGAGTTCGGGGAAGATCCACCGGTTGCCCGCGTCGGCGACGGCGTCGAGGGTGGCGCGCCCGACCGCGCGGTGGTCGGGGGTGTTCCAGGCGACCCCGCCCCAGGTGTCCCGGTGGTTGAGGGTGACCACCAGTTCGGGGCGGTGGCGGCGGATGGCCGCGGCGATGTCCCGGCGCAGGCCGGTGCCGTATTCGATGACGCCGTCGCGGTGGTCCAGGAACTCCACGGTCCGTACGCCGACGACGGCGGCGCTCGCCCGCTGCTCCCGCTCGCGCACCGGGGCGCACTCCTCGGGCGACAGGGTGTCGATCCCGGCCTCGCCGCGGCTGGCGAGGAGGTAGACGACCTCGCGGCCGCCGTCGGTCCACTCGGCCACGGCGGCGGCCGCCCCGTACTCCAGGTCGTCGGGGTGGGCGACCACGGCGAGGGCGCGCTGCCAGTCGCCGGGCATGGGTTCGAGTCGCTGCGGCGTCATACGGGCAGGCTACCCCCGGCTCCGGCGGCGGGCGTGCGACGCTGGAGTCCGGCGAACGAAAGGATTCCGCTCGTGCCCAGCCCCGCTTCCCACTCCCCCGCCCAGGCCGCGGCCCGTCTGGAGGAGTTCACCGTCATCGACGTACGGGCTCCGGGCGAGTACGCCGCCGGGCATGTCCCCGGCGCCCTGAACATTCCGCTCGACAAGCTCCCCGACGCGCTGCCCGCCCTCAAGTCCGCCTCCGCGCGCGGTTCGCTGCTGGTGGTGTGCGCGTCCGGCGTCCGGTCGACGCGGGCCTGCGAGATCCTCGCGGGCGCGGACATCGAGGCCGTGACGCTGACCGGCGGCACCTCCGCCTGGGAGGGCGACGGACGCGGCCTGGACCGCCCCGAGGGTGCGCACACCACGTGGCCCATGGAGCGTCAGGTGCGCCTCGCGGCGGGCTCGCTGGTGGTGGCCGGACTGGTGGCCGGTATCCGCTTCCCGGCGGCGCGCTGGCTCTCCGCGGGCGTCGGCACCGGCCTGGTGTATTCGGCGCTCAGCAACACCTGCGGGATGGCGGCGGTCCTCTCGAAGCTGCCGTACAACCGGGCCCCGCGTACCGCTGGCGACCTGGACGCCACGCTGGAGGAGCTCCAGCGCTGATCCGGCGGGGCCGGCCGGGCGCGGGCCCTGTCGGCCACGGCCCGCCTCGGGGCCGGCCGGTCGGCGACCGGCCCCGGGAGGCAGGGCGGGTCACGCCTCGTCGCGCACCAGGGACAGCAGCCGGTCCAGGACCCGGGGGCCGCCCGCGCGCACCCCGTCATGCTCGTACTCGTTCGTCACCCAGGTCCGCAGCCCCCGGATCGCCGCCGCCGTGCGCAGCGAGTCCGCGGTGTCGACGTACATGTCGTCGTGGTAGACGGCCGCCGCCACCGGGACCTCGTTGGCGGCCAGCCGCTCGGGGTCGTACAGCACCGGCCAGTCGGTGCGCTGCGCCAGGAGTTCGGCGGTCTCGCGCAGCGGGCGCAGCGCCGGGTCGACGTCGAAGTGCCAGGGGTGGATGGTCTCGCCCGTGAAGAGGAACGGTCCGTCGCCCTTCAGCGCGGCCGCCGCGTCGAACTGCGGGAACTCTCCCCGTACGCGCTCGGCGGCCCAGTCCGTGGCGCGCTCGCCCTGCCCGTAGATCGCCTCGTGCAGCAGGGCGTAGAGCGGGTGCCCGGCGAAGGAGGCGGCGGTGCGCATCGCTTCCCGGAAGGCGTCGGAGAGTTCGGTGCCGTGCGGGGTGCGCACGAACGCGTTCTCCAGCAGGTAGTGGAGCTGGTGGCTGCCGCTGCCGGTGCCGAGCAGGATGCCGAGCGACTGGAAGCCCTCGGGGGTCAGCCGGTGCCCGGCGCTCTCGGGCCGGTGTTCGGCGAGGTGTGCGGCGATGGCGCGGGCGCGCTCGACGTCCTGGGGGTAGCGGGCGTAGTGGGCGGCGACCTTCCGTTCGATACGCGGGTACGCGGCCCGGTAGACGTCGTCCGCGTGCGCGTCCAGCGAGGGCAGTCCGCCCGTGATCAGGACCTCCTTCAGACCTTCCGGCGCCGAGGAGAGATAGCGGACGGCGCAGAAGCCGCCGAAGGACTGGCCGAGGACCGTCCAGGGCGCTCCGCCGGTGAGCTGCGGCCGGATCAGCTCGCAGTCGCGGACGATGGAGTCGGAGCGGAAGTGGGCGAGGTAGTCGGCCTGCTCGCGCGGGCCGCCGCGCAGCGGCAGGGTCTGCCGGTTGGCCGGGGTGGAGAGACCGGTCCCCCGCTGGTCGAGGAGCAGCACCCGGAACTCACGCAGGGCCCGGCCGAGCCATGCCTCCGTGCCGACGAAGCGGCGGGCGCCGAAGCCGGGGCCGCCCTCCAGATAGACCAGCCAGGGCAGTTCCTCGCCGGCCCGGGAGGCGGCGACCGCTTCCCGCCCGTAGACCTCGATCTGCTCGCCGCCGGGGTCGCTGTGGTCGAGGGGCACGGTGAAGCGGCGGTCGGTGAGGACGACGCCGGGCTGCCGGTAACTGCTCACGAGAACTCCTGATCCGGGGTGCTGGCCGATCCGGGCGAAAGGGCCAGTCCAGCACATGCCCCCCGCGCAGGGCCAAGGGACCGTGCCCCGGACGGTCCCGGCCCGTGTGCGGTGCGGCCGGGGCGCTCCTAGCGTGCAGACATGATCCGGTTCGAGCAGGTCGGCAAGGTCTATCCGGACGGGACGACGGCGGTCGACGGGCTGTCCTTCGAGGTGGCGGAGGGCGAGCTGGTGACCCTGGTGGGTCCGTCCGGCTGCGGCAAGACGACCACGATGATGATGGTGAACCGGCTGATCGAGCCGACCTCGGGCCGGATCCTGGTGGACGGCGAGGACATCGCCAGGATCGATCCGGTGAAGCTGCGCCGCCGGATCGGCTATGTGATCCAGCAGGTCGGCCTCTTCCCGCACCGCACGGTCCTCGACAACACGGCGACCGTCCCGGCCCTGGTCGGCTGGAAGCGGGCGCGGGCCCGGGAGCGGGCGGCGGAGCTGCTGGACCTGGTGGGCCTGGACCCGAAGACGTACGGCTCGCGTTATCCGGCGCAGCTCTCCGGCGGCCAGCGGCAGCGGGTGGGCGTGGCGCGGGCGCTCGCGGCGGATCCGCCGGTGCTGCTGATGGACGAGCCGTTCGGGGCGGTGGACCCGGTGGTGCGGGAGCGGCTGCAGAACGAGTTCCTGGCCCTCCAGCAGCGGGTGCGCAAGACGGTGCTCCTGGTGACGCACGACATCGAGGAAGCCGTGCGGATGGGCGACCGGATCGCGGTGTACGGGGAGGGGCGCATCGAGCAGTTCGACACACCGGCCGCCGTGCTCGGCACCCCGGCGACCCCGTACGTGGCCCGGTTCGTGGGCTCCGACCGGGGGCTGAAGCGGCTGTCGGTCACCGCGATCGAGCCGGAGGACCTGGAGGAGCCGCCGGTGGCCCGGCTGGAGGAACCGGCCCGGGAGTCGGCGGCCCGGCTCGCGGCGGTCGGGGCCCGCTGGGCGGTGGTGCTGAACGGGGAGGGCGAGCTGCACGGCTGGGTGTCGGCGGAGGCGGTGCGGGGCGCCGGGGAGCGGGCGACGGTGAGCACGCTGGCGCGCCGGATGGACGCGTGGGTGCCGGTGGGCGCCCCGTTGAAGCAGGCGTTCAGCACCATGCTCCAGCACGACGCGGGGTGGGTGGCGGTGCTGGACGGGGCCCGGTTCCTCGGGGTCCTCACGCCGGCGAAGCTGCACGAGGCGCTGCGCCGGTCGGTGGACGCGGATGCGCAGGGCGTGGGCCGCGAAGAGGTGGAGTTCGACTCGGTGGCGGACGCGTAGGTACGACGACAGCGACTCGGTGGCGGACGCCCCGGTACGACGACAGCAACTCGCCCGCGTTTGCATATAACCCGCGTGTGCAATTATTGTTTACGCCAGTAAACGTCGTACGCCATTTATGCCTACGCCATCCGCATCGGCATCGGCATGCACCGCGCCACCGGAAGGTCCCCCATGTCCACCGTTCCCACCGTCACGCTCAACAACGGCGTGGCCATCCCCCAGCTCGGCTTCGGCGTCTTCCAGGTGCCCGACGACGAGACCACCGCGGCCGTCTCCGCCGCCCTGGAGGCCGGATACCGCTCCATCGACACCGCGGCGATCTACGGCAACGAGGTCGGCGTGGGCCGCGCGCTGGCCGCCTCGGGGATCCCCCGCGAGGAGCTGTTCGTCACCACGAAGCTGTGGAACGCCGACCAGGGTTACGAGGCCACGCTCGCCGCGTTCGACGCGAGCCTGGCCAAGCTCGGCCTCGACCACGTGGACCTCTACCTGATCCACTGGCCGACGCCCGCCCACGACCTGTACCCGAAGTCCTGGCGCGCGCTGGAGAAGCTGGCCGCCGACGGCCGGATCCGCGCCGCCGGCGTCTCCAACTTCCAGCCCGCCCATCTGAGCCGGCTGCTGGAGACGGGCACGCTCGTCCCCGCCGTCAACCAGATCGAGCTGCACCCGGGCCTTCAGCAGGCCGAGCTGCGCGCCTTCCACGCCGAGCACGGCATCGCCACCGAGGCCTGGAGCCCGCTGGCCCAGGGCGCCCTGCTCAAGGAGGCGGAGGTGGTCTCCATCGCCGAGCGGCACGGCAAGTCCCCGGCCCAGGCGGTGCTGCGCTGGCACCTCCAGCTCGGCAACGTCGTCATCCCCAAGTCGGTCACGCCCGAGCGGATCCGGCAGAACATCGACGTCTTCGACTTCGAGCTGTCGGCCGCGGAGATGGACGCCATCGCGGGACTGGACCGGGGCATGCGCACCGGCCCGGACCCCGACACCCTCAACTGACCGTCAGCGGCCGCGGCGGTAGCTGCTGCCGTCCCGGGGCCGGACCAGCAGCCCCGCCACGACGAGGTAGCGGCGCAGCGCGGAGCAGTCCTCGTGAACGGTGAGCAGCGCCTCGTTCACCTCGCGCTCGGTGTACGGGCGCTCCCGCTCGAACAGCGTGTCGGCGAGGTGCACGAGCAACTGCTCCCGGCGGGCCTCCTTGCGCGGGATCGCGACCAGGCGGCCGTGCGAGAAGAGCGCCTCCACGCTGTGCGTACGAGGGGTCTGCGACGGCGGCGGAAGAATCTGCTGTTCAGCGGGCATGGCAGGAAGCCTCACAGGCGCACGGAGGGCGGGCAACGCGTTTTCCCGCGCTGCCCGCCCTCGCGTTACCCGCCCTCGCTGCGTCCGCTCCCGCGTTGACAGATTCTCCCGACCGGGATGTGATGGGGCACGTGCGGCGTGACGTCGGCCAAAGAGATCTGGGCCGGTCGGCGGTCAAGCCAGCACCTTCTTCCAGGGATGACGCCATGAGTCCACTCATCGCCCCCTGCCTCTGAGCAGTTCACCCGGGGACACGCGCGCCTGTCGGCGCGCCCCCCATCACCCTGTTCCGTCCGCGGGCCCTCGTGCGCCCGCATCTCTCACGGGAGACCCAGAATTCCCATGCCCCCTGCCACCCGGCACTCCGATTCCGAAACGGCGGCCCCCGTGGTCGCCACCCTGGCGGACAAGATCGTGGAGGTACACACCTGGCTGCGCGACCAACTCCGCCAGGTGCACACCGAGACGGAGGCCCACTTCGCCTCACCGGCCGCTCGCCAGGACCCGTCACAGGCAACTCGCCAGGACCCCGGACAGCCGTCCGTGCCTCCGCTCGGCCTGCAGATCCGGCAGCGCTGCCTGGAGTTCTGCCAGGCGCTGGAGTTCCATCACACCGCCGAGGACGGGCACATGTTCCCCGTGATGGAGGGCCACCACCCCCACCTGAGCGATGTCTTCGACCGGCTGCGGGAGCAACACCGCTCCATCGGGGCCGTACAGTCGGCGCTCGCGGCGCTGCTGACGGACGTCGCCATCGCGGAACCGGACCGCTTCCGTGCCGAACTGGCCCGGATGACGAAGGAGTTGACCGCCCACCTCGACTACGAGGAGGAGCACATCGTGCCGCTGCTGGCCGATGTCCCCTGGCCCCCGGCGGGTCCTGCCGAGACCGCCCCGGCCACCCCGCCCGCCTCCTGAGCTCCGGGGCGGCTCAGTCCTTCGGGAGGAGCCGCTTCGACTGAAGGTAGGTACGTGCGACGTCCTCGGGCAGCCTGCGCCAGCTGTCGACCTGTTCGTTCATCGACGCCAGGTCGGCGGTGGTCAGCACGGTGTTGAGCCGGTCGAGGGCGTCGCGCACCCCGGTGCTCCCGGCGCGGGCGCGGTTGACGACAGGGACGACGTAGTCCGCGTTCTGGAGGTTCTTGTCGTCCTCCAGCAGGACCAGCCCGAACTGGTCGAGGGTGGCGTCGGTCGTGGTGGTGAGGGCCCAAAGGTGCGGGCCCCCCGGGGCCCCCCCGGGGGGCCGGGGGGGGGCGCCCCCCCCGGGGGGGGCCGCCCCCCCCGGGCAGGCCGTCGACGGGCCCACCCCCGGGG
>NZ_JAFEUF010000049.1:9680-36405 GCF_016901035.1 Streptomyces durocortorensis
CGGGGGGGGCGCCACCCGGCTGCCCCCCCCCTTTCGTTCGGGGGCTCTCTGGTCCTGGGGGTGCCCCCGGCGTGGGGGTGGGGGGGGGGGGGGGGGGGGGGCCGCACCATCTGGCCCTGACCGCTCTGGACCGCCTGCTTCGACGGGGTGGTGCCGACGCCCTTGGGGTCGACGGCGACGACGTCGATGCCGTACGTCTCGCGCAGACCGGGGGCGCAGTACGGCCGCTGTACGCATTCGTCGCCCGCCGCCAGCCGTACGGGCAGCTTCGCGGCGCCGAGATCGCTGAGGGTCTTCAGCCCGTGCTCCTCGGCGTAGGCCTCGGTGACCGCGAAGGCGTTCTGGTCGACGGCCCGGCCGGGGTCGAGCACGGTCAGTCCGCGTGGGACGGCGAGCGCGCGGAGCGCCTTCATGGTGGCGGTGAGGTCGGGCGAGCCGACGGGCTTGGCGTCGGCCCCATTCGCCTTGGCGTTCAGCCAGTCGGCGAAGGTCGCCGCGTACTCCGGTACGACATCGATCTGGCCGTTCTCCAGGGCGGGTTCGTAGATCTCCCGGTTGGTCACGGAGATGAGGTCGGCAGCGTATCCGGCGTCCTCCAGGAGCAGGGCGTACATCTGGGCCAGCAGGTCGCTCTCGGTGAATCCGGCGGATCCGACGGTGAGTTCCCGGCTGTCGCCGGGCGGAGCGGTGACCTCGCCCTGGTTCTCCAGCGACGGGCCGGTGGTGCAGGCGGTGGCGGCGAGGAGGGCCAGCGCGGCCAGCGTCCGGCGGGCGCGGCTCATGCGGTCCGCCGTCCGCGCTGCGGGGCGAGCCGCTGCCCGGCCTCGAAGAGGCTCTCGACGAGGAGGGCGAAGGCGGCCACCAGGATCGCCCCGGCCACCACCTGCGGGGTGGAGGCGAGGTTGAAGCCGGCGGTGATGATCCGGCCCAGTCCACCGCCCCCGGCCAGCGCGGCGAGGGTGGCGGTGGCGACCAGTTGCACAGCGGCGATCCGCACGCCGGTGAGGATCAGGGGCAGGGCGAGCGGCAGCTCCACGCCCAGCAGCAGCTGGCGGCCGGTCATGCCCATCCCCCGGGCGGCCCGGACCACGTCCCGGTCGACCTCGCGCATCCCGACGTAGGCGTTGGTGAGGAGCGGCGGCACGGCGAACAGGACGAGCGCGATGATCGTCGACCACTGGCCGTACGAGCCGATGGGAGTCAGCAGCAGGAGGACCAGCACGGCGAAGGTGGGCACGGCCCGGCCGATGTTGGAGAGGTTGACGGCGAGCGCGCCGCCCTTGCCGAGGTGGCCCAGGACGAGGGCGACGGGCAGCGCGATCAGGCAGCTGATGAGCAGGCAGACGGCGGTGAGGAAGAGGTGTTCGCCGAGCCGGTTCCAGACGCCGTCGGGCCCGGACCAGTGGGCGGCGGTGGTGAGCCAGGACCAGGTGTCGGAGAGGGTGTTCACACCAGCCTCCCGTTCCGGAGCGTGTTCACGCCTGCCTCCCGTTCCGCAGGATGTTCACGCCGGCCTCCCCGTTCCTGAGCCTGTTCACGCCTGCCTCCGGGTCCAGGGGGTCAGCAGCCGTCCCGCGCCCAGGAGCAGCAGGTCGGCGGCGACGGCGATGAGGACGCACAGCACGGAGGCGGTGAGCACCTGGGCCTTGAAGAAGGTGTTCATGCCGGAGTAGATGAGGTTGCCGAGTCCCCCGTGGCCGACGATCGCCCCGACGGTGACCAGGGAGACCGCGGAGACGGTGGCGATGCGCAGCCCGGCCATCGCGGCGGGCAGCGCGAGCGGCAGCTCCACGGCGAGCAGCAGGCGCAGCGGCCCGTAGCCCAGGCCGCGCGCGGCCTGCCGGGTCTCCTCGGGAACGGCGCGGAGCCCGGCCAGGATGTTGCGGACGAGCAGCGTCAGGGAGTAGAGGACGAGCCCGGCGATCACCAGTGCGGCGGAGAGGCCGTACAGCGGCAGCAGCAGCGAGAACATCGCCAGGGACGGGATCGTGTACAGGATCGTCGTCAGCCCGAGCACCGGGCCTGCCGCCCAGCGCCACCGGCGGGCGGCGAGCGCGAGGGGGACGGCGAGCAGGAGGGCGACGGCCACCGACGCGGCGGTGAGCTGGAGGTGTTCCAGCACCGCGTCCACCAGGATCTCGCGGCGGCTGGAGAGGTAGGCCCCGCAGATCCACTCGTTGCGGGCGAGGCAGTCGTCCGGGGGCGCCGTCACCCGTCCATTCGAGCCCGGCAGCGGCCCCCTCGCGCGCCGGGGGCCGCCGTTCGGGGGCATTTGAGCGGGTGCTCAACCCCTTCTGGTAGCGTCCTGGCGCACTGGGGGTCTTGAGCACTCGCTCAACCACCCGTGACGACCCGGGGGCAGACATGGGGCTTTACATAGAGGCGTTGATCCGCACCGATCCGGAGCGCCTATGGGACCGGACCCAGGATCCCGCCAGGCATCAGCGGTGGGATCTGCGCTTCACCGAGATCAGTCCCCTGCCCGGTCCTGCGGGCTCCGCCCGGCGGTTCCGGTACGCGACCCGGGTGCTGCCCTTCCTGACCGTGTCGGGGACCGGGACGAGCGCGGGCGAGCGGGAGCGGGCGGACGGCGAGCGGGTCTCCGCGCTGCGGTTCGCCTCCCCGGAGCGGTTGTCGCTGCTGGCCGAGGGCAGCGGCTACTGGCGTTACGTCCCCACCGCCGACGGCATCCGTTTCCTGACGGGGTACGACTACCGCACCCGCTGGGGCCGCTTCGGCGCGGTCGCGGACCGGCTGGTTTTCCGGCCGCTGATGGGGTGGGCGACCGCCTGGTCCTTCGACCGGCTGCGGCTGTGGTGCGAGCGCGACCTCAGTCCGACCCGGTCGCTGACGTACGCCCTGGCGGAGGTCCTGGTACGGATCGCCCTCGTGGCGGTGGCCCTCCCCTTCGGCCCGGCGGCGGTGCTGCCGGCCGCCCTGGCCGCACTGCTGGCGCCCCCGTCGCCGCGCACGCCGGCCGCCCGGCGCTGCCTGCGCAGACCGCCCGGCCGCCCGGCCGCCGCCCCGTCCCTCCTCGCCCGTCTGGAGCGCCCGTGACCTCGATCTTCGCCCGTGCGATGGGGGACGACTTCGACCGGCTCCACCCCCAGCTGCGCCGCCGTTTCTCGGTCGGCCTGGAGAGCGGCGAGGCGTGTGTGGGGCGCGGTTCCATGGACCGGATCTGGCACGGCCGGGCGTTCGTGAAGCCGTTCCTGGCGCTCGGCGCCACGCGCAACATCCTGGTGCCGCGGACCGGCCGCGATGTCCCGTTCACCATCGAGAACGTGCCGTACACCGACGCCTTCGGCCGGGAGACCGTGACCTTCGTCCGGACGTTCGCCCTGCCGGGCGGGCCACGCCGCTTCGACGCCACGATGGTGCACAGCCCCGAGCGGTCCTGCGTGCTGGACTACCTCGGCACCCACCAGCACCTGGCCACCGACCTGCGGCTCAGCGCGGAGCCGGACGGCTCGCTGCTGATCCGTTCCGGGGAGCACCGCTTCCGCGAGGGGCCGCTCGATGTGCGGGTTCCCCGTCTGATCGGGGGCGACGCCGAGGTCCGCGAGTCCTTCGACGACGCCACGGGCCGCTTCCGCATCCGGGTCGCGGTGACCAACCGCCGCTTCGGCCCGCTGTTCGGGTACGAGGGAACGTTCCGCGCCCGCTATGTCGACGCCCTGCGCCACGGCGTACGGGCCGGTCTGCGCCCGGTCCGCGAAGAGGCGCGGGCGTGACGGGGAGCGCGGCGGGGGCGGACACCCGGACGAAGCTTCTGGAGGGCGCGCTGCGCACCCTAGCCGCCCAGGGGATCGCCAAGACCTCGGCCCGGTCCGTGGCGGCCTCGGCCGGGGTCAACCAGGCACTGGTCTTCTACCACTTCGGTTCGGTCGACGAACTGCTGGCGGCGGCCTGCCGGTACGGAGCCGAGCAGCGGGTGGCCCGCCACCGCGACCGGCTCGCCGCCGTCACCACCCTCGCCGAGCTGCTGCGGTGCGGGCGCGAGCTGCACGAGGAGGAGCGGGCCGGCGGCCATGTCGCCTTCCTGGCGCAGCTGCTCGCCGGAGCCCAGACCCAGCCCCGGCTGGCGCCCGCGACGGCGGCCGGGCTCGACCTGTGGACCGCCGAGATCGAGAAGGTCCTCGTCCGGATCCTGGCGGACTCGCCGCTGGGCGAGTTCACCGATCCGGCGGGACTGGCGCGCGCCGTGGCCGGGGCGTTCGTGGGCCTGGAGATGTACGAGGGCGTCGACCCCGTTGGGGCACAGCGCGCCTTCGACGCGCTGGAGCAGCTCGCGGAGCTGGCCGGGGTGCTGGACGAGCTCGGCCCGGTGGCGCGGCGGGCGGTGCGCCACCGGCTGCGACGCACGGGGCGGGCGTAAGGGCTGGACGGCCGGACGAAACAGCGCGAACGCGAGCTTTCGGCGCGCTTTCGGGCGCGGGAACAGAATCGGAAGCGAAAGCGGAACGACCTGGCCGGGCGAGCAACCTTCCTCGCCCGGCTGCCGTCTTGATCGTTGACAGGACGGTTCGCCGCGCGTGACGAGCGGCGTCCAACCCCCACATGATCCGGGCCTGTACGACCGGCCGACTATACCCCCCATGTATACACAGAGGAGATAGTCACGCCGGTGCGGGCCCGGCACCGCGCGGAAGGCACCCATGCAGACCAAGGCACTGGCGCCCGAGTACCAGGGAGCACTCACCAAGATGTCGGTGAACGCCTCCCTCACCGACGTACTGGCCGAGGGAGTACGCCACTTGAGGCAGGCCGAGCTCTCCGGCTCGCAGGAGGAGGTGGCGCGCTCCGGCCTCGCCGTGGCCGAGGCGCACCGCAGGCTCGGGCAGGTCGCGGAGGCCGACCGGGCCTGGAAGGCCAGTTACCGGGCCGCCCGGTCGGCCGGGAACACCGGGGCGATGGCCTGGGCGTTGTGGAGCGGCGGCACGCTGGCGCGGCAACGCGGGGCGCTGCGCCTGGCGTTCCGGCTGCTCGGCCTCGCCGCGGAGCTGGGGAAACGCGGCGGCGACGTGGTCGCCCGCGGCTATTCGCTGGCCGGCCTCGCCGAGACCGGACGGATCCAGGGCGACTACGCGACCGTCGCGACGCTGCACGAACAGTTGCTGGCCGAGGCCCGCGCCCGGGGCGAGGCCCGGCACACCGTGTGGGCGCTGGAGGGCATCGCGCAGATCCACCGCAACACCGGCTCGCTGGACACGGCTCTGGAGATGTTCGAGGAGGCGGCGGTCCTGGCGGGCGACGCGGACGACCGGCGGGGCCGGGCCTGGGCGCTGCGCGGCATCGCTGACATCGTTTCCCTCCGGGACGGGGCAACCGCCAGGGCGCTCGATCTGCTCTCGGAGGCCGAGGTCACCTGTCGGGAGATGAACCTCTCCAGCGCCCTGGCGTACAACCACAAGATGCGGGCCAACGTGCTGTTCCGCGCGGGCCGGTACGAGGAGGCGCGCGCGGTCTACGAGCAGGCGCTCGGCGAGTTCCGTGCGATGGACGAGCCTCGGGGCGAGGCGCTGGCCTCGCTCGGCCTGGTCAAGGCCCGGGCAAGGTTGGGCCGCGACCACGATGCCACTGCCGCAGAGCTGGACGAACTGCGCGGCCGGCTGGACCGGATCGGGCTGCTGAACGCCCGGGAGATGGTCGAGAAGGCGTACGCCGAACTCGGCGTGGAACAGGCACTGGTGGACGGGCGGGGCGACCGCCGATGACGCTCTCCACGACCCGCCGGGCCAGCGCTCCCCAGATACTGGACCGGTGCCGCGAGCTGGTCCGCCCGGCCCTGGTGGAGTCGGTGGGCCGACTCCACCCCTGGCACGCGGAGACGGCGGCCTTCTCCCTGGGCTGGAGCGGCACGGGCGGCGAACCGGCCCCCGGATCGCAGGGCAAGGGGGTCCGCCAGGCGCTCGCGGTGCTCGGCGCGGAGGCCGCGGGCGGCAGCGGGGAGGACGGGGTGCTCGGTGCGGTCGCCGTCGAGCTGATCCACACCTTCTCCCTGATCCACGACGACATCATGGACGGCGACGAGACCCGTCGCCGCCGTCCGACGCTGTGGAAGGCGTACGGCACCGGCCCGGCGGTCCTCGCGGGGGACGCCCTGTTCGCGCTGGCCGTCTCCACGCTGGCGGAGGCCCCGGGTCCTGGCGGACCGGCGGCGGTACGACAGCTGGCGGGCGCGCTGGGCGATCTGGTGCACGGTCAGGCGCAGGACCTGCTCTTCGAGTCCCGGCCGTGGAGCGGGCCCGGGGCGGTCCTGCCGCACGAGTACCGGGCGATGGCCACGCACAAGACGGGCTCCCTGCTCGGTTGCGCGGCCGCCCTGGGCGCGGTGCTGGCAGGGGCTCCGGCGAGCACCGCCGAGGCGCTGGACCTGGCGGGGCGTCATGTGGGGGTGGCGTTCCAGGCGGTGGACGACCTGCTCGGGATCTGGGGCGATCCGCAGGTGACCGGAAAGCCGGTGCACAGCGATCTGCGGCGGCTGAAGAAGACCTACCCGGTGCTCGCGGCGCTGTCCGCCGACCACCCGGCGGCCGGGCGTCTCGACACGCTGCTCGCCTCCAACGGGCCGCTCGACGACACCGCGGCGCGCCACGCGGCCGAGCTGATCGACGAGGCCGGGGGGCGTCGGGCGACGATCAACGAGGCACACGAGCACCTGGCCGCGGCCCGCGCCTGCCTGGACCGGGTGCCGCTGGCCGCGGGGGCGCGCGGGGATCTGCTGACGCTGGTCCCGTATCTTGTGGACCGCACCGGCTGACCCCTGAGGACGCCCCGGCCGACCCGTAAGGACGCCCTGGCATGACCGCCCTCCCCGCTCCCGTCCAGGCCCTGCTCGTCGTCGACGTCCAGTCGGCGTTCGTCACGGGGGACGCCGCCGTGCCCGCCGCGACCCGCCTGCTGGACCGGGTGTCGGATCTGGTCGGGCGGGCCCGGGAGGCCGGGGCGCTCGTCGTCCACCTGCAGAACGACGGCCCGTCCGGTGAGCCCGACGAGCCGGGGACGCCCGGGTGGGAGCTGCACCTCCCCGTGCGCACCGGGCCGGCCGAGACCGTGATCCGCAAGAGCGAGGACGACGGCTTCGAGGAGACCTCGCTGCAGTCCGTCCTGGAGGCGGCGGGCGTCCGGGAGCTCGCCGTGTGCGGGGTGATGTCGGAGATGTGCGTGCTCGCCACCGCCCGCCGGGCCCTGGAGCTGGACTACCGGGTCGTCCTTCCGCACGACGCCCACGCGACGTACGACATCCCGGCCGCGCCGGACATCAGCGACGTGGTTCCGGCGGCGATGGCGTCGCGGGTCGCGGAATGGGCTCTGGGCGACGAGGTGGAGATCGTGGCCCGCGCCGGGAGCGTCGCTTTCACTTCTGCTTTCACCACCACGTTCACTGCCACTTCGACCGGCACTTCGACCGCTACTTCGACCGCCACGAGAACGGCCTAGTCGACCAGTAGATGGTGCCGCCATCCACTCCGCCGATCGGCGGAGTGCGGCAGGCCGGAAAAAGGCTGACGGTATAAGCGGCCGGATACCTGAGGAACACCCCGGCCATTCCGTACGAGAACCCTCCGCAATCCCTTTCGGCACCGGTCCGGCGAAGGCCGTCGACCCTGCGCGGATCTGTCGCGCCACCACTCGAACGGCCCTCCCGGGCACGTAATCCCCATGTGGTCGTATGAGCGAGTCACGCGCACGATTTCGCCACATCTCTGCCAAAGTGCACTTCGGCCGCCGGTGGGCCTTACTGACCGGATTGAGCGAAGAGAGCCGTGCGTGCTGCACATGCGTCGTACTCAAGAAAGACAATTGACGGTCCTTCATTTGGTTCAGCCCGTGGACGGCGGAGTGGCCCGGGTCGTCACCGATCTCGTCAGGGCCCAGGCCGGAGCGGGACTGCGCCCCGTGGTGGCCTGTCCCCCCGGGAGCCCGCTGGCCCTCGGGGCGGCGGCAGCGGGCGCCGAGGTCCGCGGCTGGTCCGCCACCCGTGCCCCCGGGCCCCGGCTGGCCGGTGAGGTCGCGGCCGCGCGCCGGATCGTCCGCGCGAGCCGCCCGCACGTGGTGCACGCCCACAGCGCCAAGGCGGGCCTCGCGGGCCGGATCGCGGTACGCGGCCGGGTGCCCACGGTGTTCCAGCCGCACGCCTGGTCGTTCGAGGCCGTCGGCGGGCGCACCGCGGAACTCGCGCTCGGCTGGGAGCGGTTCGGCGCGCGCTGGGCCGATCACATCCTGTGCGTCAGCGAGTCGGAACGCCGCACCGGGCAGGAGGCGGGCATCGCCGCCCGCTGGTCGGTCATCCACAACGGCATCGACCTCGACCGGTTCCGCCCCGGCGACCCCACGGTCCGGGCGGAGGCCCGCGCCTGCCTGCCCTTACTGGAGGGGGTCGCCTCCGACGCGCCGTTGGTCGTCTGCGTCGGCCGCCTGACCCGGCAGAAGGGCCAGGACGTCCTGCTCCGGGCCTGGCGCCGGATGGCAGTGCCCGGCGCCCGGCTGGTCCTGGTGGGCGACGGACCCGACCGGTCCGGGCTGGAGGAATCGGCCCCGCCGGGCGTGCTGTTCACCGGAGCCTGCGAGGACGTGCGGCCGTGGATCCACGCGGCGGACGTCCTCGTGCTGCCCTCCCGCTGGGAAGGCATGGCGCTGGCCCCGCTGGAGGCGATGGCCTGTGGCCGGGCCGTCGTGATGACCGACGTGAACGGCGCACGGGAGAGTCTGCCGCCCGGCCACGAGGAGCACTGTCTCGTACCCCCGGAGGATCCGGGGGCCCTGGCCGCGGCGCTGACCGCCCTGCTCACCGACCCGGATCTGCGCGAGGCCGTGTCCCACAGAGCCCTGCGCCACACCCGGGCGGCCTTCGACGTCCGGCGGACCGCGG
The DNA here is from genome assembly GCF_016901035.1 of Streptomyces durocortorensis. GTDB lineage: Bacteria > Actinomycetota > Actinomycetes > Streptomycetales > Streptomycetaceae > Streptomyces > Streptomyces durocortorensis. Next base: position 18,556 of record NZ_JAFEUF010000049.1, read on the forward strand.
AGGCGGTCGCCGGCCTGTACGAGGAACTTGTCGGCATGTCCTGTCCCACGACTCCCACGACGAGGAAGCGCACCGAGCGATGACGATGGAGAGTGCACCGGTTCCCGGAGCAGGCCAGGCGACAGCCGTGCAGGCTCATACGGTTCATCCGCCGCGAAGAAGCGGCGGCGGTGCGCAGGTGCGGCCCGGCGAGCGCCGGGGCGTCCGGTACGGCCGGCTCGCGCCGCTCCTGTGCGCGGACGCCCTGGCCCCGGCCGTGACGTTCGCCCTGGTCGTCCCGGTCGCGTGGCCGTGGCTGCTGATGGCGGCCCAGGCGGTGGCGCAGGTGCTGCTCTTCGCCTGGCGCGGCCTGTACCGGATGCGGTTGTCCCCCTCGGTCCTGACCGAACTGCCCGCGCTCCTCGGTCTCACCCTCCTCCAGTGGTACGTGACCATGGAAGTGCTGGGCGCCTGGGCCCCGCAGCAGGCGTTCGGCTGGGCGGTGCTGGCGTACGGGGCGGGCACGCAGACCGCGCTGACCTGTGCCGGACGCGCGGCGGTCCACCGGGCGCGGCGGCGGGGCGCCGTCCGCCGCCCGCTGTCCACGCTGGTCGTGGGCCGGGGCCCGTTGGCCCGTCAGGTGACGGCGGCGCTGTACGACCATCCCGGGTACGGGCTGCGGCCGGTCGGTCTGGTCGCCGTCCCGGCCGCCGGGGACGAGAAGCAGGAGCCGGGTTCCGACACGGTGCCGCTACCGGTCCTGGCCTCGCCCCAGGAGGCCGGGCGGGCCGTCGTCCAGAACAGCGTGCGGCACGCGGTGTTCACGGCCCCGCCCGAGGCCACCCCGGACGGTGCCGCTCTCTTCGACCTCCTCACCGGGCACGGCTGCCGGGTGTGGCTGATCACCGGGCCGGGCGTCGTCGCGGGGCCGCCGGCGGGCGGCCGCCCCGACCATCTGTGGGGCTTCACCGCCCATCCGCTGCACGACGGGACGGACCGTCCTCTCGGCCACGGCGTGAAGCGGGCGATGGACGCCGTCCTGGCCGCGGCCGGGCTGCTGGTGGCGGCCCCGGTGATGGCGGCCTGCGCGCTCGCGGTGCGGCTCTCCGACGGGCCGGGCGTGATCTTCCGGCAGGAGCGCGTCGGCCGGCACGGACGTCCCTTCGTCCTGCTGAAGTTCCGTACGCTGCGCCCCGCCGACGTCCAGGAGTCGGCCACCCGCTGGAACGTCGCATCGGACGGGCGGATGAGCCGCGTCGGCCGCATGCTGCGCCGGACCTCGCTCGACGAGCTGCCGCAACTGTGGAACGTCCTGCGCGGCGACATGAGCATGGTCGGCCCCCGCCCCGAACGCCCCTTCTTCGTCGCGCAGTTCAGCCGCGCCCATCCCGGCTACCAGGCCCGCCACCGGATGCCCGTGGGTATCACGGGGCTGGCCCAGGTGAACGGGTTGCGCGGCGACACCTCGATCGAGGAGCGGGCCCGCTTCGACAACCACTACATCGAGACCTGGTCGCTGTGGCAGGACGCGTGCGTGCTGGCGCGGACGGCGGGCTCCTTCTTCCGGCTCGGAGGCAGCTGACCATGGCCGCTGTCCTGACCCCGCCCGTCCCGTCGCCGGCGGCCGAGCCCGCCGCAGTCTCCCGTTCCCGGTGGGCCGGCTGGCGAGGCCGGTGGCCGCTGCTGCCGCTGATCGCGACCGTCCTGCTGCCCGCCCTCCCGTACGGGAACTCGGGCGGGGGCGGCCCGGCCGACGTCGCCTCGGGGATCGCGGTGCTGGTGTGCGTGGGGCGGCTGCTGTATCTGCGCCGCCGCCCGCTGAGCGCCCCCGCCGCGCTGGTCCTGGGGCTGCCCGCGGTGGGCTTCGCGGTGGCCACGGTCACGGCGGCGGACCCGGCGGCGGCGCTGCCGGGGCTCGTGCGCTACCTCCAGGTGTTCGTCCTGGTGCCGGCCGCGGTGTTCCTGCTGCTCAGGGACGCGTACGGGTTCCGGATCGTCGCCGGCTCGCTCGTCCTCCTGGCGCTCGTCCAGGGCGTCACGGGCGTCCATCAGTACGTCACCGGGACCGGCGCCTCGTACATGGGCGAGGACATCCGGGCGGTCGGCACCTTCGGGCCCAGCGACGTCATGGGGATGGCGACCGTCGTCGCCTACGGGCTGCTCGCCGCCGCGGCCTGCGCCCTGCGTACGCCGCGGAGCGCCCCGGCCTGGCTGCGGCCGTGCGCCGCCGTCCTGGCCGTCGCGCTGATCGTGCCGCTGACGCTGTCGTTCAGCCGGGGCGTGTGGATCGCCACGGCCGCCGCGGTGATCGTCGCCCTGGCGCTGACCGGGCGGCGGCAGGCACTGACGTCGCTGGCCGTGCTGGGCGCGGCGGGGGTGGTGCTGGTCGGCGGGTTCGGCATCGGCTCCGCGATGATCGCGGACCGGGCCGCGAGCGTGACGCAGGTGACCAGCACCCCGGACCGGTCGGTCAGTGACCGCTACGCGATGTGGAGCGCGGCGGGCGCGATGTGGCGCGAACAGCCCGCCGCCGGGGTCGGCCTCAAGGGCTTCCCCGACCACCGCGACGGACACGCCTCGATCGGGCTCTCGTCGGGCAGCGACACCGCCGGGGCGGGCCAGGAGTTCCGCCGGCAGGCCCTCCTCTCCCCGCACAACATGTACCTCCTCGTCCTCGGCGAGCAGGGCCTCATCGGCCTGACCGCGCTCGTCGGCAGTTGGGCGGCCATCCTGGTCGGCGCGATCCGCCGCCTCGTCCTCGCCCGCTCGCGCGGCCACGCGGCCGTGGACTGCGGGCTGGCGGCCGTGGCCCTGATGACCTGGCAGAGCGTCAACTTCCTGTATGCGGACATCGGCGGGCCCACCACGGTGCTCGGCGGGGTCGTGCTGGGGCTGGCCGCCTGGTGGGCGCTGGCCGAGCCGGAGCGGGTGAGCGCCGCATGAGCGAGTCCGGTACGGGGACGGAGGCCGAGGCGCGCCCGGCGGACGCGGCAGCGGTCCCTTCGCTGCTCCCGGCCCCGGGGTCAGGACCTGAGGGGCCCCGGTCCCCCGGCGGCCCACCCGGGACGGCGAGCGGCGAGGCGCCCCGGCTCGGGGCCTTCCTCGCCCGGGCGGCGGCAGGCACAGCGGTGCTGACCGTGCTGGCGGCCGTCCTCGGACTGGTGCGGGACCAGGCCATCGCCCGGTATTTCGGAGCGAGTGACGCGAGCGACGCGTTCCTGATCGCCTGGACCGTGCCCGAGATGGCGGCGACGCTGCTGATCGAGGACGGGATGGCGCTCCTCCTCGTCCCGGCGTTCAGCCTCGCCCTCACCCGTCGCGCCTCCGGTGAGACCGAGGGAGGCGCCGACCTCGTACGGGAACTGGTGGCGGCCACACTCCCCCGGCTGTTCCTCCTGCTCTCCGGCGGCGCGGCCCTGCTGATCGCGGGCGCGCCGTGGGTCGTGGGCGTGCTCGCCCCCGGGCTCGCCGATCCGCGGCTCGCGGTGGACTGCACCCGGCTGACCGCGGTCACCGTCCTCACCTTCGGGATCACCGGCTACTTCAGCGCCGCGCTGCGCGCGCACGGCAGCTTCCTGCCGCCCGCCGGGGTCTACGTCGCGTACAACCTCGGCATCATCGGGATGACGCTGGCCCTGCACGCGGTCTGGGGGGTACGGGCGGCCGCGGCAGGCGTCGCGGTGGGCAGCGCGCTGATGATCCTCACCCAACTGCCCGTGTTCCTGCGGCTGGTGCCGCTCGCGCGGCCCCGGCTGCCGCGGTTCGGGCGGCTGGGACGGCGGGCGGCCCGGACCGCTCCCCTGCTGGGGTTCGGGGTGCTGGCCCCGGTCGTCCTGTTCGTGGTGAGCCGTCAGTCCCAGGTGCTGGTGGAGCGGTTCCTGGCCTCCACCCTGTCGGCGGGCGCGATCTCGCATCTGAACTACGCGCAGAAGGTCGCGCAGATGCCGATGGTGCTGTCGCTGATGATCTGCACGGTGACCTTCCCGGTCGTCGCGCAGGCCATGGCCGCCGGGGAGCACGAGAAGGCCCGGCGGCGGGTCGAACGGGACCTCGGTCTCGCCGGGATGGTCGTACTGCTCGGCACGGCGGTCGTCCTCGGTTACGCGCCCCAGATCATCGACGTGCTCTTCCAGCGCGGCGCGTTCGACGCCGCCGACACCGCGTCCACCGCCCAGGTCATGCGGGTCTACGCACTGGGGCTGCTCGGGCATTGTCTGGTCGGCGCGCTCAGCCGGCCGTTCTTCTCCTCCGGGCGGCCCACCTGGTTCCCGGCGTTCGCGATGGGGACCGGGCTGCTGGTCACGATGGGGGCCGGGTACGCACTGACGTACCGCTTCGGTGTGGACGGCATCGCGACCGCCAACGCGATCGGGATCAGCGCCTCGGCCCTGCTGCTCCTGATGGGCCTCGGCACCCGGGTGGTGCCGATCCGGACCCGGGACGTGGCGCTCTCGCTGGGCCGGCTCACCGGGGCGGCGATGGCGGCGGGCGCCGCGGGCTGGGCCTGCGCCCCGCTCGTACCCGATCCGGTGCTGAGCCTGGCCGCCGGGTGTCTCCTCGTCCCCGCCGTGTTCTTCCTGACCGGCCTCGCCCTGCGTTCGCCCGAGGTCGTGTCCCTGCTGGCACTCACCCGACGGAGGTTCCTTGATGGCCGCTGAATCCTCGGCACATTGCGCCGACGCTCCCTCGTCCCGGCTCCGCCCGCACACCCGTCGTCAGCCGTGGATCCTCACGTACCACTCGGTGACGGACCCGAGCGAGGATCCGTACGGCATCACAGTCTCCCCCCAGCGCCTCGACGAGCAGCTGTCCTGGCTGCGCAGCCGGCGGCTGACGGGCGTGGGCGTGTCGGAGCTGCTGGGCGCGGGAGCGGCCGGGCGGCGCGGGCTGGTCGGGCTGACCTTCGACGACGGGTACGCGGACTTCCTGGAGGAGGCGCTGCCGGTGCTGCGCAAGCACGGCTGCCGGGCCACGGTGTTCGTCCTGCCGGGCCGGCCGGGCGGGGTCAACGAGTGGGATCCGCTGGGCCCGCGCAAGCCGCTGCTCACCCATGACGACGTCCGGCGGGTGGCGGCGGCGGGCATGGAGGTCGGCTCGCACGGCCTGTACCACCAGGACCTGACAGGGTTGTCCGACGAGGAGCTGCGGCGCGAGACCACGGACAGCAGGGAGTTGATCGGCGATCTCACCGGCACGCTTCCGGAGGGCTTCTGCTACCCGTACGGCATCCTCGACCGGCGGGTCGCCCGGGCGGCGCGCTCGGCGGGCTACGGCTACGCGTGCGCGCTGACGCCCGGTCCGCTGCTCAGCCGGTTCGCCCTGCCCCGCACCCACATCAGTCAGGCGGACCGGGGGGTGCGGCTGTGGGCGAAGGACCTGCGGCACGGGCTGCGCCAGGTGGCGGTGCCGGGTGCGGGCTCCCGGACGGTCGCGCCGGTGCGGGCGGGGGGTGTGCGGTGAGGGCGCTGCACGTCATCACCGGGCTCGGGGTCGGCGGGGCCGAGCGGCAGTTGCGGCTGCTGCTGCGTCATCTGCCGGTGGAGTGCGACGTCGTGACGCTCACCAACCCGGGGGCGGTGGCCGAGGAGCTGCGGTCCGACGGGATCCGGGTGACGCACCTCGGAATGCGCGGCAACCGGGACGTGTCGGCCGTCGGACGCCTCGCCCGGCTGATCCGGGACGGCCGCTACGACCTGGTCCACACGCATCTGTACCGGGCCTGTGTGTACGGCAGGATCGCGGCCCGCCTCGCGGGGACGCGGGCCACCGTGGCGACCGAACACTCCCTGGGTCGGGCCGAGATCGAGGGCCGCCCGCTCACCCGGTCCATCCGCGCCCTCTACCTGTCCACCGAGCGCCTGGGCGCGGCGACCGTGGCCGTCTCCTCCACCGTGGCCGGCCGGCTGCGGGACTGGGGGGTGCCGGCCGACCGGATCAGGCTGGTGCCCAACGGCATCGACGCGGACCGGTTCCGCTTCGACGGGGAGCGGCGGGTCTCGGTACGGGCGGCCCTGGGCATTCCCGACGACGCGTTCGTGGTCGGCGGGGTGGGGCGGCTGGTGCCGGGCAAGCGGTTCGACGTGCTGATCCGCGCGGTCGCGGCGCTGCCGGAGGCCCGGTTGCTGCTGGCCGGGGACGGTCCTGAGGCCGGGGCGCTGCGGACGCTGGCGCTGCGCCTGGGGGCCGTGGACCGGGTCCGGTTCCTCGGGGAGTGCGACGAGGAGGGGGAAGGGCCGGTCCCGGGTGTTCCGGCGCTGCTGAGCGCCTTGGACGTCTTCGTCTCCACGTCCCGCGAGGAGTCCTTCGGGCTGGCCGCCGTGGAGGCGCTCGCCGCCGGGCTGCCCGTGCTCCACGACGCCTGCCCCGCCATCGACGACCTGCCCGCCGCCCACGCCCCGGGGGCGACCCGGATCGCCGGGAGCCCCGAGGAGCTGACGGACCGGCTGCGGCAGCGGATACAGGCCCGCCCGGACCGCCGGCCGCCGCCCCGGGCCGTCGGCCACTACGACATCCGGCGCAGCAGCGAGCGCCTGATGGACGTGTACGCGTACGCCCTCGACACCGCCCCACCGAACCGGAGAGCCTTCTCATGACCGACTCACCCGAGCAGCAGCGACATGTCGTCGTCCGTCGGCTGCGCACCGCCCTCACCCGGCTGCCGCACTGGTGGCCGCTGCCCGTCTCCGTGCTGATCGGCACCGCGTCCGGTCTCTCGTACGGTGCGCTCGCCGCGCCGCAGTACGAGGCCACCAGCTATGCGATGGCGGTCGCGGAGGGGGAGACGGACCCCTCGGCGGCGCTGGGGTACGCCCAGTCGTACGGACGGCTGACGACGAGCGACGCGACGCTCTCGTACGCGCAGGGCGCGGCGGGCGAGCCGGTGCGCGAACTGCGGTCGCACGTGACGTCGGAGACCTCCCCCGACTCGCCGATGATCGCCGTGACGGGCACGTCCGAGGACCGGCACAAGGCTGCCGACATCGCCAACGCGGTCATCGAGGCCGTCATCGTGAGCAGCGGCCATGTCTCCAAGGACACCGGGGTGAAGCTGATCAAGTTCACCCACGCGATGACGCCGGACCAGCCGGTGTCGCCGTCCGTGCCGCTGGGCGCGGCCGTGGGTGCGGCGGCGGGCGGTCTGCTGGGCGGTCTCGTCCTGCTGGTGCGGCCGCGCCGGGAGGGGTGGAGCGTCTCGGCCCAGCTGCCCGGTCCGACGGCCGAGGGCGGCAACGTCGCCCAGGACGAGCGGGAGCTCGTCCGATGACGGCGCACCGGGCGGGCAGCCTGGCCGTGACCCTGTGCCGGGACTTCCGGGAGTTCGGCGCGCTGGCGGGCGAGTGGGACGCGCTGCACCGCCGCTGCGCCACCGCCACCCCGTTCCAGAGCCACGCCTGGCTGCACTCCTGGTGGATCTCCTACGGCCAGGAGGGCCGCCTGCGGGTGCTGCTGGTCCGCCGGGCGGGGCGGCTCATCGGGGCGGCTCCGCTGATGCTGGTGCACCGTCCGATGCCGCTGCTCGTCCCGATGGGCGGGGCGGTCTCGGACTTCTTCGACATCCTGCTGGACGAGGAGGAGGCCGGGTACGCGGTGGGGGCGCTGGGGCGCGGTCTGGACCGGGCGGCCCGGCACACCGTGGTGGACCTGCGGGAGGTCCGGCCCGACGCGTCGGCGCAGTTGCTGTTCGGGCGGTGGCCGGGGGCCCAGAGCCGGCTCACGGACTCGACGTGCCTGGAGCTGCCGGCCGAGCCGCTGGGCGAGGGCGTGGCGCGGCTGACGGGCTCGCGGGGTCAGCGGCTGCGCTCCAAGCTGCGCAAGGTCGACGCCCTGGGCATCGAGGCGCACCGGATCCCGCAGGACGGGGTGCCGGCCGCGATCGGCACGCTGCTGCGGCTGCACGAGCGGCAGTGGGAGGGCCGGGCGGTCAACCCCGAGCATCTGCGGGCCCGGTTCTCGGACCACCTGATCCGGTCGGTGGGACGGATGGTGGGGGACGGTACGGCGGCCGTGACCGAGTTCCGGCTGAACGGCGAGGTGGTGGCGTCGAACCTGTCGTTGCAGTCCACCCGGCTGACGGGCGGCTACCTGTACGGTGCGGATCCCGCGCTGCGCGAGAAGAAGGTCGACGTGTCGACGATGCTGCTGCGCGAGGTCGCCCAGCAGGCCTCGGACAGCGGGCGCGAGGTGCTGAGCCTGCTGCGCGGCGGGGAGAGCTACAAGAACCACTGGGGGCCGGTGCCGGTGGTCAACCAGCGGCTGCTGCTGGCCCGGCCGGGTCTGGAGCCGCTGCTGCGGCTGCGCGAGTCGCAGGTGGCGGTGCGGGAGCGGGCGGTGGAGACCGTGAAGGCGCGGTTCCCGGCGGCGCGGGACTGGCACGAGCGGCTGTCGGGGCTGCCCGTGATCGGGCGCTGACGCGCCGGGCGTACGCCGGACGGCCGCGTCGGAGATATCACCTATGAGCTGATCCGTTACCGTCCGGCGTCTGTCGCGTTGTCAGGGGGTGCGGGCCTCGCGTCCGCAGCACAACCCCCTTCTTTACAAGGAGTTCTCCATGTCTCGTATGACGAAGGTCGCCGCTGTGATGGCCGGCACCGGCGCCCTGATCGCCGGCGGCGCCGGCATGGCGTCCGCGGACGCCGGTGCGCAGAGCCTCGCCGCCGGCTCCCCCGGGGTCGGTTCGGGCAACGCCGTCCAGGTTCCCGTGCACGTCCCGGTGAACGTCTGCGGCAACACGATCAACGTGATCGGCCTGCTGAACCCGACCTTCGGGAACACCTGCGCCAACGTCGACGGTGGCCACGACAACGGCGGCGACTACGGCTACGGCCGCTGATCTCCCGCACGTCCGGAACGGCCGGCTCCCTCCTCGCGGAGGGGGCCGGCCGTTCCTTCGTCCGGTCTCAGGCGTACCGGTAGATCCTGCTGTGGTCGAGGAGCTTCCTCGGGGTCACGCTCCAGGGGGGCATGGCCTCGTCGAGGCCGAAGACGTAGTCGCGGTCGGGGCCGGGCGAGGCGGGTTTGCGGCCCGGGAGGTAGGCGGACTTCGGGTGCGCCTTTCGCCAGCGGTCCCAGAGCAGGTCGATGAACGCGTGGTGGAGCCAGAACACCGGGTCCTCGGGGGAGGCCGCCCCCGCCATCGGGCCGCCGACCCACTGATGGACCTGGTTGTGCAGGCCCACCCCGCGGACGCCCCGGATCCCCCAGCCCTCGATGCGGTTGCGGAAGCCCCGGGTGCTGATGCTGTTCCAGGGCTCGGTGTCGTAGACGGGATCCTTCATGGCTCGCGCCACGTCGTTCCCGGTGGGGAGGGAGACCGGGTTGCTGCCGGGCCTGCCGAAGTTGCGGGTGAGGTAGTGCTCGTCGGTGACGCCCCTGCCGACGCTCCAGTTGCCCGCCGCGTAGGCGAACGCCCCGGTGGTGACCCGGCGGTCGCCGGGCCTGCCGTTGCCGCCGAGGAAGTCCTCCGCCCAGAGCGAGGAGGTCGGCCGGTTGTCCTGGGTCCAGTCCCAGTACGGGACGCTGACGCCCGCGTCGACGCGCTGGAGCGCCTTCTCGAACTCCAGCAGGTACTGGCGGTGCCAGGGGAAGAACGAGGACGTCATGTGCGCCGGGCGCGGCCGACGTTCGGTGTCCATGACGTAGTACTCCCGGTGCATGACGACGAAGTCGTCGTAGCGGCCCGAGCGCTTCAGTTTCAGGATCGCGGCGACGAGCCGGCGCTTCTCGGTGCGCGTGAGGTCGCGCTGGTTCTTGCGGGTGTACACCGGTGCTGGTCCTCCTGGTTCACATGCGGTGCGCGGCGGGCGGTGCGAGTCGGGCGGTGCCGAGTTCGTCGACGGCGGCCCGGGCCGTCTCCAGCAGCGTCGGGTACGACTCGTAGTGCCGGACGTCGCTCAGATAGGTGCCGTCCGCCCGCCTCATGACGTGCAGCGGCCTGCCGTCGATACGGATCTCGGTGACCGGTTCGGCGGCGACCGCGACGCGGTCGTCGTCCGGGGCGCCCGCGGGGACGACGACGGTCGCCGTCCCCCGGATCTCCCGGCCCCGGTACATCTCGGCGAACTCCTCCGCCGTGGCCCGGGAGCCGGATCCGGAACCGGGCCCGGGCACCGGTGCGGGCCGGGCCTCGGCGGCCGGGCCGCTGTCGAGCAGCGGGAGCAGCGCTCCGGCGGTGCCCGTCACCACGGTGACCGTGAAGGCTCCGCGCAGGACGGTCCGGCGGGAGGGGACGCGGGTGCCGCCCGGTTTCGCTGGGATGGGGCTCATGAGATGACTGCCTGCCTCTCGTTGACTCGCCTCGTTAACTCGTCCGAGGTCCTTCTGATGGCGATGTTGACAACGAGGCGGTGCCGAAACAGTTCTCGTGCGTGCGGCGTACGGCGCACACGCGGCGCTCGCGTTCCGTCAAACGCGTGAGGGCGCGGGGCCATCGGCGACGAGGGGCCGCGTCGCGAGGGCCCCCGTGGCCGGCCGGCCGGAACATGGCCTGGCGAACCGTGGAGGTGATGGGCATGACCGTTCCGTACCAGCTGTCCGGGGACCGTGTACTGCGCGCGGCGGACGTCGATCTGGCCGACCCGGCGTTCTGGCGGTTGCCGCGCCCCGAGCGGCTCAGGGCGTTCGCCCTGCTGCGGGAGCTGGACGCGCCGGTCCTCTTCACCCCCCGGCCGGGCACCGCGCGTACCGCCGGCAAGCCGTTCCACGCCCTCGTGCGCCACGCCGACGTGCGGACCGCGAGCCGTACGCCCGGGGTGTTCGCCAGCGCTCCCGGTGTCACCACCCCGGAGCCGGCCGGCTGGGCGAAGGCGGTGTTCGGGAACTCGATGGTCAACATGGACGGGGCCGAGCACGCGGCGCTGCGCCGGATCATCTCGCGGCGGTTCACCCCAAGGCTGCTGGCGGGCGTCGAGGAGAACGTCGGCCGGCTCGCCGGGCGGCTGGTGGACGAGCTGATCGCCGAGCGCCCCCGGGACTTCGTGCCGTCGGCGGCCTCGCGGCTGCCGCTGGAGGTGATCTGCGACCTGATGGGCATCCCGCAGGCGTACCGGGCGCGGATCGCGGAGCAGATCGACCACGCGTCGGAGCACGTCGGCGTCGAGCGGCGTGGCCGGGCCCGGCTGCGGATCCCCGGCCGGGGGCTGGCGTCCCTGGCCCGGATGCAGTGGGTCATGGCCCGGCTGGCCGGGGAGCGGCGCCGTCGTCCCGGGGACGATCTGGTCTCGGCGCTCGTGTGTGCGGACATCGACGGCGAGGCCCTGTCGGGGCGGCAGCTGGGCGCCTTCTTCTCGCTGCTGCTGGTGGCCGGGGTGGAGACCACCCGCAACGCCATCGCCCACGGGCTGTTCCTGCTCGACCGCCATCCGGAGCAGCGGGAGCTGCTGCGGTCCGACTTCGACCGGTACATCGGCGGGGCCGTCGACGAGATCGTGCGGCATTCGACGCCGATCATCCAGTTCCGCAGGACCGTCACCGCCGAATTCGCGCTGGGTGGTCGCACATTCCTTCCGGGGGAGAAAGTCGCACTCATTTACGCGTCCGCGAACCGCGACGAGTCGGTTTTCACCCATCCGGACCGCTTCGACATCACCCGCTCGCCGAATCCCCATCTGGGATACGGCGGCGGGGGCCCGCACCACTGCCTGGGAGCACATCTGGCCCGCCTCGAAATGACGGCCCTGTTCCGGGAACTGATCGACCGACGTCCCGTCATGCGGAACCTGGGAGACCCGGAACTCGTCGATTCGAATTTCGACAACCGCGTCGGCTCGCTGCCGTTCACGTTCGGCCCCACATTCACCTGAACGGCACGCCCGCAACGCCGAATACGATAAATGGACTCCTGCGCATGCCCCCGGTGCACGATGATGCGACTCTCTCCCTATCAGGCCGAACCGGCCGGAATTCACCGCAGCCAGGAGGAGCAATGCCGGCAAAGCGCCGTCTCATCGTTTCGTGCATCGCGGCGGCCGCTCTCAGCCTCCTGGCGGGTGGCGGCATCGCGGGCCAGTCGCCGCCGGGCACCGATTCCATCGACGGCGCCGCCCCCGGCCCGCCGGGGCGGGAAAGCGGCACGGCGCACGGCGCGTATCTGGACTACGGGCCCGCCGGGGTCAGCAGGATGGCCGAGTTCTCGCGCTGGCTCGGCGGGGCGGAGCTGCGGGTGGGGCACACGTACCTGCCGGGCGATCTGTGGGTGAACATCGAGGGCTCCCCCAATTTCCTCGACGCCTGGGCGGAATGGAGACGGGCGGACCAGGACCGGATGTTCGTGCTGAACGTGCCGATGCTGGAGCGCAACGAGGAGCAGGTCCCGGACGACGAGGTCCGCACCCTGCTCCGGGCGGGCGCGGCCGGGGACTACGACCAGCACTTCACTCGGCTCGCGGAGCGCCTGGTGGGGCTGGGCGTCCCGGACACCGTGATCGTGCTCGGCTGGGAGATGAACGGCACGACGTACACGCATCGCTGCGGTCCCGATCCCACGTCCTGGAAGGCGTACTGGGAGCGGATCGTCACGGCGATGCGCGCGGTGCCCGGTCAGGAGTTCCGCTTCGACTTCACGCCGAGCCGGGGGCGGGACGCGGTGCCGTGGACCGATTGCTACCCGGGCGACGACGTCGTCGACATCATCGGGATGGACTCCTACGACCAGCCTCCCGGCGAGTCCTTCGACGACCAGATCACCGACCCGTACGGGCTCCAGAAGCATGTGGACTTCGCCGCGGAGCGCGGCAAGCCCATCTCGTTCCCGGAGTGGGGGCTCTTCCGCAACGGCGACAACCCCGAGTACATGCGGCGGATGCTGGAGTGGATCGACCGGCACGAGCCGCTGTACCAGACGGTCACGGACTACTGCCCGCACGGTGTCTGGCAGTGCAAGAGCAATCCGCGCTCCTCGGAGGTGTTCCGGACGATGCTGACCGAGATGGCCGCGCCCGCGAAGCCCGCCCCCAGCCCGACACCGACGCCGAGCCCGACGCCCACTCCGACTCCGACTCCGACTCCTAAGGATCCGAGCGCCTCGCCGACAGTCCCGCCGTCCCTCCAGCCGTCCCCGCCGGTGGCTCCCTCACCCACGTCGCCGGGGGCCGGGACTCCGCCCACCCGCAGGTGGTGTGTCACCGTGCCGTTCGCCGACTGGCTGGGCCCGTGGGTGCGGGAGCGCGACATCTGCTTCCGCTACTGACCCCGGGCATGGAAACGGCTCCGGCCCTCCTGTCGGGGGCCGGAGCCGTCCACCCACACGGGTCCAGCGCGGGGGCAGGTGGACAAGCAACCGCTTGTCACCCCACCAACGCGGGCAGGGCCCGCTCCGTCACGCCGCCGAACGGGGGACGGCCCGCGCCCCGACCGGGCACGGCGCGCCGGGCGCGCTCCGGAGCGACGCGCGACCATGGAAACCTACAGAGGGTGGTGAGGTGCAATGGCATCCGCCGATGAGGGCTCCCCGGCGGAGCCCGGCCCGCTGCCCTCCGGGGACGGGCGGGGGCCGGCATGGACGGCCGACGACGCGGCAGCGGTGGTCACCGGGGACGGCACGGTCATCGGCTGGACCCGCGGGGCGGAGGCGCTGCTCGGGTATCCGGCGGCCGAGATGGTCGGCCGGTCCGCCGCCCTCCTGCTGAGCGGCCCGTTCGACCCCCGCCGGACAGCCGCGGTGGCGGCCCGCTGCAGGACCGGGTCGGCGTGGAGCGGGCTGGTCTCCCTGCGGGGCCGGGACGGCCGGTCGCTGGACATCGATGTGCGGGCCACCGCCTCGTTCCAGATCGCCGGGCAGGAGGGTTTCCTGGTGTCCGGGCGGGAACTCACCCCGCACTGGACGATGAGCGGGTCGGTACTGGACGACTTCATGACCCGGTCGCCGGTCGGGATGGCGGTGCTCGACCCCGATCTGCGCTATCTCTGGCTCAACGACACCCTGGAACGGTTCGGCGGGGTGCCTCGGGAACAGCGTCTGGGGCGGCGGCCGGCCGAGGTGCTGCCCAGTGCGCTGGCGGCGCCCATCGAGCGGCTGATGCGGCAGGTCCTGTCGACCGGCGAGGCGATCACCGACTACGAGTACCTGGGCTGGAGCTGGTCCGATCCGCACCGCCGCCGGGCGTACGCGAGCTCGTTCTTCCCGCTGGCCGACGCCCAGGACCGGCGGATCGGCATCGGCTACCTGGTCCGCGACGTCACCGACCGGTGGAACGCGCGGCGGCTGCTCGCGCTGGTCAACGAGGCCGGAGCGAGTATCGGATCCACCCTGGACGTACAGCGTACGGCGCAGGAGCTCGCCGACTTCGCGGTGCCCCGGTTCGCGGACTTCGTCTTCGTCGACCTGCTGGAGACCCCGTTCGGCGGCGACCGCCCGGGATCGGCCGCACCGGCCGTGGGCGAGCGGCCGGCCATGCGGCGGGCGGGCATGAGCTCGGTGCGGGAGGGCTGCCCGGAGGCGGTCGTCCAGGTCGGGGAGTCGGTCGACTTCGTGCCGCCGCCGCACGACGCGCACTTCCTCCTGGCGGGCGCCCCGGTGCTGCTGCCGGCGCTCGACCCGGACAGCCACGGGTGGACGGCGGAGCAGCCGGCGCGGGCCGCCCGGCTCCGGGAGTTCGGGCTGCACTCGCTCATCTCCGTACCGATGCGGGCGCGCGACACCGTGCTGGGGCTGACCACCTTCATGCGGTCGCAGAATCCGGTGCCGTTCGACGAGGACGATGTGGCGCCCGCCCGGGAGCTGGTGGCGCGGGCCGCCGTGTGTGTGGACAACGCCCGCCGCTACACCCGGGAGCACACCGCGGCTCTGGTGCTCCAGCGGAGCCTGCTGCCGCACACGCTGCGCGGCGGGACGGCGCTGGACGTGGCGTCGTCGTACCTTCCGGCGGACGCGAAGGACGGGGTCGGCGGCGACTGGTTCGACGTGATCCCGCTGTCCGGCGCCCGGGTCGGCCTGGTCATCGGCGATGTCGTCGGGCACGGCATCGGGGCCGCGGCGACCATGGGCCGGCTGCGTACCGCCGTACAGACGCTGGCCGACATGGATCTTCCCCCGGACGAACTGCTGGCCCGCCTGGACGATCTCGTCCTGCGGCTCAGCGAGGAGGAGCGCGCGGGGGGCCCGGCGGAACGGGGCGGCACGACGGTGGTCGGGGCCACCTGTCTGTACGCGGTCTACGATCCGTCGAACGGCTGTTGCACGATGGCGCGGGCCGGCCATCCGCCGCCGGTCGTCGTCACCCCGGACGGAGCGGTCAGCTTCCCGGACCTGCCCTCCGGGCCGCCTCTGGGGCTCGGCGGGCTGCCCTTCGAGTCCATGGAGATCAAACTGCCCGAAGGAAGTCTCCTCGGCCTCTACACCGACGGGCTCATCGAGGGGACCGACAAGGACCTGGAGGGCGGGATGGACCGCCTGGGCCGGGCGGTGTCCCGGGACGGACTGCCGCTGGAGGACCTGTGTCCGACGGTCGTCAAGGAACTGCTGCCCGTCCCCCAGCCGGACGACATCGCGCTGCTCCTCGCCCGGACGCATGTCCTGAGCCCCGAACACCTGGTGTCGTGGGACGTACCCGTGGATCCCGCGGCGGTCGGGGAGACCCGGGCGAAGGTCTCCCGCCAGCTGGAGGCGTGGGGGCTCACGGACCTGTCGATGACGACGGAGCTGATCGTCAGCGAGCTGGTGACGAACGCGATCCGGTACGGCTCCGGGCCGGTGCGGCTGCGGCTGCTGTTCCAGTCGGCGTTGACCTGCGAGGTGTCCGACGCCAGCAACACCTCACCGCGGCTGCGGCACGCCAGGACGACGGACGAGGGCGGGCGCGGGCTGTTCCTCGTCGCGCAGCTGGCCCATCGGTGGGGCACGCGGTACACACCCCAGGGGAAGATCATCTGGGCGGAGCAGCCGCTGCCCTGAGCGGGGGTGGGGAGGAGCTGTGCAGCGGGGGAAAAGCGCCGCTCAGGGCCGGTGCCTGCCGGGGCGGGCCCTGCTCGGAGGCCGGCGCCTGCGGAGGGCCGGTGCTCGGGGGCCCGCTCATCAGAGGCCTGCGCATCAGGCTGCTTCTCGGGGGTGGGTCGGGTTCTCCTCGCGGGCGAAGAGGCAGGTCAGCGGGCCGCCGGACCGGATCAGCTCGTCCCAGGTGCCCTCCTCGACGATGCGCCCGCCGTCGAGGACCGCGATCCGGTCGGCCCTGCGTACGGTGGCCGGGCGGTGGGCGATCACCAGGGTCGTCCGGGTGCCGGAGTCGGCCGCGAGCGCCCGGGCCAGCTCGGCGTCGCCCCGGTGGTCCAGGTGGGCGGTCGTCTCGTCCAGGACGAGGACGCGCGGGCGGCTCAGCAGGCCCCGGGCCAGGGCCACCCGGGCGCGCTGGCCTCCGGACAGGGTCGCGCCACGCTCGCCGACGGCGGTGTCCAGGCCGTCGGGCAGGGCGTCGGCGAAGGTGTCGACGCCGCAGGTCCGGGCCACCGCGTCCAGCTCGTCCGCCGTCGCGTCGGGTGCGCCCAGGCGGAGGTTCTCGGCGAGGGAGCCGTGGAAGAGCGGGGCTTCCTGCCCCACCACGGACACGGCGGCGCGCAGCTCCTCCTCGGCGACGTCCCGCAGGTCCACGGAGTGGGCCGGGGCGAGGGGCACGAGTTCCACGGCGCCTTCGGCCGGATCCCAGTAGCGCGCCAGGAGGTGGGCGCAGGTCGACTTGCCGGCCCCGGACGCCCCGACGAGGGCCACGGTCTCGCCCGGCCGGACCATGAGGTCGAGGCCGTCCAGGACCGCCTCTCCCCCGTAGCCGAACCGTACGCCGCGCAGCCGCAGGCCGAGCGGACCCGCCGGTACGGGATGGGGGTCGGCCGGTGCGGGGGCTCCGGCGGGGGCGTGCACGGCGGACCGGACCCGGGCCGCGGCGGCGCGCAGGCCACCCGCCCGGCCCAGCGCGGCCGCCGATTCGGCGACCGGGGCCAGGGCGCCCAGGGCGAGGGCCATCGCGGCCGGGGCCCACGCCCCGTCGAGCCGCCCGGCGGACGCGGCGTGGGCGGCGGCCGCCGCCACCCCGAAGACGGCGGCGACGGCCAGCAGGTCGCGGGCCGCGCCAGCGCCGGTCTCCCAGGACTGTTCGGCGCGCTGGGCGCGGGCGAGCCGGCGTCCGGCGGACCGGAGCCGGGCCCGCCTGCGGTTCAGCGCCCCCGCCATCAGGAGCTCGCGCAGCCCGTCGACGCTCTCCACGGTCTCGGACGACACCTCCGCGAGCGCCCCCCGGGTGCGGGCCCCGCGTTCGGCCCGCCCGTGCGCCTCGACCAGCGGCGACCAGATCAGGAGCAGCGCGGCCGGTACGACGGCCAGCAGCAACCAGGGCCCGAGGGCCGCCAGTACGGCTGCCGACACCGCGAAGACGACGCCGGAGGCGAGGAGTTGAGCGATGGCGTGGGCATAGAAGAACTCCAGCGCCTCGACGTCCCCGAGCGCGGTGGCCGCAAGGTCGCCGCTGCGTCGGCCCGCGATCCGGGCGGGGGCGCTGCGGGCCAGGCCGTCGAAGACCCGGACGCGCAGTTCGGCCAGGACCCGGTAGGCGAGGTCGTGCGAGAGGTCCATCTCGCGCCAGGTGGCGAGCGCCCGGAGCAGGACGAGCCCGATGAGGACGGCGACGGTCTCGGGGGCGGGCGGGCGGTGCTCGGTGACGGCCGTGCCCACGGTGTACGCGGCGAGGGTGACCAGGGCCACCAGGGCGGCCTGGTCGACGAGGGCGGCCAGGCAGGTGCGCAGCACGGTGGCGCGGTGCGCGCCGAGGACCGGGAGGAGCGAGCGCAGGGCGCCGGTTCCGGGGTCGGCGGCGACGGAGGGGGCGACGCTGGAGGAGGGATCGGCGGTGGCGGAGGGTTCGGCGATGGAGCGGTTGGGGCCGGGCTCAGAGG
>NZ_JAFEUF010000498.1 GCF_016901035.1 Streptomyces durocortorensis
CTGCTCGGGGTGGCAGGCAGGCTCTTAAGGCGGGGGGTCGGGGCGGCGGTCATGCCGGCCGCCCGGAGTTGTTGGCGACGGACCAGTTCAGAGCGCTGGTCACGGCGGCGCGGCACTCGTTCTCGCGGAGTCCGGCCCGCAATCCCGCCGAATTAAGAGCTTGCTCTACCTCATGCCGGTCGAGGTCGCCGGACGGGATGAACCGCCCCAGAGCACGGGCGGCCCTCACGAGCGTCCAGTTCCGCACACCCTCCCCAGCCCCGGCCACGGCCGCCGTTTCGGCCCTGAGAGCCGCTGCGGCGTACCTGGAGGCCCGAACCGGCGCGGGCGCGACCATCAATGCCCGCGAAGGCTGACGAGGCGTCAGGAGGGCGCACAGCCATTCCGGGAGCGGTACGGGCTCGGTGGGGTCGACTACGTCGTACGTGCCGTGCGGGAGGGTGCTCCCGGCGGCGACGACGTATCCGCCGTGGGCGCGGGTGTCGATGTGCTTGCCGAGCCTGCCCGTGCTGTTGCCGAGCCGGACCCCGTCCGGGGCGGTGAAGTACAGGTGGTGTCCGCCGCTCGCGGTCCGGGTCCGGTAGGTGGCGGGGACGGTCTGTCCGGCGCGCTCGCAGAGCGCTTGCAGGGAAGTGACGCCGTCAGGCGTTCCTTTCGGGTCCTTCGCCTTGACCGGGTCCAGGTCCACCACGACCAGCCCGGAAGGGCCCGTGGCCAGACCGACGTTGAAGGCCCCGGCCGACCAGGCGGAGCGGATGCGGTCGGGGTCGGCGGTGGCCCGCTGTTCCCACTTGCGGTGCCCGGCCGCGCAGTCGCCGGTACCGGGGCAGGCGGTTTCGCCGTGGAGGGCGGGGCGCTTGTCGCTAGGGCGGAGCGGGAAGACGCGCCACCTGCGCTCGGCCGCGTCCAGGGCGGCGTTCAGGAGGTGGGCGTTCATGCCGTCTCTCCGGTGGGCTCGGTGTGGGCGTCGACGATGTCCATGAGCAGGGTCTCGGCGGCCATGAGGTGACCGACCAGGACGCCGGGGTTGTTGAGGTCGATGGGGCGGATGTTCGCGACGTAGGCGCGGGCGGCCTCGATCGCGATGACGCGTGCGGCCTCCCGCACGACGGTGGGGTGCGTCATGATGGATGTCTCCAGTTCCGTGAGTGCTGGCAGACGAGAGCGGCCCCGACTTCATTGGCGTGAGAGGGGGCCGCTTTCGTGTTGCCGGTATTGGTTGCTGTGTGTGATGGGGAGGTAGGTAGGGGGTTTCTCCGGGAGGG
>NZ_JAFEUF010000499.1 GCF_016901035.1 Streptomyces durocortorensis
ACTGCTCCACGGCGTGCGCCGCGGTCGCGTCCGGGGCGAATTCCGGGACCGGGCGAGCCAGGTCCCCGGCGAGCGCCGCCCGGGCACCGGCGCGGGCCGCCCGTGGTCGGGGCGGTGACCCCGTGACCGTCGATGAGCACGGCGGAGCCCGAGGGGGTCAGCGAGATCCGGGCCTGCCACGGCCCGGCCGGCTGCGCGTCCCGGATCACGGAGACCGCGATCGTGGTGGACTTCCCGGCCGCGAGGGTGCCCGACGTACGGCTGAGGCGCAGCCACGGGGCGTCCGTCGCAGCCGACCAGTCGACCGCTTCCCGGCCGGGGTTGGTCAGCGTGATCGTCGTGACGGCCCCGGAGGTGCGGGCCGTCACCACCAGCCGGGCGTCGCCGTGCTGCGCTCCGCCGGTGCTGACGACCTCGGCGGTGACGTCCGGGACGCGGGCGCCGAAGCGGTTGCCGGGGCGTCCGTTGCCGGTGTTCTCGGGGTCGTACGGATCACCGCTCATGCCGCCCGCGCCGTCCACCTCGGTGGCGGTGACCGAGGTGCCGTCGTGGCCCTCGCCGGTCTGCGGCGCTCCCCGGTACGCGGCCCAGAGGGCGATCACCGGGGCGGCGACCACCGTCGCGACGACCGTGGTCGTCACGACCCGGGCGCGCAGCCGGTCCCGGCGGGCGGCCTGGTCCTTGGGGTCGAGCGGATACCCGGCGCGGTCGAAGCGCGGGCCCGCGGCGCGGGAACGGTGGGCCTGGGCCATGGCGACGTACACGGAGGGGCGGGGGGCCTCCACGACGGGCAGGGCGGCGACCGGGGCCAGGGCCGCTCCGGGCCAGGGGCCTGCGGCGTCGGCCCGTTCGGCGGCGCGACGGCAGCGGGGGCAGTCGTCGACGTGCCGGACGAGCTCGCGGCGCAGGGCGGCGGAGAGCAGCACCTGGGGGTCGGCGGCGAGCCGGGCGACGGTGGGGCAGTTGCCCGCCTCGACGACGGCGAGGGCCGCGCGGGTGCGCTCCACCTCGCAGGCCCCGGCGGCGAGCAGTTCCCGGGCGGTGGCCGGTTCAAGGCCGAGCACGGCGGCGACGGCGCGCGGGGTGAGCCGGTGGCGTACGGCAAGTTCGAGGGCTTCGCGCTGCTCGGGGGTGGTGCCGGCGGCCTCGGGCCAGGCGAGCGTGGCGAGCTCCCGGCGGCGGGCCTCGGCGGCCGGCGACTCGGCGCTGGCGGGCGTGGCGGCGTCCTCGGGGGTGGAGGGGGT
>NZ_JAFEUF010000500.1 GCF_016901035.1 Streptomyces durocortorensis
ACGTGATGACGCCGCGGGTCCTGGTGACCGCGCTGGTGCTGCTGGGGCGGGGCGAGGTGCTGTTGCTGGTACGGGAGCGGGGGCGCCGGGTGCACGGGGGCGCCGTACGGGGCCGGGGCGCCGAGGGTGTTGTAGTGGCGTATCTCCGCGTACAGGTAGTAGGTGATCACCCCGGCCAGCAGGCCGAGGATCCAGAGCATCATGAACAGCGCGGCCGCGTCCGACATCTGGTCGGGGTCGTCCGGGGTGGCCATGATGAAGGCGAACAGCCCGATGTTGAGGGCGACCACGACCACCAGCAGGAACCAGTCGCGCGGCCGGCGGGTGACGATCGCGAGCCGCAGCATCGCCGCCCAGCCCAGCAGGCCGCAGCTCAGCACGGTCAGCGCCACGAGGATCACGCGCACCGTCGTGAGCGTCGCCGGGGACGGCCGCGATGTCGTCGGCTGCTGCGGCATGGGGCCGTAGCCGTGCATGTGCTGCTCCTGGGAGGCGTATGTCGGACGTGTGGGGTGAGCGTATACACCTCCGCCGACCGGCTGACCCCGGTTGCCCCCAAGGTTGTCCGCACCGTTGTGTGCGGCGGTCGTCCCCGGCCGGGCCGCCACGGCCGGGGCGCCCGGCGCGGTCACCTCATCCCGGCGTGACCGTGCCGTCCGTCAGGCCGTCGTACATCCCCTGGACCAGCCGGCCGCCGAGCCGCCCCGCCGTCCGCAAAGCGTCCTCGAAGGCGGCCAGTTCGCGGAACCGCTCCCCGTACCGCTGCTGCTCCGCGAGCGGCATCCGGGGGAGCTGGAGGCGGCGCGCGTCCAGCCGGGCGGCGGTGGAGGCGTGGCTGCTGGCCTGCCGGTGGTTGGCGGTGCCGCGCAGGAATCCGGCGAGGAACCACGAGTCGATGGCGGTCGGGTCGGGCCGCAGGAGCTGGAGGTTGCGGCCGAGCGCGGCCCCGGCCGTCGCAGCGTCCACGACCCGGGCCGCGGTGCCGCCCCCGAGCACGGGCACGACGACGTCGCCGGGTTCGAGCAGGACCGGGTCGTCGGCGGCCGCCCCGCCTGCGGTCTCCTGGCCGGCGGGCGGCAGGGCGGTCGGGGCCGCGCCGGTGAGGACGTCGTGCTCGGTGAGGACGGGGGCGGCCGTGCTGCCGGGAACCGCCGTACCGCTGTGCAGGAACAGCGCGCCGGCGCGGGCGAGTTCACCGACGGTGGTGAGCGGGCGGTGCGCGGGTTCGGCGGGGGCGGCGGC
>NZ_JAFEUF010000501.1 GCF_016901035.1 Streptomyces durocortorensis
GTCCCCGTCCGCTCGGGCGCGGTACGGATCCGGTACTCGCCCGGGCGGCCGGGCGGGGGCGAGCCCCGGGGGCCGTCCCGGTCCGCGCCGTGGCGGGCGGCGGTCCGTGCGAGGGCGGTCCGCCCTCGCGTCGGCGGCCGCGCGTCGCCGGGCGGATGCGCTGATGGCGGGCGCCCACGGCCTGGGGAGCGATGTCGAACCCGTACCGGTACGTGAGCCGACAGCGGCACCGGTACCCGCATCCCCACCCACATCCGCGCCCGAGACCGTGGGGGCGATGCCCGGTGATATGTCGAGGGCGCGGTGTCTCGTGTCGGCGGTCCGGGAGCGGTTGCCGTCGTGGGTGCGGCTCCGGTGCGGGATGGCGCCGCGCACGCCGGTGGTGCTCGGGCTGGTGCTGCTGGCCGCGGTGGCCGTCGCCACGGTGCACTTCTGGTCCGTACGCCCCCAGGCCGTGCGCGCGCCGGAACCGGTCGCGGACGAAGCGGCGGCGTCCGCGTTGCCACCGGATCCGTTACGTTCCGGCGTCCCCGACCCGGTGCCCCGTCCGGCCGCTGGGAAGCCTCCGGTCGCGGGCGGGACCGGAAGCGGGCAGATCGTCGTTGATGTGAGCGGCAAGGTGCACCGGCCGGGGGTCCGTCGCCTGCCGGCGGGGTCACGGGTGGCGGACGCGCTCGAAGCCGCGGGCGGTGTGCGGGCCGGCACGGATCTGACCGGGCTCAATCGGGCGCGGGTCCTCGTCGACGGCGAGCAGGTCGCCGTGGGACTTCCGCCCGGTCCGCCGGTCACCGGAGCGACCGGAGGCGGTGGGGTCGGACCCGGACCGGCCGGCGGCCCACCGGGTGGGGCGGCCGGTCCCTCGGCGCCGCTGAGCCTGAACACGGCGACCGCGGAGCAGCTCGAAACCCTGCCGGGGGTCGGACCGGTGCTCGCCCAACACATGATCGACTACCGCACGGAGAACAACGGATTCCGGTCCGTCGACGAGCTCCGCCAGGTCAACGGGATCGGCGACCGCCGCTTCGCCGACCTCCAGCCGCTCGTACGGCCATGAGCAGCCGTGATGCCCGGCTCTCCTCCCGGGGCGCGGACCGGGACGGCACCGGGGGCGTGGCGGCGGGCCCGGACAGCACCGGAGGCGTGGGCGAAGACCGGGACGGCACGGGAGGCGTCGCGGCGGCGGGCGCGGCGGGGGCCGGGGCCCCCCCCC
>NZ_JAFEUF010000502.1 GCF_016901035.1 Streptomyces durocortorensis
ACCCTATGCGCTCCGCCCCCGCCCCGACCGCCCCTTTTTCAGGCCCTCAGCGGCTCAGGCGCTGGAAGCGGCGGACCGCCAGCGGCAGGAACACCAGCGTGATCACGAGGGGCCACACCACGGCCATCAGCAGGGCGTGTTCCTCGACCCAGGTGCCGCCGCCCGCCACCGGGTTGCCGAAGAGTTCGCGGGTGGCCGTCGCGGTCGAGGAGATCGGGTTCCAGGCCGCGACGAAGCCGAGCCAGTCCGGCATCAGGGACGGGGCCACGAAGGTGCTGGAGATCATGGTGAGCGGGAAGGCGACCGCGTACAGCCCGCCCGCCGCCTCCGGGGTCGGCACCAGCATGCCGAGCCAGACGCCCACCCAGATCAGGCTGAACCGCAGCAGCAGGAGCAGCCCGAACGCCCCAAGCGCGCCCAGCAAGCCGCCGTCCGCGCGCCAGCCGATGAGCAGTGCCGTGACGGCCAGGATGGTCAGCTCGGCGGCGGCCACCACCAGGTCGGCGGCTCCGCGTCCGGA
Source organism: Streptomyces durocortorensis (assembly GCF_016901035.1). Taxonomy (GTDB): domain Bacteria; phylum Actinomycetota; class Actinomycetes; order Streptomycetales; family Streptomycetaceae; genus Streptomyces; species Streptomyces durocortorensis. Next base: position 521 of record NZ_JAFEUF010000502.1, read on the forward strand.
GGCGAACGCGGAGGGGGCCATCGGCATGGACCGGAAGCGGTCGACGACCCCCTTGGAGGCGTCGGTGACGACGGCCACGGCGGTGTTCATGAAGCCCATGGCCATGGTCATGGCGAACATGCCGGGCATCAGGAACTCCCGGTAGTCCCCGCCGCCGGGCACCTTCATCGCGCTGCCGAAGACGTATCCGTACAGCAGGACGGAGAGGATCGGGAAGCCCAACTGCCACACGATGGCGACGGGTTGGCGCTGGTACTGGGTGAGGGTACGGCGGGTGATGTTCCAGCAGTCGACGACCGCCCAGTAGGCGAGTCCGCGGACCGGGGGTCCGTCCGTCGCCGCGGGATTGCGTTCGAGCGTGGTCATGCGGCCGCCACCTCCAGGGCGTCGTGGTTCTCGGTTCCGTGCCCTGTCAGGCGCAGGAAGACATCGTCCAGGCTCGGCCGGCGCAGCCCGATGTCCTCCACCGCGATGCCGGCGTCCTGGAGACTCCGGGCCACCTCGGTGAGGGCGGCCACCCGGTCGGCGACCTGGGCGTGCACCCGGCGGGGGCGGCGGGGGGGGGGGCCCCGCCCCCCCCCCCCCCCCCCCCCCCCCCCCCCCCCCCCCCCCCGGTGCGGGCCCGGCCCCGCCACCCGCGTTCGTCACGGACCGGGGTGAGGCCGCAACCGGGAGCAGATGAGCGG
>NZ_JAFEUF010000503.1 GCF_016901035.1 Streptomyces durocortorensis
CGGCGATGGCGGGGGCGACGGACGGGGGGGCCCCCGGGCGGGGGGGGCGGCGGGGGGGGGGGGCGCGCGGGCCGGCCGGCCTTCGAGAACCCCTACGGGCCCAGCACCGCCCCCCCCGGCCCCCGCCCCCCCCCCCCGCCCCGGGCCTAGCGGGGGCCGGGGCGGGCATCAGTTCCCTGCGGTACGGGAGCGTCGGCGGGTCGGACCACCGTCACGCCCTGCGGGGCGTGGCTCAGTACACCGTCACCCCGTACGCCGAGAGCGCCTCGGTCACCGGCTGGTGGATGGCCGAGCCCGCGGTGCCCGAGCAGCCGGAGCTGCCGGAGTGGATGCCGAGGGCGACGGATCCGGCGAAGTGCGCGCCGCCGCTGTCGCCGCCGGCCGAGCAGGCGGTGGTGCGGACCATGTTGTAGACCGGGCCGTCGCCGTAGTTGACGGTGACGTTGACCGCGGTGACGGTGCCGCTGGTCACCTTGGTCGTGGAGCCGCTCTTCTGGATCGCCTGGCCGACGACGGCGTTGGCGGCGGAGGAGATGTCCCGGGTGGAGCCGTTGTAGAGGTCGACGGTTCCGGCGGGCGAGGAGCCGTCGGTGTAGCGGACGATGCCGTAGTCGTTGGTCGGGAAGCTGGTGCCCTCCCGGACGCCGACGACCGAACCGCCCGAGCTGGCCGACCAGTTGGCGGAGAGGTTGGTGCAGTGCCCGGCCGTCACGAAGTAACGGGCCCCGCCCTTGGTGACGTTGAAGGCGGCCGAGCAGCGGCTGCCGCCGCCGTAGATCGCGCCGCCGCCGAGCACCTCGCGGCGGAACTCACCGGGGACGCGCTGGACGTCGACCGCACCGTCGAGCCGTTCGGCGATCGCTTCGAGGCGGGCCATGTCCCGGGCGGAGACGGAGGAGTCGGCCTCCACGGCAACCCGGTTGGTGCGCGGGTCGACGCCCCAGGAGGTGCCGGTGATCTTCGCCTCGGCCTCCAGGGTGTCCATGGCGGCGTCGAGCTGGGCGGCGCTGCGGGCCACCCGGCGGACGGTGGCCCCGGTGGCGCGGGCCTGCTCCTCGGCCCGGGCGGTGGTGACGGTGACGACCAGCTTCCCGGTCTTCGCGTCGAGGTAGGTTCCGGCGGTGGCGGCGCCGAGCGCGCGGTCGACCTTGGCGCCGAGGGCGTACGCGGACGGGGCGGGGATCGCCGAGGGGG
>NZ_JAFEUF010000504.1 GCF_016901035.1 Streptomyces durocortorensis
GCCGAGAGCGCCAGCAGCCAGCGGTGGTCGGGGCCGAGTCCGGCGTACTGGGCGAGGAGGAGAGTCCCGGGCTGACGGCCCGCGACGGACTGGGCCGCCCGCTCCCCGAACTCGCCCGCACCGGAACGGCGTCGACGGCCTGGACGGCCTGGACCGGGGCCGCCGCCGGAGCGCTTCTGCTGGCCGGGGCCGCCCTGCTGCGGTACGCCCACCGGGCCCGCCGCGCGGGGGGCTGAGCCGGAGGACCGGCGGAGCGGGCGCGCGCCCGGTTCGGGAGCGATCGGGCCCGAATCCCCGCCCGCCGGTGCCCGGACCCGCGTACCGCGAGCCCGAATCCGTCCTCCCGTCGAGGCGTTCACGTACGTCTGCCACCATCGGGCGGTGGACTACCCGAACGACCAGGCACCTGGCGCACCGATCCGCTCCGGCATCCCCGAGCACGGCCGTATCCCGAAGTACTACGCCGTCAAGGCCCGCATCGCGGTCCTGCTGGACGAGTTGGGCGAGGGCGGACTCCTGCCCACCGAGCGGGAGCTCGCCCAGGTGCACGAGGTCTCGCGCGAGACCGTCCGCCAGGCCCTGCGCGAACTCCTCCTGGAGGGGCGGCTGCGCCGGCGGGGGCGCGGCACCGTCGTCGCCGGGCCCAAGCTGGAGCAGCCGCTCTCGCTGGCCAGCTACACCGAAGGCGTCCGCCGCCAGGGTCGGCGGCCCGGCCGTCACCTCATCGGCCTGGACCGGTTTCCCTGCCCCGAGGCGCTCGCCGCCGAGATCGCCGTCGAGCGGGGTGAGCCGGTCTGGCACCTGGAGCGGGTGCTGCTCGCCGACGACGAACGCGTCGGCCTGGAGAGCACGTACGTCGGCGTCGCCCGCGTCCCGGACCTGGACACGGAGTTCGACCCGGACTCCTCCTTCTACGCCTACCTCCGCGACCGCCTCCAGATCGTCTTCGGCGACGCCGACGAGCGCATCGAGACCGTGCTCGCGACCCCCCGCGAGGCCCTGCTCATCGGCACCCCGCCCGCCCTGCCGATGCTCCTGATCCACCGCCTCTCCCGGGACGCCGGCGGCCGGCCGCTGGAGCGGGTGCGAACGCTGTTCCGGGGCGACCGGTTCTCCTTCTCCGCGCACCTGAGCGGAGAAGGCTGAGAGCTGAGGGTCGAGAGCTGCGAGGGGCGGCAGGGGACGGGGAG
>NZ_JAFEUF010000505.1 GCF_016901035.1 Streptomyces durocortorensis
AGGAACGCGGCGATCTCGTACGGGTCGTCCCGTACGACCGTGGCCGCGCCTGGCGGTGTGGCGTCGGCGGCCATGGCCGCGATCGAGCGGGTCGGCCCGGCCCCGGCGGAGCACTGCACGCCGTGAAGGGCGAGGAGGCGCAGCCGGAGCACGGCGACCAGGCCCTCGACGTCGCGGCCCCAGTAGGTCAGGGCGCCGGTGAGGTCGACGTACGTGGACCAGTCGGCGGGGAGGGGTTCGACGCGTGAGCTGATGCCGTCGACGACGGCGAGCAGCTGACCGTAGAGCTCCTCGGTCTGTTCGGCGGGGTGGAAGTGGATCCGCAGGATCGCGCGCGGCCGCGGTCGGCTGGTGGTGTTCATCCCGGGCTCCCGGGGCTTCGGTGGCCGAAGCGGGTGAGGTCGGCCGAGCGGGTTCCGGCGGGCTGGAGGTCGCTCCAGGGGTGCAGGCGGGCGCCTGCGGTGCCGTCGGGGATCGTCCGCCCGGCCGCGGACTGGGCGGGCGTCGGCGCGGGGGACTGGCCGAGGAGGTCGAGGACGGCCTGAGGTCCGTGGGTGGCGCGGGCGGTGGCGAGTTCGTCGAGGTCCCAGGCCATTTCTCCGACGACGGTGCGCCGGGGGCCGCGGGCTTCGACGGTGCCGCGGACCAGGAGCAGGCCGTGGTGGAAGACCGTGTGCGCGCACCGTTCGTGGGAGTCCTCGAAGAACGCCAGATCGACCAGTCCGCTGCCGTCTTCGAGGGTGACGAAGATGATGCGCTTGCCCGAGGCGATGGGCGGGGTCTGGGTGGAGGCGCGGACGCCGGCGACCAGGACGCGTTGCCCGGGGTGCATCGCCCGCAGGTGCTTCGCGTCGGTGGCGCCGATCTCGCGGAGCAGGCGGTGGTGGTCTTCCATGAGGTGCCGGGAGACATCGATCTTGAGAACGCCGAGCTCGGCGTCAAGCCGTTCGCGGGCGGTCATCTCCCGCAGCCCGGAGGAGTCCGCGGTGTGTGAGGTGGTGACGAGCGGGATCTGGCCGGGCCCGGGACGGGTGCGGGCCTGGCGGTGGAGCTCGGTCGCCTGCAGCAGCAGGTCCCGCCGCGTCGAGGAGCCGTTGAGCTGGTCGAGGGCGCCGATACTGATGAGGCGTTCGACGGTCGGGAGCTTGGGGTGGGCGCGGGCGTAGAAGTCCTGCAGGGAGGTGTA
>NZ_JAFEUF010000506.1 GCF_016901035.1 Streptomyces durocortorensis
AGGGGGTAGGGGTTGGCGCCGGTGAGGTTGTTGAGGATGGTGGCGCTGCGCCAGGCGGCGAGGCCGAGGTCGGGGGCGCCGACTCCGTGGGTGTGGCGTTCGGCGTTCTGTACGTAGACGTGTCCGGTGACGGCGGGGTCGAGGACGAGGCGGTATTGGTCGTCGATGCGGGGGCGGTTCGAGGTGTCGCGGCGGAGGTAGGGGTCGAGGCCTCCGAGGAGGGCGTCGAGGGGGCGTTCGCGGTAGCCGGTGGCGAGGATGACGGCGTCGGTGGTGAGGCGGCTGCGGGTGCCTTGCTGGGTGTGTTCGAGGTGGAGTTCGACGCGGGTGTTGGCGAGGCGTCCGGCGGTGCGGACGTGGACGCCGGGGGTGAGGGTGGCGTCGGGCCAGCCGCCGTGGAGGGTGCGGCGGTAGAGCTCGTCGTGGATGGCGGCGATGGTGTCGGCGTCGATGCCTTTGTGGAGCTGCCATTGGCGGGGGACGAGTTCGTCGCGGGCGGATTCGGGGAGCGCGTGGAAGTAGCGGCTGTAGTCGGGGGTGAAGTGCTCCAGGCCGAGCTTGGAATATTCCATGGGGGCGAAGGCCTGGGTGCGGGCGAGCCAGTGGATGTTCTCGGCGCTTTCGGGGCGGGCGCGCAGGAGGTCGAGGAAGACCTCGGCGCCGGACTGGCCGGATCCGATGACGGTGATGTGGTCGGCGGTCAGGAGTTGTTCGCGGTGGCGGAGGTAGTCGGCGGAGTGGAGTACGGGGACGGATTCGGCTTCGGCGAGGGGTTTGAGGGGTTCGGGGACGAAGGGTTCGGTGCCGACGCCGAGGGCGATGTGGCGGGCGTAGGCGCGGCCGAGGGCTTCGGCTTCGCCGTCGGGGGCGAGTTGGGTGAAGTCGACTTCGAAGAGGGCGCGTTCGGTGTTCCAGCGGACGGCGTCGACCTGGTGGCCGAAGTGGAGTCCGGGGAGTTGTTCGCTGACCCAGCGGCAGTAGGCGTCGTATTCGGCTCGTTGGATGTGGAAGCGCTCGGCGAAGTAGAACGGGAAGAGGCGGTCGCGGGTGCGGAGGTAGTTGAGGAAGCTCCAGGGGCTGGTGGGGTCGGCGAGGGTGACGAGGTCGGCGAGGAAGGGGACTTGGAGGCTGGCGCCGTCGAGGAGGAGGCCGGGGTGCCAGTGGAAGGCGGGGCGTTGTTCGTAGA
>NZ_JAFEUF010000507.1 GCF_016901035.1 Streptomyces durocortorensis
CCTGACGCCTCGGGGGTGTCCTGCCGATCGGCAGGACACCCCCGAGGCGTCAGGACGCGGGGTGCTCGACCTTCGTGTCGGTCTTGCCGTCGACGGCGGCCGACAGCATCGGGACCAGGCGGTCGACGGTGTACGGGATGCTCAGCGGGGTCACGAAGGAGATGGCGCTGCCGAAGTGGCTGCTCTCCTTGATCATGACCTCGCGGCCCTCCTTGACCGCGTCGAGCTTGCCGTACAGCGGGTCGGCGTGGAGCTTCTTGGCGTCCTTGGCCGGGTCGGTGACGATCCAGGCGACGGCGTCCGTGTCGAGGAGGTCGGTGCGCTCCTTGCTGATGTTGGCGCCGAACGCCTCACCGACGACCTTGTCGAGGCCCGCCGGGAGCTGGAAGCCGAGGCCGGTCAGCACGCGCGAGCGGTTGTCCTGCGGGCCGTAGACGTACATGCCCTCGTACGGCGTCGCCATGACCGCGCTCCTGCCCTTGAACTCGGGGTGCGCGGCGGCGGCGTCGGCGATGTGCTTCTCGGTCTTGGCGACCAGCTCCTTGGCCTCGTCGCTCTTGCCGAGGGCCTTGCCGACCTGCGTGGTCTGGTCCTGCCAGGAGATCCCCCAGTCCGCGCCTTCCTTGGGCTGGGCGACGACCGGGGCGATCTTGGAGAGGGTGCGGTACTGGTCCTTGGTGAGGCCCGAGTACAGCGCGAGGATCAGGTCGGGGCGGAGCGAGGCGATCTTCTCGACCTGCGGGCCGGTGCCGTCGTCGTGCAGGACGGTGGGGCGGGACTTGTCGCCGAGCGCCTTCTCGGCCCACGGGCCGATGGCGCCCTTGAACTCGCCGAACCACTCGGTCGTGCCGACGGGCACCTTGCCGAGGGCGAGGACCGCGTCCTGGTCGGAGAGGCCGACGGTGACGATGCGCTGCGGGTCGTTCTTGACGGTCGTGGTGCCGTACTTGTGGTCGAGGGTGACCGGGAAGGCCCCCTTCGGCGCGCTGTCGCCGGACGGCGCGTCCTGGTCGTCGCTCTCGCCGGACCCGCAGGCGGCGGCTCCGAACAGCAGCAGGGCGGACGCGGCCACGGCGGTGAGCCGGGTGCGCTGGATTCTGCGGAACATGACGGATTCCTTCGGAAGCGTCGGCATTCGCCGGGGACGGGGCGGGGCGCGGAGACCGTCTGCA
>NZ_JAFEUF010000050.1:0-18126 GCF_016901035.1 Streptomyces durocortorensis
TCTTTTGTCAGGGGGGCTGGTGGGGACCGGCCGGGGGGGGCGGGGGCGGGGGCGGGGGGGGGGGGGGGCCGGAGCGCTGGTGAGAGCGGCTACGCCTGGATCAGCGGGCGTAGTACTCGACGACGAGCTGCTCGTCGCAGATCACCGGGATCTCCTTGCGGTTCGGGTCCCGGTCCAGGCGGAAGGCCAGGGCCTTCAGGTTCACCTGGAGGTAGCGCGGGGTCTCACCGTCGGTGTCGTAGCCACCCTCGCGGGCCACCTGGAAGGGGACCTTGGAGCGGCTGCGCTCGCGGACCTGGATGACGTCGTCGGGGCGCACGCGGAAGGACGGCTTGTCGACCTTGCCGCCGTTGACCTCGATGTGGCCGTGGACGACCATCTGACGGGCCTGGTAGATGGTGCGGGCGATGCCCGAACGCAGGACCAGGGCGTCGAGGCGGCGCTCGAGCTCGACGACCAGCGCCTCGCCCGTCTTGCCTTCGGCCTTCTTGGCGCGGTCGTAGGCGCGCGCCATCTGGCGCTCGCTGATGTCGTACTGCGCACGCAGGCGCTGCTTCTCCAGCAGACGGACCTTGTAGTCCGAGTTCTGCTTGCGGCCACGGCCGTGCTCGCCCGGCGGGTACGGACGAGCTTCGAAGTACTTGACAGCCTTGGGCGTCAGGGCGATGCCGAGGGCACGCGACTTCTTGACCTTGGGACGCGACTGGTTAGGCACGTTCTCCAGACCTCCGTTGTAGGTTAGGTTAGGCTTACCTTACTCAAGGAGATCGCATGTCTCGCCCTGGGAACACCACTCACGTCACGGACAGCACAGACAGCGGCAGCACCTCAGAGGAGGATGCTGCTACGACGGAAGGCCGATCAGATCGTGGTCAGCCGCGTCCCAGCGGGCTAGAAAACACTCGGATGCCGTCAGCAGCCGAGCGCACACGAACTCTCGTACAGAGTACCTGCTCCGCGCTGCTCGTCGTACCGGGGCTCGATCTGGCCCGTGCGGAGCCCCTGATCCCGGACAGCCGGAGCGTGGGGCCCGAGGGTGACCTGTTCCTCGAATTCCCCGCGGATTCCCCGGCAGTCCGGGCCGCGACGCACGCGCAGGGCGACGAGCTGACCGCCGTGCTGGAGCTCTCGGACGTCGCCCCGGTCTCCGTACCGCACCGGATCCGCGGCCGCGCGTGGGTCTCCGGCTGGCTCACCTCCGTACCCGGCGTCGCCGAGCCCGGCCGGATGATGCTGCGCCTGGAGTTCGGCGAGGCGTACGTGGACGACCTCTGGGGCGCCGAGGACATCGAGCCGGAGGACTTCCGCGACGCGGCCCCCGACCCGCTGGTCCACCACGAGGCGGAGCTGCTCCAGCATCTGGCCTCCGCCCACGACGAGCAGATGCGCACCCTGTGCGGTCTGCTGGGCGAGCGCACCGCGCGGGCCTGCGCGCCCGGGCAGCCGAGCGCCGTGCCCGTGGCACTGGACCGCTTCGGGCTGCGGGTCCGCTTCGTCGAGAGCAAGGACGCGTGCTTCGACGCCCGCTTCGAGTTCCCCGAGCCCGTGCGGGACGTCACCGAGCTGCGTCGCGCCATGCACACCCTTTTCGAGGCGGCCGCGTCCTGATCCGGCGGTCCGAGGGCCCTACGACGGCTCCGTGCCCTCGCCGGCGCGACCGAGGCGCTCGCGGACGCGCTCGACGACGTCCGCGTACCGTGCCTCGGCGCCGTAGCGGGTGGGGGTGTAGTACTGCCGGTCGCGGACCGCGTCCGGGGCGTACTGCTGGGCGGCGATGCCGCCCTGCACGTCGTGCGGATAGACATAGCCCTGGGCGTGGCCGAGCTTGGCGGCGCCCTTGTAGTGGCCGTCGCGCAGATGGGCCGGGACCGGTCCGGCGAGCCCTCGGCGCACGTCGTCCTGCGCGGCGGAGATCGCCAGCGTCGCCGCGTTGGACTTGGGGGCGAGCGCCAGCGCGATGGTGGCGTGGCTGAGGGTGAGCGCCGCCTCCGGGAAACCGATCATGGCCACCGCCTGGGCGGCGGCCACGGCGGTCGGCAGCGCGGTGGGATCGGCCAGGCCGATGTCCTCGCTGGCCGAGATCATCAGCCGTCGCGCGATGAACCGCGGGTCCTCCCCCGCCTCGATCATCCGGGCCAGATAGTGCAGAGCGGCGTCCACGTCGGAGCCGCGGATCGACTTGATGAGCGCGCTGGCCACGTCGTAGTGCTGGTCGCCGTCACGGTCGTACTTCACGGCGGCGCGGTCGACGGTCGCCTCGACCGTCTCCAGCGTGATCTCCGCCTCGTGCGTGGCGATGGCCGCACCGGCCGCCGCCTCCAGTGCGGTGAGAGCCCGGCGCGCGTCGCCGCCGGCGATCCGCAGCAGATGCGCCTCGGCGTCCTCGGGCAGGGTGACCGCCCCGCCGAGCCCCCGCTCCTCGGTCAGCGCCCGGCGCAGCAGGGAGCGCAGGTCGTCGTCGGTCAGCGGCTCCAGGGTGAGCAGCAGCGAGCGCGAGAGCAGCGGGGAGATGATCGAGAAGTACGGATTCTCCGTGGTGGCGGCGATGAGCGTCACCCAGCGGTTCTCCACGGCGGGCAGCAGGGAGTCCTGCTGGGCCTTGGAGAAGCGGTGGATCTCGTCCAGGAAGAGGACGGTCTCCTTGCCGAAGCCACCGGTGGCGCGGCGCGCGCTCTCGATGACGGCCCGGACCTCCTTGACGCCTGCGGTGATCGCGGAGAGCTCGACGAACCGCTTGTTGGTGGCCTTGCTGACCACGTACGCCAGGGTCGTCTTGCCGGTGCCGGGCGGGCCCCACAGGATGACGGACGACGCCCCCGCCGGACCGCCCCCGTCACCGACGAGGCGGCGCAGGGGCGAGCCCGGCTTCAGCAGATGCTGCTGGCCGACGACCTCGTCGAGGATGCGCGGACGCATCCGGACAGCGAGGGGGCTGCTGGACGGGTCCTTCTCCTGGCGGTCTTCGGCGGCTGCGGTAAAGAGGTCGGGCTCCACGTCACGAAGCCTATGCGACCCCACTGACAACCCCACCAGGGGCGGGTCCGGCGGCTCAGCTGGTCCAGAAGTCCCACCAGCGGGTCAGGATCAGCATGCCGATGATCCCGATCCACATCACCGGGAGCACCCAGGGGAACTCGGTGAGCCCGTTCCGCAGCCAGGCCGGGGCCGGGAGGACGCGGTTCTTGACGTTGTGCGTGGTCACGTAGCAGAACATGATGATGGTGGCGACCCAGGCCAGGCAGCACCACAGGCAGAGCGAGTTGATGTTGTACAGCGACTGGTACTGCAGCCAGGTGCAGAAGCCGACGCCGAACAGCGTCCCTGCGTTCAGCCCGAGCCAGAACCAGCTGCGGTAGCGGGCGCCGGCCAGCAGGCCCATGCCGATCGCGATGACCATGCCGTACGTCACCAGACCCAGCATCGGGTTGGGGAACCCGAAGGCGGCGGCCTGCTCGCTCTTCATGATGTTGCCGCACGCGACGACGGGGTTGAGGCTGCACCCGGGGGTGAAGGAGGGGTCCTCCAGCAGCTTGAACTTGTCGAGCGTGATGACCCAGGAGGCCAGCAGACCGGCCGCGCCGGTGATCACCAGGAGCAGGGCGAGACCGCGTCCGGCCCCGAAGGCGCGCTTGCGGCCGCCCTCGTCCTGATCGGAGGAGAGGTCGTGGTCTACCGCTGCAGTCGTCATATCGCCGTTCCGTCACCGAGTGGTCAGCCGGGCAAGGTCATTGTGCCGCACCCCCGTACGGGTCAACCGTTCGATGGACATAAAGGTGTACGTCCGGTGGGCAGCGCGTCGCCGGCCCCGCGGAATGCTCGGAATCATGACGGAACTCGTGGTGAACGTGCGCGGACTGCGCAAGCGGTACGGCGGTGTGACCGCACTGGACGGCCTGGACCTGGGCATCCGGCGTGGTGAGGTGTGCGGACTGCTCGGTCCGAACGGTGCCGGGAAGAGCACCTGCGTGGGGGTGCTCCAGGGACAGCGGGACCGGGACGCCGGGAGCGTGGAGGTCCTCGGCGCCGATCCGGCGACGGCCGACCGCCGTCAACGGTCCCGGGTCGGGATCGTCTGGCAGGATGAATCCGCCCCCGCCGAGTTGACGGTACGGGAGACGGTCCGGCACTTCGCGCGCTACTACCCGCGCCCGCGCGACCCCGACGAGACCATCGCCCTCGTCGGCCTGGAGGCGAAGTCGGGATCCCGGACCAAGGCCCTCTCGGGAGGTCAGCGGCGGCGTCTCGACGTGGCGCTCGGCGTGATCGGCTCCCCCGAACTCCTCCTGCTCGACGAGCCGACCACCGGGTTCGACCCGGCCGCCCGGCGGCGGTTCTGGGAGCTGATCCGGCTGCTCGCGGACGACGGCACCACCATCCTCCTCACCACGCACTACCTGGAGGAGGCCGAGGCGCTCGCCGACCGGCTCGTCGTCGTCGCGGCGGGCACCGCCGTCGCCGAGGGGAGCCCCGGGGAACTGCGGTCCCGGTTCGGCGGCGGGGCGACCGTCGCGTGGACGGAGCCCGACGGCTCCCCGCGCTCGGAGGAGACCGCGACCCCGACCCGTACGGTCACCGCGCTCGCCGCCCGCTTCGACGGCGAGGTCCCGGGACTGCGGGTCACCCGGCCCACCCTGGAGGACGTGTATCTGCGGCTCACCGGGCAGTCGGAGGCGGCCCGATGACCGCGCGGTCCGGGGCCGGGCTTCCCGGTGCGTGGGGACTGGGCCTGCTGCGCGGCGGTCTGGAGCTGAAGCAGTTCTTCCGCCAACGCGACCAGGTCGTCTTCGCCCTCGCCTTCCCGGTCGTCTTCCTGGTGCTGTTCGCCTCGATCTTCGGCGGGGACGTGGCGGGCACGGACACCCCCGTCTCCCAGCTCTACGTGGCCGCGATGCTCGGGGCGGGCATCATGGCGACCAGCTTCCAGTCGCTCGGCATCTCCATCGCCATCGAGCGCGACGAGCGCCTGCTGCGCCGGCTGATCTCCACGCCGATGCCACCCGCCGCGTACTTCCTGGGAAAGGTGTGGCTGGTCCTGGTCACCGGGATCCTGGAGGCGGCCGTCCTGTTGGCGGTCGGGGTGAGCCTGTTCGATCTCGGCCTGCCCGGGGACGTGGCCACCTGGCTGACGTTCGGCTGGATCTTCCTGCTCGGTACGGCCTCCTGCGCGCTGCTCGGCATCGCGATCAGCAGCCTGCCCCGGTCGGGGCGGAGTGCGGGATCGGTGGTCATCCTGCCGTTCCTGGTGCTCCAGTTCATCTCCGGCGTCTACATCCCGGCGAGCGAACTCCCTGACTGGATGCTGAACATCGGTGCCCTGTTCCCGCTGAAGTGGATGTGCCAGGGCTTTCGCGGGGTCTTCCTGCCCGAGTCCGCAGCCGTGCTGGAGCAGGCGGGCGGCTGGGAGTTCGGCCGGATCGCCCTGGTGCTGGGCACGTGGTGCATCGGAGGATTGCTGCTGTGTCTGCTGACGTTTCGCTGGAAGAGCCGGCGCGACGGCTGACCGGGGCGGACGGGGCTCGCGACTCCGACGTCTGGGTGCGGTCGCTGCGCCCCTGGGACGGGTATTTCGCCGTCGTCTGGGGGGTCACCCTCGCCGTGGTGCTGGGGGCGGCCCAACCGGCCTGGCCGCTCCGCGCGGTGGCCGGGTCGATCGTGGCGCTGAACCTGCCGTGGTACGTCCTGGTGGGCCGCCGGGCCGTGCTGGACGAATCCGGGGACGAGGGCCCCGCCCGCCGCTATGTGGTGGGGGCGATGCTGCTGTTCCTGCCCACGGCGATGCTGGTCCACGAGACCCAGCTGGTCACGTTCGCCCTGGCCCCGCAGTGCTTCATGCTGCTGCGGCTGCGGAGCGCGCTGTGGGTGCTGGGCATCATGGGCGCGGTGCCGTTCGTCGGCTCGACGCTGCTCTGGCGGCCCTCGGCGGGCGAGGCGGTCTTCCGGCTGCTGCTGGCGGTGGCGACGTTCGCGTTCAGCGCGTTCCTGGGGCAGTGGACGATGCGGATCATCGCCCAGAGCCGGGACCGGGCCGCGCTGATCGCCGAGCTGGAGGCGGGCCGGGAGGAGATCGCCCGGCTGTCGGCGGCCCATGGTGCGCTGGCGGAGCGGGAGCGGATGTCGCGGGAGATCCACGACACGCTCGCCCAGGGCTTCACCAGCCTCCTGATGCTCTCCCAGGCCGTCGAGTCCGAGCTGGAGCACGATCTGCCGCAGGCCCGGCGGCATGTGGCCCTGATGACGCGGACCGCCCGGGAGAACCTCGCCGAGGCGCGGGCTCTGGTGGCCGGGGGCTCCCCCGCCGATCTGGCCGGCACCTCGCTGGTGGACGCGGTGCGCCGGCTGACCGACCGGCACTCCGCGCAGACCGGGGCCCCGGCGCGGCTGGAGGTGGCCGGTGAGGTGACACCGCTGCCGACCGCGTACGAGGTCGTCGCCCTGCGCGCCTGCCAGGAGGCCCTCGCCAACACCCGTAAACACGCGGGCCCGTCCGTACCGGTGACCGTCGTGCTGACGTACGCCTCCGACTCCCTCGGCCTGTCCGTACGGGACGAGGGGTGCGGCTTCGATCCCCGGGCGCCGCGCGAGGGCTACGGTCTGGACGGGGTACGGGCCAGGGCCGAGGAGGCGGGCGGGGGCGCGGAGGTCCGGAGCACCCCGGGGGCGGGGGCCTCGGTGACCGTGACCCTGCCGCTGCCCGCGACCGTCCCGCCTGCGGGCGCCTCACGAAGGAGTACCCGATGATCCGAGTCCTGCTGGCCGACGACCACCCCGTCGTACGGGAGGGGCTGCGCGGGATGCTGCAGGCCGAGCCGGACCTCGATGTGGTGGGCGAGGCGTCCAGCGGTCCACGCGCCGAGGCGCTCTGCGCCGAGCTGCTGCCGGACATCGTGCTGATGGACCTGCGGATGCCGGGCGGCGGGGGCGTCGAGTCGATCCGCCGGATCCGGGCGGCGGGGCTGCCGTGCCGGGTCGTCGTGCTGACCACGTACGAGAGCGACGGCGACATCCTGCGGGCGGTGGAGGCCGGGGCGTCGGGCTATCTGCTCAAGGACCTGGGGCGGGCGGAGCTGGCGGACGCGATCCGGGCGGCCGCGCGGGGCGAGACCGTGCTGGCGCCGACGGTGGCGACCCGGCTGGTGGACCAGTTGCGCGGGGTGCCGGAGCTGCCCCGGCTCTCGGAGCGCGAGACGCAGGTGCTGCGGCTGGTGGCGGAGGGGTGCACCAACGCGGAGATCGGGCGGCGGCTGTTCATCGGCGAGTCGACGGTGAAGACCCATCTGCTGCGGGTCTTCGGGAAGCTGGGCGTCAGCGACCGGACGGCGGCGGTCACGGGAGCCATGCGTCACGGGCTGCTGTGAAACGCACGGGGCGGGGGGTCCGGGACCTGAGGTCCCGCCGCCCGCGCCCCGCTCACGGTTCCGTCAGCCGAGCCGCTTCGCCAGCTCCGCCGGGACCTCGGCCAGCGGCACCGCGCTCTGCTCGCCGGACTCCATGTCCTTGAGCTGGACGGCGCCCTCGGCGAGGTCGCGCTCGCCCGCGACCAGGGTGTATCGGGCGCCCGAGCGGTTGGCGCTCTTCATCGCGCCCTTCAGGCCGCGGCCGCCGAACGCGAAGTCCGCGGCGATCCCCGCGCGGCGCAGCTCGGTGACGACGCCGAACAGCACCCGGCGGGCCTCCTCGCCGAGCGGGACCGCGTAGACGCTGGTGGTGGCGGGCAGGTCGAGCTCGACGCCCTCGGCCTCCAGCGCGAGGACCGTGCGGTCGACGCCGAGCGCCCAGCCGACGGACGGCAGCTCGGGGCCGCCGATCATCTCGGAGAGGCCGTCGTAGCGGCCGCCGCCGCCCACCGCGGACTGCGAGCCGAGACCGTCGTGGACGAACTCGAAGGTCGTCCGGGTGTAGTAGTCGAGGCCGCGCACCAGCTTCTCGTCGTCCTCGAACACCACCCCGGCCGCCGTGATCAGGGCGCGGACCTCTTCGTGGTACGCCTTGCACGCGTCGCACAGGTAGTCGCGGAGCTTCGGGGCGTCGGTCAGCTGCTTCTGGACGTCGGCCCGCTTGTCGTCCAGGACGCGCAGCGGGTTGATCTCGATGCGGCGGCGGGTCTCCTCGTCGAGGTCCAGGTCGCGCAGGAAGGTCTGGAGCGCCTCGCGGTAGACCGGGCGGCACTCCTTGTCGCCCAGCGAGTTCAGCAGGATGCGGAACTGCCGCAGGCCGAGCGCGCGGTACGCCTGGTCGGCGAGGATGATCAGCTCGGCGTCCAGGGCCGGGTCCTCGGTGCCGATGGCCTCGGCACCGACCTGCGAGAAGTGGCGGTAGCGGCCCGCCTGCGGGCGCTCGTAGCGGTAGTACGAGCCGGAGTACCAGAGCTTGACGGGGAGGTTGCCCGCCTTGTGGAGGTTGGCCTCCAGGGCCGCGCGCAGGACGGACGCGGTGCCCTCGGGGCGCAGCGCCAGCTGGTCGCCGCCCTTGGTGGTGAGGGTGTACATCTCCTTGGTGACGATGTCGGTGGACTCACCGACACCGCGTGCGAACAGCTCGACGTTCTCGAAGCCGGGCGTCTCGATGTAGCCGTAGCCGGAGTCGCGCAGGGGCGCGGAGATGGCCTCGCGCACCGCCAGGAACGTCGCGGAACGGGGCGGGGTCAGGTCGTACGTGCCCTTGGGGGCCTGAAAGGTGCTCACGTGTATACGTCTCTCGTCTACAGTCCTCGGCGCGGCGCGGCGTCCAGCCCGTTCATGAACGGGTTCGTGGCGCGCTCGCGGCCGATGGTCGTCTGGGGGCCGTGGCCGGACAGCACCACGGTCGAGTCGTCGAGCGGCAGGCACACACGGGCCAGCGAGCTCAGCAGCTCGGCGTGGTCGCCGCCGGGCAGGTCGGTGCGTCCGACGGAGCCGGCGAAGAGCAGGTCGCCCGAGAAGAGGACCGGCGGAATGTCCGCGGCCTCGGGCATCCCGAACGTCACCGACCCCTTGGTATGGCCGGGCGCGTGCGAGACGCCGAACTCCAGACCGGCCAGGGTCAGCTTCGCCCCGTCGGTCAGCTCCTTGACGTCGTCCGGCTCCCCCACGGTCAGCTCGCCCATGAGCGGCATCCCGATGGAGCGGCCCAGGGCCTTCTCCGGGTCGCTCATCATGTAGCGGTCCTCGGGGTGGATCCAGGCGGGGACGTCATGGGCGCCGCAGACGGGGACGACCGAGGCGACGTGGTCGATGTGGCCGTGGGTGAGGACGACGGCGACGGGCTTGAGCCGATGCTTCTTCAGCGCTTCCTCGACGCCCTGGGCGGCCTGGTGGCCCGGGTCGATGATCACGCACTCCTCACCGGCGGCGGGGGCGACCAGATAGCAATTGGTCCCCCAGGCCCCGGCGGGGAACCCGGCAATGAGCACGATCGTCCTTAATGTTCGGCGGAGGATGCGGCCGCGGCACGAGGATGCGGCAGATCAGAGCCTACCGGCGCTCCTCATGACACAGGTAACCCATATACGGTACGGGCAACTCAGGCCCTCATCTCACGACGTAACAAGGAGCCCCACCGGTGTCCAGCAGCGAACAGCGGCGACGGCAGCTCGCCCGGGAAAAGTTCGAGCGCCAGCAGAAGCGCCGGGAGGAGGCCCGCCGCAGGACGCGGCGCGTCACCGCGATCGTCGCCGCCTCGGTGGCCGTGGTCGCCGTCGTGGGCGTGAGCGCGTTCGTCGTGGCGGGCAAGGACGACGGCAAGGACAAGAAGACCGACGCGGCGGCGAGCCAGAGCCCCGCTCCGGAGCCTTCGGAGAGCGAGAGCGAGAGCAAGGCCCCGCTCCCCGCGATGAAGATCGACAAGAAGGCGAAGTACACGATGTCGCTCACGACGAGCCAGGGCGACATCGGGTTCTCGATGGACGCGGCGAAGACCCCGCAGACCGTGAACTCCTTCAAGGCGCTCGCCGACAAGGGCTACTTCGACGAGACCAAATGCCACCGGCTGACCACCCAGGGCATCTTCGTGCTCCAGTGCGGCGACCCCAAGGGCGACGGCACGGGCGGTCCGGGCTACAACATCCCGGACGAGAACCTGGACGCGCTCGGCAAGGCGGGCGGCGAAGGCACGGTCGTCTACCCGCCGGGCACGGTGGCGATGGCCAATACCGGCCAGCCGAACTCCGGCGGCAGCCAGTTCTTCCTGGTCTACAAGGAGACGAAGCTCCCGCCCACCTACACCCCGTTCGGCACGATGGACGACGCCTCGCTGAAGGCCGTCCAGAAGGTCGGCGAGGCCGGCGTCGAGGGCGGTGCGGGCGACGGTGCCCCGAAGAAGGCCGTGACCGTCGAGAAGGCGACCGTCGAGAAGAGCTGAACCGGCGGGACGGCGACCGGCCCCGGGCGGCCACCGGCGATGCGGCGGCCCGCCCCGGACCTGAGCGGAGAATTTCAGCCGCGCTGAGTGCGGACAGCCAGGTGGCCGGTCGCCTAGATTGGCGTTGTGCAGGGCGGGCGAGGCCCGCCCCAGGAAACTGTGGACGATGCCCGGGGGGCGAACCCCCTCGCAGGCATCAGGTGGAGGAGGCGCTGTGAGCAGCGACCCGTGGGGCCGCGTCGACGAGACGGGCACCGTGTACGTGCGTACAGCCGAGGGCGAGCAGGTCGTCGGATCGTGGCAGGCCGGTTCCCCCGAGGAGGCTCTGGCCTATTTCGAGCGCAAGTACGACGGCATTGTGGTCGAGATCGGCCTCCTCGAACGGCGGGTGAAGACCACCGACCTGTCGGCGAAGGACGCGACGACGGCCATCGACCATCTGCGGCAGCAGGTGGACGAGCACCACGCGGTGGGCGACCTGGACGCGCTGCGCAAGCGGCTGGACGCGCTCGTCGCGACGGTCGAGGCGCGGCGCGAGGAGCGCAAGGTCCTCAAGGCCAAGCAGACCGACGAGGCCAAGCAGGCCAAGCAGGCGCTGGTCGCCGAGGCGGAGGAGCTGGCGCAGAGCGAGCAGTGGCGCTCCGCCGGTGAGCGGCTGCGGGCGCTGGTGGACACCTGGAAGGGTCTCCCCCGCCTCGACCGCAAGTCGGACGACGAGCTGTGGCACCGCTTCTCGCACGCCCGCTCGGCGTTCTCCAAGCGGCGCAAGGCCCACTTCGCCGCGCTGGACGCCCAGCGCGAGGACGCCCGCAAGGCCAAGGAGAAGCTGGTCACCGAGGCCGAGTCGCTGTCCGGCTCCACGGACTGGGTGACCACGGCCGCGCGCTACCGCGACCTGATGACCGAGTGGAAGGCGGCGGGCCGAGCGCAGCGCGAGGCCGAGGACGATCTGTGGAACCGTTTCCGCGGTGCCCAGGACGTCTTCTTCGCCGCCCGCAGCGAGGTCTTCGCGGAGCGGGACGCCGAGCAGGGCGAGAACCTCAAGCTCAAGGAGGAGCTCGCCGCCGAGGCCGAGAAGCTGGTGCCGGTGAAGGACCTGAAGGCGGCCCGCGCCGCGTTCCGGTCCATCAACGAGCGCTGGGAGGCCATCGGCCACGTACCGCGTGACGCCCGTCCGAAGGTCGAGGGCCGGATGCAGGCGGTGGAGCGGGCGCTCCTGGAGTCCGAGGAGTCCGAGTGGCGCCGGACGAACCCGGAGGCGCGGGCCCGCGCCGCGGGTCTGACCGGTCAGCTCCAGGCCGCCGTGGACAAGCTGCGCGGCCAGATCGACACCGCGCGCGCCCAGGGCAACAACGCCCGCGCGGACAAGCTGGCCAAGGAGCTGGAGGGTCGGCAGGCGCTGCTGGACCAGGCACTGAAGGGCCTGGAGGAGTTCGGCGGCTGAGAAGCCGGTAAGCGGGAGGCCCCGGTACGCGACGCGTACCGGGGCCTCCTCGTGTCTCCGCTACGGCCTGCGGGCCGAGGTGACGCGGTAGACGTCGTAGACGCCCTCCACGCCGCGTACGGCCTTCAGGACGTGGCCCAGGTGCTTGGGGTCGCCCATCTCGAAGGTGAAGCGCGAGGTGGCCACCCGGTCGCGGGACGTCTGGACGGCCGCCGACAGGATGTTGACGTGCTGGTCGGAGAGGATCCGGGTGACGTCGGAGAGCAGCCGGGAGCGGTCCAGCGCCTCGACCTGGATGGCGACCAGGAAGACGGAGGACTGGGTGGGCGCCCACTCGACCTCGAGGATGCGCTCGGGCTGCTGCGAGAGCGACTCCACGTTGACGCAGTCCGCGCGGTGCACGGAGACGCCGCTGCCCCGGGTGACGAAGCCGATGATCGGGTCGCCGGGGACGGGCGTGCAGCAGCGGGCGAGCTTGACCCAGACGTCCTCGACGCCCTTGACGACGACGCCCGGGTCGGCGTTGGCGCGGCGCTTGCTGCGGCCGCCGTGCGAGGGCGGGGTGGACTCGGCGATGTCCTCGTTGGCCTCGTCGTGGCCGCCGAGGGCCTGCACCAGCTTCTGGACGACACCGGCCGCCGCGACATGGCCCTCGCCGATCGCCGCGTACAGCGAGGAGATGTCGGGGTAGCGCATCTCGTGGGCGAGGGTGACCAGGGAGTCGCCGGTCAGGATGCGCTGGATCGGCAGGTTCTGCTTGCGCATGGCGCGCGCGATGGCGTCCTTGCCCTGCTCGATTGCCTCGTCGCGGCGCTCCTTGGAGAACCAGGCGCGGATCTTGTTGCGGGCGCGCGGTGACTTGACGAAGCCGAGCCAGTCACGGGAGGGTCCGGCACCGGCCGCCTTGGAGGTGAAGACCTCGACCAGGTCGCCGTTGTCGAGCGTCGATTCGAGCGGGACGAGCCGCCCGTTGACGCGTGCTCCTATGGTCCGGTGGCCGACCTCGGTGTGGACGGCGTACGCGAAGTCGACGGGGGTCGCGCCGGCGGGCAGCGCTATGACGTCGCCCTTCGGCGTGAAGACGAAGACCTCGTTGCGCGAGAGGTCGAAGCGCAGGGACTCCAGGAACTCGCCCGGGTCCTCGGTCTCCTTCTGCCAGTCCAGGAGCTGGCGCAGCCACGCCATGTCGTTCACCGTGTCCTGGCCGCGCCCGGTGTTCTTGGGGACGTCGGTACGGACCTTGGAGGCGCCCGCCACGGCTTCCTGCTTGTACTTCCAGTGGGCGGCGATGCCGTACTCGGCGCGGCGGTGCATGTCGAACGTACGGATCTGGAGCTCGACGGGCTTGCCGCTGGGGCCGATCACCGTGGTGTGCAGCGACTGGTACATGTTGAACTTGGGCATCGCGATGTAGTCCTTGAACCGCCCGGGCACCGGGTTCCACCGGGCGTGGACGGTGCCGAGCGCCGCGTAGCAGTCGCGGACCGTGTCGACGAGGACGCGGATGCCCACCAGGTCGTAGATCTCGGCGAAGTCGCGGCCTCGCACGATCATCTTCTGGTAGACGCTGTAGTAGTGCTTCGGGCGGCCGGTGACGGTGGCCTTGATGCGGGCGGCGCGCAGGTCGGCCTGGACCTCGTCGGTCACTATGGCGAGGTACTCGTCGCGCTTGGGGGCCCGCTCGGCGACGAGCCGGACGATCTCGTCGTACATCTTGGGGTAGAGGATCGCGAAGGCGAGGTCCTCCAGCTCCCACTTGATGGTGTTCATGCCCAGCCGGTGCGCCAGCGGGGCGTAGATCTCCAGCGTCTCGCGGGCCTTCTTCTCCTGCTTCTCCCGCTTGAGGTAGCGCATGGTGCGCATGTTGTGCAGGCGGTCGGCGAGCTTGATGACCAGGACCCGGGGGTCCTTGGCCATGGCGACGACCATCTTGCGTACGGTCTCGGCCTGGGCGGCCTCGCCGAACTTGACCTTGTCCAGCTTGGTGACGCCGTCGACGAGCAGGGCGACCTGGTCGCCGAAGTCGCGCTTGAGGGTGTCCAGGCCGTACTCGGTGTCCTCGACGGTGTCGTGGAGCAGGCCCGCCATCAGCGTCGCCGGGTCCATGCCCAGCTCGGCGAGGATCGTGGTGACGGCCAGCGGGTGGGTGATGTAGGGGTCGCCGCTCTTGCGCTTCTGGCCGCGGTGCCAGCGCTCGGCGACCTGGTAGGCCTTCTCGATCTGGCGGAGCGTGGCCGTCTCGATCTTGGGGTCGTTGCCCCGGACCGTACGCAGGAGGGGTTCCAGGACCGGGTTGTACGGGCTGGAGCGCTGTACGCCCAGCCGGGCGAGGCGGGCCCGCACCCGGTTGGAGGAGCCGCCTGAGCGGGAGGCGGAGCCGGTGGCGGCCCCGGCCTTCGCGGAGGGCCCGGGGGGCGCGGGCTTCGGCGCGTTCGAGGGCGCGGCCTTCTGCGGCGTGGCGGGGGCCGCCACGGGCTTGTCGGGCTGCGGGGCGGCGGCTGACTGGGCCTCGTCTGGCAAGAGCGCTCCTCGTGCGGATCCGGGTTACCCGGGAGCCCATGGTATCGATCCCCCGGCGGGACCTCGCCCGGGGACGGTGGGAGCCTGCACAACGAGGGATGGGCACCCGGTGTTCCCGGGTGCCCATCCTGTGGTGTCCTCGGTGCCCGTCGCCGGGCGGTGGCCTGCGGATCAGACCGTGATCAGGGCCTCCAGCGGGGTGCCGGCGAGGCCCGGCTCCAGGCGGGCGCGGCCCGCGAGGAAGCCGAGCTCCATGAGGACCGCGACGCCCGCGACCTGGGCGCCGGCCCGCCGGATGAGGTCCAGCGAGGCCTCGGCGGTGCCGCCGGTGGCCAGGACGTCGTCGATGACCATGACGCGGTCCCCGGCGTCGAGGTCCTCGGCGTGGATCTCGATCTCCGCGCTGCCGTACTCCAGCTCGTAGGTCTGGCTCAGCGTGGCTCCGGGGAGCTTCCCGGCCTTGCGGACCGGGACGAAGCCGATGCCCGCCCGGACCGCGACGGGCGCGGCCAGGATGAAGCCGCGCGCCTCCAGGCCGACGATCTTCGTGGCGCCGTGCCGTACGCACAGCTCCGCGAGGGCGTCGGTGAGCGCCGTGAAGGCGACCGGATCCGCGAGCAGCGGGGTGATGTCCTTGAACACCACGCCCGGCTTCGGGTAGTCCGCGACATCGCGGATCCGGCTGAGCAGCAGCTCCCTGGTGGATTCGGTGGTGCTCGTCATCGCTCAGCGCTTCCCGGGGGTGCGGTGCGACCGGGGGCGGCCGATCGCCGTGCCCGCGGTCTCCGCGTCGTCGCGCGGGCCCTCGGGGCCGTCGTCGGGGGACTCGCCCTTGGCGGCCGCGGCGGCCCGCTTGGCCAGGACCCGCTTCTTCAGCGCCTTCATCTGCGGGTCGCGTTCCTTGAGGTCGGCGACGAGCGGCGTGGCGATGAAGATCGAGGAGTAGGCACCGGCGGCGAGACCGACGAACAGCGACAGCGAGATGTCGTTCAGCATGCCCGCGCCGAGGACGCCGCCACCGATGAACAGCAGACCGGCCACCGGCAGCAGCGCCACGACGGTGGTGTTGATGGAGCGGACCAGGGTGCTGTTGATCGACCGGTTGGCGATCTCGCTGTACGTGAAGCGGGTCTGCTTGGTGATGTCCTTCTGGCCCTCCTTGAGGCTGTCGAAGACCACCACCGTGTCGTACAGGGAGTAACCGAGAATGGTCAGCAGACCGATCACCGTGCCCGGGGTGACCTCGAAGCCGACCAGTGCGTAGACGCCGACCGTGATGGTGATGTCGTGGATCAGCGCGATGAGGGCGGCGACGGCCATCCGCCACTCGAAGGCGATGGCCAGATAGATCACCACCAGGATCATGAAGACCCCGAGACCGGTCCACGCCTTGTTGGCGATCTGCTCACCCCAGCTGGGGCCGACCAGGTCCGCGTTGATGTCGTTCGCGGGGATGCCGAGCTCGTCGGAGAGGGTCTCCTTGATCTCGTTGGCCTTCGCGGTGTCGACCTCGGTGATCTGGATGCGCAGACCGCCGTTGCCGAGCTCCTGGACGATCGCCATGTGGCCGGAGGCCTCGGTCGCCACGTCCGTGGCCTGGGAGGTGGAGATCTGGGCCTTGGTGTCGGTCGTGAAGACCGCGCCGCCCTTGAACTCGATGCCCATGCGGAGGCCGCCGACCGCCACGCCGATGATGGCCGTGATGGTGATCAGTATCGAGACGCCGTACCAGATCTTGCGGTTGCGGATGAAGTCGTAGCCGACCTCGCCGCGGTAGAGCCGGGCGCCGAGATTGCCGAGTCGCGACATCTCACGCCTCCTTCGGTTCGGTGGGGGCGTTGACACGGCGCGAACGGCGCAGCGGCGGCTGGGCGCCGAGCCGCTTCGGGTCCAGCCCGGACCACGGGCCGCCCTTGGAGAAGAACTTCGTCCGGCCCATGAGCGTCATCAGGGGCTTGGTGAAGAGGAACACCACGACGACGTCGAGCAGGGTGGTGAGGCCGAGCGTGAAGGCGAAGCCCTGCACCTTGCCGACGGTGACGATGAAGAGCACCGCGGCGGCCAGGAACGACACGAAGTCGGAGACCAGGATGGTGCGGCGGGCGCGCGGCCAGGCGCGCTCGATGGCCGGTCGCAGCGTGCGTCCTTCGCGGATCTCGTCTCTGACGCGTTCGAAGTAGACGATGAAGGAGTCCGCTGTGATGCCGATGGCGACGATGGCGCCGCAGACCGCCGGGAGGTTCAGCGCGAAGCCGATGGCCGGGCCCAGCAAGGCCATGATCGTGTACGTCAGGATGCCGGAGACCAGCAGGCTGAGCAGCGCGATGAACGCGAGACCCCGGTAGTAGACGACCAGGTAGATGATGACCAGCGCCAGACCGATGGCGCCGGCGATCAGACCCGCCTGGAGCTGCTCGCTGCCGAGCGCGGCGGTCACCGTGGTGACGCTGACCTCCTTGAAGGTCAGCGGCAGTGCGCCGTAGGAGAGGATGTTGCCGAGGTCCTCGGCCGACTGCTGGTCGAAGCTGCCGGAGATCTGGGCGTTCTTGCTGAGCGCGGTGCGCACCGAGGGGGCGGAGACGACCTCGCCGTCGAGGACGATCGCGAACTGGTTCATCGGCGGCTGCTGCTGCGAGAGCCGGCCGGTGATCGTCTGGAACTTCTTGGCGCCGGCGGAGGTGAACTCCATCGACACGATCCACTGGCCGGACTGCTGGTCGATGGCGCCCTTGGCGTCGTCGACGTCGCTGCCGGAGACCTCGGCGGGGCCGAGGATGTACTTCTCGTAGCTGCCCGGGACGTTCGAGCCGCAGGCGACGATCGAATCGGTCGGCTTGGCGTTCTGGCCGGCCTCCGTCCGCTGCTTCGGGTCGGTGCAGTCGAGCTTGGCGAACTCCTCCTGGAGCTTGGCCGTGGCCGGGTCCGCGGAGGGCGAGGCCTCGGGGGAATCGGACGGCTTCGGCTTGTCGGTGGCGCCGGGGGTCGGGTCGTCCTTGGTCAGGGCTCCGGTGACAGCACGGCCCTGGGTGGTGGCGCTCGCCGAGGGGGTGGCCTCCGTACCGGTGGCTTCCTCACCCTCGGGCTTGTCCTCGCCCTTGGCCTTGTCCTCGCCCTCCGCGGACTCGCCGGGCTTCGGGGTGGCGCCGGTGGAGGGAGTCTCCGAACCGGAGGGGTTGGGCGCCTCGGGGCCGCTCGCCTGCACCGTCAGAACAGGCCGGAAGTAGAGCTGGGCGGTGGTGCCGACCTGCTCCTGGGCCTGCTTGGAGTTCGTCCCCTTGGGGATGTTGACGATGATGTTCTTGTTGCCCTGGGTCTGGACCTCGGCCTCGGAGACGCCCAGACCGTTGACACGCCGCTCGATGATCCCGACCGCGGTGTCCATGTTGGTCTGGTTGATCGCGTTCGGCTTGCCGGGCTGGTTCTGCGCTTCCAGCGTGATCGACGTCCCGCCGGCGAGGTCGATGCCCAGCCGGGGTGTGGTGTGCCCGGACAGGAACAACCCGCCGGTGAGCGCGACCATGGCGATGAGGATCAGAGCCAGGGCACGCCCCGGCCTGCCCTGACCGCCGGACGGCCCTCGGCCCTTCTTGGGTGCTGCCACCTTCTCGTTTCTCCCTGTCCAACCGCCCCGCGCCGGGTACGCGCCCGAGCGGCCACGAAGTGTAGTGGGGACCTGCCCCCGCAGACGACCGCACGTTCCCGGGGTCGTGAGAACTACTTGGAGTCGGCGTCGCCGTCGGGGTTGCCCTCGCCCGTGGGGGGCGTGGCGGGCTTGACGTCCGTGGGCGTGGCGTGCGCGGGCTCGGGGTCGTCGGGCGCGGGGGGCG
>NZ_JAFEUF010000050.1:18136-36401 GCF_016901035.1 Streptomyces durocortorensis
CCGTCTCTGTGGGTCGTGGCCCCCGCCCCCCCCCCCCCCCCCCGGCCGGGGCGGGGGGGGGGGGGGGGGGGGCCCCCCCCCCGCCCCCGGGGTCGTGAGAACTACTTGGAGTCGGCGTCGCCGTCGGTCTTGCCCTCGCCCTTGGCGTCCTTGGCGTCCTTGACGTCCTTGGCCGTGGCGTCCTCGGTCTCGGCGTCGTCGGCCGCGTCGTCCTTGCCCAGGTCGATCTTGGCGACCTCGGGGGCCTCGGCGTCACTGGTCAGCGAGGAGGCGTCGTCCGGGACGACGGTGCCGTCGGTGTCCAGCTCCTGCTCGTCGCCGTGGACGATGCGGTTGTACTCCGCGTCGTCCAGGACGGCGCCGATCGAGTTCTTCGCGTAGACGGCGTGCACGCCGGGGGCGACCTCGAGGAGCACGGTGTCGTCGTGGACTTCCTTCACGGTCGCGTACATGCCCCCGATCGTGCGGACGCCGGTACCGGGCTGCATGTCGTTGCGCATCTGCGCGGCCGCCGCCTGCTTCTTCTTGGCGGAGCGGGTCATCAGGAACATGGCCCCGATGAGCACGATGAAGGGGAGGAGAGTGATGAGATCCACGGGACGGGAATTCCTTCGCACGACCGCGACTGGAATGCGGCCTCATATATACGGGGGTGGGTACACCGACCGGTTAGGGCGGCATCGGCGGAGTCTAGATGAGTCCGCATCGATGGAACAACGCCCAGCATGGCACCCAGGTTCCTGTCCGAGCGAACCTGTGACGTATCACGCCCCGAACAGACCCTGTTGTCCCTTTACGCCGTGCTGCGGCGGGACCAGTCCCAGGTGGGCCCAGGCCGCAGGGGTGGCGACCCGGCCGCGCGGGGTCCTGGCCAGCAGTCCTTCCCGTACGAGGAAGGGCTCGGCGACCTCCTCGACGGTCTCGCGCTCCTCCCCCACGGCGACCGCCAGGGTGGACAGGCCGACCGGGCCGCCGCCGAAGAGTTTCAGCAGGGCGCCGAGGACGGCACGGTCCAGCCGGTCGAGTCCGCGGGCGTCGACCTCGTACACCTTGAGGGCCGCCGCGGCGATCTCCCGGTCGATGGCTCCCTCCGCCTTGACCTGGGCGTAGTCGCGGACGCGGCGCAGCAGACGGTTGGCGATACGGGGGGTGCCGCGGGAGCGTCCGGCGATCTCGGCGGCGCCCTCGACGTCGATCTCGACGTCCAGGAGGCGGGCGGAGCGGTGGATGACGCGCTCCAGCTCGGCGGGGGCGTAGAACTCCATGTGCCCGGTGAAGCCGAAGCGGTCGCGCAGCGGGGGCGGGAGCAGACCGGCCCGGGTGGTGGCCCCGACCAGGGTGAAGGGGGGCAGCTCCAGCGGGATCGCGGTGGCGCCGGGGCCCTTGCCGACGATGACGTCGACGCGGAAGTCCTCCATCGCCATGTAGAGCATCTCCTCGGCGGGCCGGGACATGCGGTGGATCTCGTCGAGGAAGAGGACCTCGCCCTCCTGGAGGGAGGAGAGGATCGCCGCGAGGTCGCCGGCGTGCTGGATGGCGGGGCCGGAGGTGATGCGGATCGGGGCGTTCATCTCGGCGGCGATGATCATCGAGAGGGTGGTCTTGCCGAGGCCGGGGGCGCCGGAGAGCAGCACGTGGTCGGCGGTGGCGCCGCGGGCGCGGGCCGCCTTGAGGACCAGGTCGAGCTGTTCGCGGACCTTCTCCTGGCCGACGAACTCCTCCAGGTCCTTGGGGCGCAGGGCCGCCTCGACCGCGGTGTCCTCGCCGTCCGCGTCCGCGTCGACCAGCCGGTCGTCGAAGACCGGGCCGGTCGGCTCGTCGGTCTCGGGTCCGGTCTCGTCCCAGTTCATCAAGGGCCTCTTCGGTGGTTCGGTGCCGGTCAGCGGGCGCGGTTGAGAGTCTGCAGGGCGGCCCGCAGCAGCTGCGGCACGGGGGGTACGGTGCCCTCGGCGACGGCGGCCTCGGCCTGCGGGGCGACGGCGTTGACGGCCTCGTCGGCCTCGCGGCTCGCGTAGCCGAGGCCGATCAGGGCGGCCTGGAGCTGGTCGCGCCAGCCGGAGGTCACGGGGGTGCCGATGCCCTGCTGGCCGATGTGCGCGCCGACCGGTTCGCCGAGCCGGTCCTTGAGCTCCAGAAGCAGCTTCTGGGCGCCCTTCTTGCCGATGCCGGAGACGGCGGTGAGCGCCTTCTCGTCGCCGGTGGAGACCGCGAGGCGCAGGGCGTCGGGGCTGTGGGTGGCGAGCATCGCCTGGGCGAGGCGGGGGCCGACGCCGCTGGCGGTCTGGAGCAGCTCGAACACCTGCCGCTCGTCGTCGTCGGCGAAGCCGTACAGCGTGAGGGAGTCCTCGCGGACGACGAGGGAGGTGGCGAGCCGGGCCTCCTTGCCGACGCGCAGGTCGGCGAGGGTGTGCGGGGTGCACTGGACGGCCATGCCGATGCCGCCGACCTCGATGACGGCCGTGGTCGGGGCGAGAGCGGCCACCGGGCCGGAGACGAAGGCGATCATGCGGTACGGCCTTTCAGCGTGCGAGGCGTTGCGGAGGTGCCCGGGGCGCCGGGCGTACGGGAGACACCGGGCGTACGAGAAGCGCCGGACGCCCGGGGTGCGCCGGGCGTCCGGCGGTGGGCGGCGACGGCCTGCTGGAGCCGGTTCTGCGCGGGGGCGCGCCAGATGTGGCAGATGGCGAGGGCCAGGGCGTCGGCGGCGTCGGCGGGCTTGGGCGGGGCGTCCAGCCGCAGCAGCCGGGTCACCATCGCGCCGACCTGGGCCTTGTCCGCGCGGCCGGAGCCGGTGACGGCCGCCTTGACCTCGCTGGGGGTGTGCAGGGCGACGGGGATGCCTCGGCGGGCGGCGCAGAGCATCGCGACCGCGCTGGCCTGGGCGGTGCCCATGACCGTACGGACGTTGTGCTGGGCGAAGACCCGCTCCACGGCCACGTAACCCGGATCGTGCTCGTCGAGCCACTGCTCGATGCCGCGCTCGACGGCGACGAGCCGGTCGCCCAGCTCCGCGTCGGAGGAAGTGCGCACGACGCCGACGCCGATCATGGTCAGCGGTCGTCCCGCGACGCCTTCGACCACGCCGACGCCGCACCGGGTCAGCCCCGGGTCGATGCCCAGAACCCGCATGGAGCCCCCCTGTCCTCAGCCCGTCGACGGCGCGCACCGCGCCCGCTCGATCATCTGTTCCCGCAGGCTATCGGCTCGCACTGACAAAGCCCCGTAACGACAACACCGCGTCACCACAGGACGACGGGCCGACGGGGAGTGCCCCGTCGGCCCGCCGCGCCTGGCCGTGCGGCCGTGCCGTCAGGCGTCGACCTTCTCCATGACCTCGTCGGACACGTCGAAGTTGGCGAAGACGTTCTGCACGTCGTCGCTGTCCTCCAGCGCGTCGATGAGCTTGAAGATCTTGCGTGCGCCCTCTTCGTCCAGCTCGACCTGCATGGTCGGCAGGAAGTTGGCCTCGGCGGAGTCGTAGTCGATGCCCGCCTCCTGGAGCGCGGTGCGCACCGCGACCATGTCGGTGGCCTCGCTGACCACCTCGAAGGTCTCGCCGAGGTCGTTGACCTCCTCGGCGCCCGCGTCGAGGACCGCGCCGAGGACGTCGTCCTCGGTCAGCTCGCCCTTGGGCAGGATCACGACGCCCTTGCGGTTGAACAGGTACGAGACGGAGCCCGGGTCGGCCATCGAGCCGCCGTTCCGGGTCATGGCGACACGTACGTCGGACGCGGCACGGTTGCGGTTGTCGGTGAGGCACTCGATGAGCACCGCGACACCGTTGGGGCCGTAACCCTCGTACATGATCGTCTCGTAGTCGGCGCCGCCCGCTTCGAGACCGCCGCCGCGCTTGACCGCGGAGTCGATGTTCTTGTTCGGGACGGAGCTCTTCTTCGCCTTCTGGATGGCGTCGACGAGCGTGGGGTTGCCGTCGGGGTCGACGCCGCCGGAGCGGGCCGCGACCTCGATGTTCTTGATCAGCTTCGCGAAGAGCTTGCCGCGCTTGGCGTCAATCACGGCCTTCTTGTGCTTCGTCGTAGCCCATTTAGAGTGGCCGGACATCTGCCTTCTCCTTCGCGTCACCAAAATCGAGTCGAACCCGAGAGATCCTACCGGGGTCCGCTCACTTCACTGCGCGCACCATGTCCACGAACAGAGCGTGCACGCGATGGTCGCCGGTCAGTTCGGGGTGGAACGAGGTGGCGAGGGCGTTTTTCTGCCGTACCGCCACGATGTGCCCGCCGTGTTCGGCGATGACCTCGGTCTCGGCCCCGACGGACTCGACCCAGGGCGCACGGATGAACACACCGTCCACCGGGCCGCCTTCGACGCCGCCGACCTCGACCGCGGCCTCGAACGACTCGTTCTGCCGGCCGAAGGCATTGCGCCGCACGATCATGTCGATGCCGCCGAGGGTCTCCTGGCCCGAGCGGGGGTCGAGGATCTTCTCCGCGAGAAGGATCATCCCGGCGCAGGTGCCGTAGACCGGCATCCCGGCCCGGACCCGTTCGCGCAGCGACTCCATCATGCCGAAGAGCACGGCCAGTTTGGACATGGTGGTGGACTCGCCGCCCGGGATGACCAGGCCGTCCACCTCGGCGAGCTCCTCGGGGCGCCGGACCGGCCTGGCCACGGCGTCCGCCGAGGCCAGGGCGATCAGATGCTCCCGCACGTCACCCTGGAGAGCCAGGACGCCGATCAGGGGGGTGTCGCTCATCAGTGGTTACCAGCCGCGGTTGGCATAGCGCTCGGACTCGGGCAGCGTGTCGCAGTTGATGCCGACCATGGCCTCGCCCAGGTTGCGGGAGGCGTCCGCGATGACCTTGGGGTCGTCGTAGAAGGTGGTGGCCTTCACGATGGCGGCGGCGCGCTTGGCCGGGTCGCCGGACTTGAAGATGCCGGAGCCGACGAAGACGCCCTCGGCGCCGAGCTGGCGCATCAGCGCGGCGTCGGCCGGGGTGGCGACGCCACCGGCGGAGAACAGCACGACGGGCAGCTTGCCCAGCTCCGCGACCTCCTTGACCAGCTCGTAGGGGGCGCGGAGGTCCTTGGCGGCGGCGTACAGCTCGTTGTTGTCGAAGCCGCGCAGACGCGCGATCTCGTTCTTGATCTGGCGGAGGTGGCGGACGGCCTCGACGACGTTGCCGGTGCCGGCCTCGCCCTTCGAGCGGATCATGGCCGCGCCCTCGGCGATGCGGCGCAGGGCCTCGCCCAGGTTGGTGGCGCCGCAGACGAAGGGGGTGGTGAAGGCGAACTTGTCGCTGTGGTTGACCTCGTCGGCCGGGGTGAGGACCTCGGACTCGTCGATGTAGTCGACACCGAGGGACTGGAGGACCTGGGCCTCGACGAAGTGGCCGATGCGGGACTTGGCCATGACCGGGATGGAGACGGCCCCGATGATCTCCTCGATCATGTTGGGGTCGGACATCCGGGCCACGCCGCCGTCCTTGCGGATGTCGGCCGGCACCCGCTCCAGGGCCATGACGGCCACGGCGCCCGCGTCCTCGGCGATCTTCGCCTGCTCGGCGTCGACGACGTCCATGATCACGCCGCCCTTGAGCTGCTCGGCCATGCCGCGCTTGACGCGGGCGGTGCCGGTGGCGGGGGACTCGGCGGACTGCGGGGTGCTGGGAAGCGTGGACACGGGACCTCACTCGGTGAAAGACGCTGGATACTGCATCGCCGAGCAAACGCTGTGGAAGCAGGCCACAGCAAGGGCCAATGAACAGGCCGTGGATCGTTTTGGCCTGGGATCGTGCTCCCGCTCAGGTGCCCGGGCGGTCCGCGAGGGCCACCGGCGGGGCGTCGTCCATCTCGAAGGCGAGCGGGAACGGCGCGTGCCCGGCGAGCCGGAAGAGCCGGACGGTACGGTGCCGACGCAGCGCGCGGGCGGCGCGTACGGCGTCGTTGTGGAAGCGACGGGCCATGGGCACGCGGCGTACGGCGGCGGCCAGTTCGGTGGCCGCCTCGACGCCGCCGGGGATCTCCTTCACCGCGTCGACCTGGGCCGGTTCGCCGAAGACGGCGCGCAGGGCGGTGCTCAACTCGCTCTCGGCGACCTCGCGGTGGTCCTCCTCGGCTTGCCGGGCGGCGTGCGCGGCCTCGTACAGGACGATCGAGGCGGCCGGGTCCAGGACGCCTGAGGTGGCCAGCTCCTGGGTGACCGAGGCGCGGCGCAGCAGTTGGGCGTCGAGGGCGGCGCGGGCGGCGTCGATCCGGGAGTGCAGGCGGTCGAGGCGGCCGGCGGTCCAGCTGAGGTACACGCCGATCGCGATGACGGCGAGGACGATCCAGACGATGAGGGTTACGGTCACGGGCCCACACGCTACCGTCGCCGGCGGCCCCCGGCTTCAACGGGACGACGCCCGAGGCCGCGTACGGGGCCCGGCCCGCGCCACCGTCAGGCGCGGGCGCCCGGCCCTCAGTCCCTGGCCAGCCCGAACCGGGACCGCAGCCCCGGGCGTTCGTCCGCCGCGACCGAGGCGGCCCCGTCGGTCACCGTCTCGTACACCGCGAGGATGTCGGCCCCCACCGTCGTCCAGTCGAAGCGCCGTACGTGGGCTCCGCCGCGCTCGCGCAGGCCCTCGCGGCGCTCCGGGTCGCCCAGCAGCCGGATCGCGGCCTCGGCCAGCGCGTCGGCGTCCTCGTTGGCGAACAGGTCGCCCGCCGCCCCCTGGTCCAGGACCTGCGCGAAGGCGTCCAGGTCGCTCGCGAGGACCGGCGCTCCGGCCGACAGCGCCTCGACCAGGATGATCCCGAAGCTCTCGCCGCCGGTGTTGGGGGCCACGTACACGTCGACGCTGCGCAGCAGCCGGGCCTTGTCCTCGTCGCTGACCATGCCGAGGAACTCGACGCGCTCGCGCAGCTCCTTCGGCAGGGACACCACCGCCTCCTCCTCGTCGCCGCGCCCGGCGACCAGCAGGCGGGCCTCGGGGCGGGCGGCGAGGATCGCGGGCAGCGCCTTCATCAGGACGGGCAGGCCCTTGCGGGGCTCGTCGATGCGGCCGATGAAGCCGAGCGTCTGCCCCTGCCACTCGGCCTTGGGCTCGGCGTCGGCGAAGAAGCCGACGTCGACGCCGTTGGGGATGACGACGGCGTCGCCGCCGAGGTGCTCGACCAGGGTGCGCCGGGCGTACTCGCTGACCGCGATCCGGGCGCTGATCTTCTCCAGCGCGGGCTGCAGGATCGGGTACGCGGCGATCATCGCCCGGGAGCGCGGGTTGGAGGTGTGGAAGGTGGCCACGATCGGCCCCTGCGCCGCCCAGCAGGCCAGCAGCCCCAGCGACGGGGAGGTCGGCTCGTGGATGTGGATCACGTCGAAGGTGCCGTCGTGCAGCCAGCGCCGGACCCGGGCCGCCGACAGGAAGCCGAAGTTCAGCCGGGCAACCGAGCCGTTGTACGGGACCGGGACGGCCCGGCCCGCCGAGACGACGTACGGCGGCAGCGGTGTCTCGTCGTCGGCGGGGGCCAGGACGGAGACCTCGTGGCCGAGCCGGATCAGGTGTTCGGCGAGGTCTCGGATGTGGAACTGCACGCCGCCGGGGACGTCCCAGGAGTACGGGCAGACGATGCCGATCTTCACTTCGGTGCCCCCCGGGGGTCCAGGTCGTCCAGCCAGAGCCGCTGGAGCATGTGCCAGTCCTCCGGGTGCTCGGCGATCCCGCCGGCGAAGGCGTCGGCGAGCGCCTGCGTCATGGCGGAGGTCTTCTCGGTGCGGGTGCCTTCCGTCGGCGCCTCGACCGCCGGGTGGACGCGCGCCTTCATCACCGGCGTGCCGTCGTACCAGAGCGTCACCGGCATCAGCAGCGCGCCCGTCTGCTGGGCGAGCAGCGCCGGGCCCGCGGGCATCCTGGCGGTGGAGCCGAAGAACGACACCTCGACGCCGGACGCGGACAGGTCCCGGTCCGCGACCAGGCAGACCAGGCCGCCCGCGCGCAGCCGCCGGGCCAGCGTCCCGAACGCGGCCCCGCCGCTGTGCGGCAGGACCTCCATGCCGAGGCCCTCGCGGTAGGCGACGAACCGGTCGTAGAGCGTCGCGGGCTCCAGCCGTTCGGCGACGGTGGTGAAGGGGACCTTCAGGTCGGTGGTGACCCAGGCTCCGGCCAGGTCCCAGTTGCCGAGGTGCGGCAGGGCGATGATCACGCCGTTCCCGGCGTCCAGGCCCTCGGTGAGGTGGTGGGCGTCCTTGACGTCGATGCTCGCCTTGATGCGCTCCGGGGTCCAGGTCGGCAGCCGGAACGACTCCATCCAGTAGCGCATGTACGAGCGCATCCCGGCCTTGGACAGCTCGGCCAGCCGCTCCGGGCCGGCGTCGGGGACGACCCGCGCCAGGTTGGACTCCAGGCGCAGCACGCTCTTGCCGCGCCGCTTCCAGACCTGGTCGGCGATGGTGCGGAAGAGGCGGGCGGCGGCGGGCTCGGGCAGCGTCTTGACCGCGCTCCAGCCCAGTCCGTACAGCCCGTCGGTGAGCCGGCCCTTCAGGTCGGACGCGCCCGCGCTCACCGGTCGGCCTCGCTCCCCTGGCCCGACGCGGGGCCCGAAGCGACCGGGCCCCCGTTCGCGGCCTCGGCGGCATCCGCCTCGGCCGACTCGCGGCGTACGGTCACCACCCGCTGGATCAGCGTGACGAGGCTGCCCACGGCGACGATCCACAGCGCGATCGGGAGCAGGACGTCGATGTGCGGCACGCCGAACGTGTGCAGTCCGGCGAGACCGGCGGCGACCAGCGAGATCACCAGCCGCTCGGCGCGCTCCACCAGGCCGTTGACCGCCACCGGCAGGCCGATCGACTCGCCGCGCGCCTTCGTGTACGAGACCACCTGGCCGCTGGCCAGGCAGAAGATCGCGACGGCGCAGAGGATGTTGTCGTCGCCGCTGCCCGCGTACCAGAGGGCGAAGCCGGCGAAGATCGCGCCGTCGGCGACCCGGTCCAGCGTCGAGTCGAGGAACGCGCCCCACCGGCTGGAGATCCCGGCCTGCCGCGCCATGTTGCCGTCGACGAGGTCGGAGAAGACGAAGATCGTGATGACGATCGTGCCCCAGAAGAACTCCCCCATCGGGAAAAAGACCAGCGCACCTGCCATCACTCCGGCCGTGCCGATGAGAGTGACCGCGTCGGGGCTGACCCCGAGACGGAGCAGCAGAGCGGCGAACGGTGTGAGGACACGCGTGAAGAATGCACGCGCGTACTTGTTCAGCATGGCCTTCCCGAGGGTTCGGTTCGCCGGGCGGCCCCTTCGGCCACCGGCTGGCCCATCGTAGTCACCGCCGGTGCCTTCCACCGGACGGGCACCCGCCGGGTGTCCCCCGGGATCCGGCCCCGGCCGGACGGCGCCCGTGCGCGACCTATGGACGAGGCCCCGCCGCGGTGCCAAGCTCGAAGGACCGCGGGCGTCGCCGAGACCGCCGCGGCGGCCTCTCCGCCCCCCCGTGACCACCGCTGCTCCGCGCGCGGTCGCCCTCCCCCGCACCGCGCCATCGACCGGGAGGCACGCACCATGGGCGACAAGGCACACGCACACCCCGGAGCCGCCGGAGGGGCACCGACGGCCGGCCACCCCTCCGTCGTACGGAACGTGGTGCTGGTCGGCCCCAGCGGATCGGGCAAGACCACCCTGGTCGAGGCGCTGGCCCTGACGGCGGGGGCGGTGAACCGGGCCGGCCGGGTCGAGGACGGGGCGACCGTCTCCGACTACGACGAGATCGAGCAGCGGCGACGGCGTTCCGTACAGCTCTCGCTGGTCCCGGTGGCCTGGGACGGCTGCAAGATCAATCTGCTGGACACCCCCGGCTACGCGGACTTCGTCGGGGAGCTGCGGGCCGGTCTGCGCGCAGCGGACGCGGCCCTCTTCGTCGTCTCGGCGGCCCAGGAGGCGGAGTCGGTGGCCGCGACCACCCGGGCCGTCTGGGAGGAGTGCGCGCTCGTCGGCATGCCGCGCGCGATCGTCGTCACGCACCTGGACACCGCCCGCACCTCGTTCGACGACATGATCCGGATCTGCGCCGAGAACTTCGGGGGCGAGGACCCCGACGCCGTACTGCCGCTGTACCTGCCGGTCCTGGGGCCCGAGGGTGCGGACGGGCACGCCCCGCTGACCGGCCTCACCGGGCTGCTGAGCCGGCGGATCCTCGACCACTCCTCGGGCGAACGCACCGAGCTGCCGCCCGCCCCCGACCAGGATGAACCCCTGCGGGCCGCCCGGGACCGGCTGATCGAGGGGATCATCGCCGAGAGCGAGGACGAGTCCCTCATGGACCGCTACCTCGGCGGCGAGGACATCGACGTCACGACGCTGATCGGCGATCTGGAACGGGCCGTCGCCCGGGGCTCCTTCCACCCCGTCCTCACGGCGGCCCCGGCGGCCGAGGGCGCCCGCCAGGGCATCGGCACCGTCGAGCTGCTGGAGCTGATCACCCGCGGCTTCCCGACCCCGCTGGAGCGCACGCCGCCCGTCGTCACCACCCCGTCGGGCAAGCCCCGGCCCGCACCGGTCTGCGACCCGGACGGCCCGCTGGTCGCCGAGGTCGTCAAGACGTCCTCCGACCCGTACGTGGGCCGGGTCTCGCTGGTCCGCGTCTTCTCCGGCACTCTGCGCCCCGACGACTCCGTGCACCTGTGCGGCCACGGCCTGGACGCGACGGGGCACGCCCCGCGCCCCTGCCACGAGGCGGAGATCCGCGTCGGGGCGCTCACCTCACCGTTCGGCCGCCGGCAGAACGCCCTGGACCGGTGCGTCGCGGGCGATCTGGCGTGCGTGGCCCGGCTCGGCGAGGCGGAGACCGGCGACACCCTCTCCCCGGCCGGCGACCCGGTCCTGATCGAGCCCTGGTCGACGCCGGACCCGCTGCTTCCGCTGGCGGTTCGGGCCCACGGCAAGGCGGACGAGGACAAACTGTCGCAGGGCCTGGCCAGGCTGGTCGCCGAGGACCCGACGCTGCGCCTCGAACAGAACCCGGACACCGGCCAGGTCGTCCTGTGGTGCCTGGGCGAGGCCCACCAGGAGGTGGCCCTGGAGCGGCTGCGCAACCGCTACGGCGTCCAGGTCGACGCGGAGCCGCACCGGGTGCCGCTGCGCGAGACGTTCGCCGGGCCGGCCGCCGGGCGCGGACGGCACGTCAAACAGTCCGGCGGGCACGGCCAGTTCGCGATCTGCGAGATCGAGGTGGAGCCGCTGCCGCCGGGCTCCGGCATCGAGTTCGTCGACAAGGTCGTCGGCGGTGCGGTGCCGCGCCAGTTCATCCCCTCGGTGGAGAAGGGCGTCCGGGCCCAGGCAGCCAAAGGGCTGGCCGCCGGGCACCCGCTGGTCGACGTACGGGTCACGCTCGTGGACGGCAAGGCGCATTCGGTGGACTCCTCGGACGCCGCGTTCCAGACCGCCGGGGCTCTCGCGCTGCGCGAGGCCGCCTCCGAGTCCCGTATCCGGCTCCTGGAGCCGGTGTGCGAGGTGAGCGTGCTGGTCCCCGACGACTACGTGGGCCCGGTGATGAGCGACCTGTCGGGGCGGCGGGGCCGGGTCGTGGGCACGGAGCAGAGTGCGGGCGGGCGCACGCTCGTACGGGCGGAGGTGCCGGAGATCGAGGTCGGCCGGTACGCGGTGGACCTGCGCTCCCTGTCGCACGGCACCGGCCGCTTCGACCGCGCGTACGCCCGGCACGAGGCGATGCCGCCGCAGATCGCCGACCGGGTCCGCGCCGAGCAGGCGAACGGGTCACCCGGCGCATGACCGGCGAACCGGCCGCCCCGGCGCAGACAGGCAGGCGGGCCCCCGGCGCGTGACCGGCGCACTGTCGCACTCACCGTCCGCGACCACGCCGGTGACGGGTGGTGGTGTGATCCGGACGATACGCTGTGGTCGCAGCTCAGAAGGTATGCCGCGTACGGTAGTTGGGCACACCGCAGGAGCAGACGTGCGGCGAGTGGGGGCGACAGGTGGCCAGCGACGGATTCGACTTCTCACCCGGGGCCCAGATCCCGGTCCAGGGCTCGGGCAGCCAGACCGTGGCGACCAATGCCCTGGCCTCGGCGGCGTATCGGGACAGCCCGGTGGAGACGATCCTCGACGCCAACAGCGAGTGGCACAAATCAACGGTGAAGCCGGGCTCCTCCAAACTCTTCAAGTCCGACTACTTCAAGCCGAATCTCGGCGAGGCGTTCGCCCGGGCCGTCCAGGAGCGGATGCTGGGCGGCGCCCGCAAGGCGCTGATCCAGTCCTTCGGCACGGACCCGCAGACCGTGGTGGAGCACTGCCTGTCGGCGAACAACCTGCGCAAGGCCCGGGACACCCGGCTCACCCTGGTGACCGTGGTGTTCGGCGTCCTGTTCCTGCCGGGCATGGTGGCCTGGGTGATCGCCTTCCGGATCCGGGACATGCTCAACAAGTCCAGCGACGCGGCGTTCAAGGCCGTCGGCACGGTGCTGCTGGCCGCCTTCGGAGTCGGTGCGCTGATCCTGGTGGTCAAGCTGCCGCTGGACGGCTTCTGGGCTCTCTACTTCCGGGGCGCGGTCATCGCGCCGGTGATCGGCTGGGTGCTCGCCAAACGGATCGCCGAGACCTCGGCCAGGGACATGCGGGCCCGCTGGGAGGGCCTTCTCTCGGGCACCGGGGTGATCGCCAAGATCCCCGAGGCGGTCCCGAAGAACCCCAACGAGACCGCGCGCGAGGCCCTGCGCCAGGGCCTGGAGAAGCTGTCGGCCGAGCAGCAGTCGAACGCCGTCTTCTACGCCGGCCCCAAGGGCGTCCTCGGGATGGGCACCCGCTGGGGCAGCTGGCAACTGGCCGAGGAGCTGCTGCCGAAGGATCCGACGAAGGAGATCCACCAGTTCCGCAGCTGGGACCTGATCCGGATCATCCACGACCAGCTGAAGATGCTGGAGCGCGGGCCGCTGAACACCGGAGGCTTCCCCAAGCCGTCCGTGAAGCACTGGGTCGTCTCGCCCATCGGGGAGAACGCCGACGCCGTCACCCGCCCCGAGGGCGAGGACGTCGCCACCTTCCAGGTGAAGCCCCACGAGATACAGCGGATCTGCAACCACCAGCAGTTCGGCAGCGGCGACCGGCACTACCTGGGCGTCCAGTTCGCCCTGTGGGACGGCCAGTTGGTGATCACCATGATGATCACCGTGACCGTGCTCCACGAGACGCTGCGCATCGAGGTGACGGGCCACGCGCTGGGGCCGGTGCACAGCCTGTTCCTCACCAAGCCGGCGGCGAAGACGAAGACGGTCAACAAGACGGTCCGCTTCTGGGAGACCCGGGACGTCCCGCTGGCGCTGGTGGACGCCAAGGAGGTCGTCCGGCTCGCGCTGCGGGCTCCCCTCACCTGGTATCCGCCGATGCTGGACTACCTGGGCGGCAAGATCGTGCTGCCCGAGCCGTTCGGGCTGCGGCACGCATGGGCGGCCAAGCCGTGGAACCACCGCTTCATGGCGGACGACGCGATGCGCGCCGCCACCCCGGTGCTGCGGGCGGTCCACTCGGCGGCGATGCGGGTCCTCGCGGAGAACGGCGTCGACACGGAGCGCTTCGACAACCGCTCGGGCATACTGAGCGGCCTCGTACAGGACCCGGCCCCGCGCAAGGCCGACGTCTACGACGCGTAGGTACGACGCGTCGTAGATACGCGTACGGCGAAGGCCCCCGCCGCGGCGGGGGCCTTCGCGTTCGACGTCCTAGACGGCGGCGGGCCAGGCGTCGGCCAGCATCGCCCGGGTGTCGCCCAGCAGCTGGGGCAGCACCTTGGTGTGGCCGATGACCGGCATGAAGTTGGTGTCCCCGCCCCAGCGCGGCACCAGGTGCTGGTGCAGGTGCGCGGCGATCCCGGCCCCGGCCACCGAGCCCTGGTTCATGCCGATGTTGAAGCCGTGCGCCCCGGAGGCCGCCCGCAGCGCGACCATGGCCCGCTTGGTGAAGTCCGCCAGCTCGGCCGTCTCCGGACCGTCCAGCTCCGTGTAGTCGGCCACGTGCCGGTAAGGGACGACCATGAGGTGTCCGCCGTTGTACGGATACAGGTTCAGCACCGCGTAGACGTGCTCGCCGCGCGCGACGACGAGCCCGTCCTCGTCGGATTTCGCCGGGATCGAACAGAACGGACAGCCGTCCTCGGCGCCCGGGCCGCTCGGCTTGTCCTGGCCCTGGATGTACGCCATCCGATGGGGGGTCCACAGGCGCTGGAATGCGTCGGGCGTCCCCACGCCGATCTGCTGCTCCGGCTCACTCGTCATGCCGATCAGCATATTGCGTCACCCCGGCGGAGCGTGTCGCCGGGGGCGCACCGCTCGGCCGCCCACGATGCTGAGGCGATGAACGACCGACCCGCCCCCGATCGACCCGTCCGGCTGACCCGCTGGGAGCAGCGCACGGAGGTTCCGCTCTTCGCGGCGGGGCTGCTCTTCCTGACGGGGTACGCGTTCCGGGTGCTGACCTCGCACGAGGCCGAGCCCTGGAACGACATCGCGCTGATCCTGGTCTGGTCGACCTGGCTGCTCTTCCTCGTCGACTACGTCACCCGGCTGCGGCTCAGCGGCCTGGGCGCGCGCTTCCTGCGCGTGCACTGGCTCGACACCCTGGTCCTGCTGCTGCCGTTGCTGCGCCCGCTGCGGATGGTGCAGGTCTACCAGGCGGTGCAGCGCCGCCACGACCGGCCGCGGCTGGACCTGTACGCGCGCGTGATGGCGTACGCGAGCCTGACCGCCGTCCTGCTCGGCTTCTCCGCCGCGCTCGCGGTCTACCACCTGGAGCACACCGCCCCCGGCGCCTCCATCCGTACGTTCGGCGACGCGGTGTGGTGGGCGTGCGCGACGCTGACGACGGTCGGCTACGGGGACGCCACACCGGTCACGCTGTGGGGCAGGACGGTCGCGGCGGGGCTGATGGCGTGCGGTCTGGCGCTGCTGGGGGCGGTGACGGGGTCGTTCTCGTCGTGGCTGATCCAGGTGTTCACCAGGGAGGACGAGAAACGGCCCCCCGAGCGGGGTTAGCGCTCCGGGGGCCGTGACCGACTTCGGGGTCAGACCTGTACGCGGTCCTCGACGGCCTTCGCGATCTTGGCGATGGCCTCGTCGACCGGGATGCCGTTCTCCTGCGAACCGTCGCGGTAGCGGAAGGAGACGGCACCGTTGGCCATGTCCTCGTCACCGGCGATGATCATGAACGGGACCTTGTTCTTCTGCTGGTTGCGGATCTTCTTCTGCATCCGGTCCGAGGAGGCGTCCACGTCCACCCGCAGCCCCTGCTTGCGCGCCTTGGCGGCGAACTCCTGGAGGTAGGGGATGTGAGCGTCGCCGATCGGGATGCCCACGGCCTGGACCGGGGCGAGCCAGACCGGGAACGCGCCCGCGTAGTGCTCCAGGAGCACGGCGAAGAAGCGCTCGATGGAACCGAACAGGGCACGGTGGATCATGACCGGGCGCTGCTTGGAGCCGTCGGGGCCGGTGTACTCCAGGTCGAAGCGCTCCGGCAGGTTGAAGTCGAGCTGCACGGTCGACATCTGCCAGGTACGGCCGATGG
Source organism: Streptomyces durocortorensis (assembly GCF_016901035.1). Classification (GTDB taxonomy): domain Bacteria; phylum Actinomycetota; class Actinomycetes; order Streptomycetales; family Streptomycetaceae; genus Streptomyces; species Streptomyces durocortorensis. The sequence goes on from NZ_JAFEUF010000050.1 coordinate 33,643, forward strand.
CGTCCTTGCACTGCACGGAGATCTTCGGGCCGTAGAACGCGGCGCCACCCGGGTCCGGGACCAGGGGCAGGCCCTGCTTCTCGGCGACCTGACGGAGCGTCTCGGTGGCCTCTTCCCAGGTCTCGTCCGAGCCGACGTACTTCTCCGGGTCCTTGGTGGACAGCTCCAGGTAGAAGTCGGTGAGCCCGTAGTCGCGGAGCAGGTTCAGCACGAAGGTGAGCGTGCGGTCGAGCTCCTCCGCCATCTGCTCCTTGGTGCAGTAGATGTGCGCGTCGTCCTGCGTGAAGCCGCGCGAACGGGTGAGACCGTGCACGACGCCCGACTTCTCGTACCGGTACACCGTGCCGAACTCGAAGAGGCGCAGGGGCAGTTCGCGGTAGGAGCGGCCGCGCGCGTCGAAGATCAGGTTGTGCATCGGGCAGTTCATCGGCTTGAGGTAGTAGTCCACCCCGTCGTCGAGCTGCATGGGCGGGTACATGCCGTCGGCGTACCAGTCCAGGTGGCCGGACTTCTCGAAGAGCTTGCCCTTGGTGGCGTGCGGGCTGTAGACGAACTCGTAGCCCTCCTCCTCGTGACGGCGGCGCGAGTAGTCCTCCATGGCCCGGCGGATGACGCCGCCCTTGGGGTGGAAGACCGCGAGGCCGGGGCCGATCTCGTCGGGGAAGGAGAAGAGGTCCAGCTCGTTGCCGAGCTTGCGGTGGTCGCGCTTGGCGGCCTCCTCCAGGAACTCCAGGTGCGCCTTCAGCTCGTCCTTGGTCGGCCAGGCGGTGCCGTAGATGCGCTGGAGCATCGGGTTCTTCTCGCTGCCGCGCCAGTAGGCCGCCGCGTTGCGCATCAGCTTGAACGCCGGGATGAACCGGGTGGTCGGCAGGTGCGGACCCCGGCAGAGGTCCTTCCAGCACAGGTCGCCGGTCTTGGGGTCGAGGTTGTCGTAGATGGTCAGCTCGCCGCCGCCCACCTCGACGTCCGCGCCGTCGTCCGAGGAGGCGGAGCCCTTGATGCCGATGAGCTCCAGCTTGTACGGCTCGTTCGCCAGCTCCTCGCGGGCGGCCTCGTCGGAGACCACGCGGCGGGAGAACTTCTGGCCCCGCTTCTGGATCTCCTGCATCTTCTTCTCGATGGCCTTGAGGTCCTCGGGGGTGAACGGCTTCTCGACGTCGAAGTCGTAGTAGAAGCCGTCCTTGACCGGCGGGCCGATGCCGAGCTTCGCCTCCGGGAACAGCTCCTGCACGGCCTGGGCCATGACATGCGCGGTGGAGTGGCGCAGGATGTTGAGGCCGTCCTCGGAGGAGATCTCCACCGGCTCGACGCTCTCGCCGTCCTGGAGCTCGTACGAGAGGTCCTTCAGCTCGCCGCCGATGCGCGCGGCGACGACGGTGCGCTGTCCGGGGAAGAGTTCGCCGGCGGTCGTGCCCGTCGTCACCACGTGCTCTTCCCGCTCGGAATCGCGTTGGATGATCACACGGACGTCTGACACCGGTCTCTCCTGACTGAGGGGATGCCCGTTTCCTGGTCCACGGGCAAGGAGAATCGTACCGAGCCGTACGCCCCCGACGCGAACGCCTTCCGGGCCGCCCTACGGCTCCTCCCCCGCGCACGCCTCCTCGAAGAAGTCGACGTTCTCCTGGAGCGCCTTCATCAGCCGGTCCCGCTCCGCCTCCTCGACCTGGACGGGCGCCACCTGCGACGCCCCGGTGAGCCGCCGGAACCCGCCCCGCCGCTCAAGCCGTCCCTCCACCCGCAGCGGCAGCCCCACGAGGTGGGCGTGGCCCGCGATCCGGTACGCCTCCTCGTCCAGCTCCACGCCGACGTGCGCGACCTCCGGCCCCGCCAGCACCCGCAGCCGTACGATCCCGGCGCCGCGCGGCCCGGAGCGGCGCAGCCGGACCACCGCGCCGGTCAGCCGGACCTGCCCGGCGGGTTCGTCGCGGAGGTAGCGGGCTCCGGCGGCGTGCAGGGCGGGCAGGTCGCCCGGGGAGAACTCGACGGGGGCCGGCCGGGCCGGGCAGCCGTCCGGGGTGCCTGCGGCGGGCGCCCACCGCAGGTCGACCCCGGCGCCCTCGGAACCGCGCACCAGGGCGATCAGCGCCTCGGTCAGCTCCCGCCCGACGCCCGCGGCGATCGCGCTGTCGAAGGCCTCCATGCCGCCGGTGGCCCGCTGGTAGTCGACCGCCTCGCGGGTGGCGTGCAGGGCGTGGCAGAGCTGGACGGCGACGGCGCGCCCGGAGGCGACAGGGACGTACGCGGTGAGGCTGCGGCCGCCGGGGTCGGGGCCGATGAGCGCGTCGTCCAGCGCGGCGCGGGCCTTCCTGCGGTGTCGCGCCCCGTGGTAGCCCGCCCGGCCGCGGGCCGCCAGCGCCCCGGCCATGAGGACTTGCCGGGCCGCCGTGTGCAGGGCCTCCGCCTCGGTCCAGCCGGAGGCGCCGGCCGCTCCGGCCGCCGACTCGGGGACCTCGCGCCACCAGTGGATCTCGTCGCTGGGCACGGCGAGGGAGACGAGGACGTCGCGGGCGGAGGGGTCGGCGCTGCGGCCGAGGGCGACGAGGGCCTCCTCGATCAGCTCCCCGCTGTCGGGGAAGGCCGCGCTCTCGGGCACCAGCAGGCTGGTCGCCCCGGCGGCGGATCCGGGCGGGGTCCAGCGGCCGTAGCGTCCCGGCGCTCCCCCGCGCCGCTGCCAGCCGTGCCGTCGCAGGAGGGCCCCGAGGACGGCGGGGTCGGGCAGCTCGGCGCCCGACTCGGCGAGTGGCGGGGGCCAGGGG
>NZ_JAFEUF010000508.1 GCF_016901035.1 Streptomyces durocortorensis
CTCGCGCTCCCGGGCCTCGGCGGCCGCTTCCTCCTGCCCGACCCCACGCCCCCCGGTTACCGCGGCCCCCCCCCCGGCGTGCGAGTGTAGCGCGCGGGGCCGCTGGGCCGGGACTTTCGGCTTTCGGGTGGGTTCAGATCTTCGGCTGCTGCTGAGTGATGCAGTGGATGCCTCCACCGCCGGCGAAGATCGTACGGGCGTCGACGAGGGTCACCGTACGGTCCGGGAAGAGGCCCCGGAAGATCGCGGCGGCCTCCTCGTCGCGCGGGTCGTCGAAGGCACAGAGGACCACGCCGTCGTTGCAGAGGTAGTAGTTGATGTAGGAGTAGTCGACCCACTCGCCGTCCTCGTCGCGGAGCACGGTGGGCGCGGGCACTTCGATGACCTCCAGCGGGCGGCCCTTGGCGTCCGTGGCGGCCCGCAGGACGGCCAGCAGCTCCCGGGTCACCTCGTGGTCGGGGTGGGCCGGGTCGGGCTGGACGTGGGCGAGGACGGTGCCCGGGCGGGCGAAGGCGGCGACGATGTCGACATGGCCGAGCGTGCCGTACGTCCCGTAGTCGCCGCTCAGCCCGCGGGGCAGCCAGATGGCCTTCTCGGTGCCGAGGCGGGCGTGGATCTCCGCCTCCACCTGCTCCTTGCTCCAGCCCGGGTTCCGCTCCTTGCCGAGCTGGACGGTCTCGGTGAGCAGGACGGTGCCCTCGCCGTCGACGTGGATCGCGCCGCCCTCGTTGACGAGCGGGGAGCTGTGGGCCGGGGTGCCGGTCAGCTCGGCGACGGCCCGGGCGATGTGCTGGTCGTTCTCCCAGCGGGCCCAGCCCTGGGCGCCCCAGCCGTTGAACGTCCAGTCGACGGCGGCGAGCGTGCGGCCGTCGGTGACGAAGGTGGGCCCGATGTCCCGCATCCAGGCGTCGTCGAGCGGCCGGACGACCAGCTCGACGTCGGGCCCGAGCAGCGCCGCCGCCCCCTCCTCCTGACCGGGCCCGACGACCACGGTGACCGGCTCGAAGCGCCGTACGGCCCGGGCGACGGCGGCCCAGGCACGGCGGGCCCCGTTCAGCTCGGCGTCGGAGGCGAAGGTGGGGTTGGGCCCCGGCCAGGCCATCCAGGTGCGCTCGTGCGGGGCCCACTCGGGGGGCATGCGGAAAGGGGTGGGGGT
>NZ_JAFEUF010000509.1 GCF_016901035.1 Streptomyces durocortorensis
CGCCCGCCCGTCCGCGTACAGGAGCGGCTGTACGTCTACGGGCGCGCCCGCCGCCCCTGCCTGCGCTGCGGCACCCCGATCCGCCTGGCCGACCAGGACGACCGCCCCACCTACTGGTGCCCCGGCTGCCAATCAGGCCCCACCCCCTAGTTGACGACCCGTCAGATACAGCCGTACGGTCCGGTCATGCCTCTCTCCGCGTACGACCTCACGGGCCGCGCCGCGTTCGTCACCGGTGCGGCGAGCGGCATCGGGCGGGCGAGCGCCCTGCTGCTCGCGGAGGCCGGGGCCCTGGTGCACTGCGCGGACCGCGACGAGACGGGCCTGCGCCGGACGTACGACCTGATCGCCGACGCGGGCGGCAGCGCCCGGACCCACCCCCTGGACGTCACCGACCGCGACCGGATCCGTGCGGCCGTCGACGCGGCGGGGCATCTCGACATCCTGGTCGCCGCGGCCGGGATCATGCACACCAGCAGCGTGCTGGAGACCACGGACGAGGATCTGGACCGGGTGCTGGCGGTCAATTTCAAGGGCGTGCTCCACGCCTGCCAGGAAGTGGCCCGCTCCATGAGAGCCCGCTCCGCCCCCGGCTCGCTGATCACGATGGCGTCGGGCGCCGTGGACTCCGCGAGCGCGGGCCTGCTCTGCTACAGCGTCGCGAAGGCCGCAGTGGTGCAGCTCACCAGGACGCTGGCCACGGAGCTGGGGCCGCACGCCATACGGGTGAACGCCGTCGCCCCTGGCTGGATCCGTACGCCGATGACCGACCGGCACGATGCCGCGGGGCAGCACCGGGCGGAGGCGACGATGGCCCGGATCTCCCCGCTGGGCCGGGTCGGCGAACCCGAGGACGTCGCCCATACCGTGCTGCACCTGGCGTCGGACGCCTCGGCCTTCATGACCGGCCAGATCCTCCGGCCGAACGGCGGCGTCGCCATGCCCTGGTGAGCCGCCCAGCAGCCGCCCCAGGGCCCCTCGACGAGCCCAGGGGCACCACCGACGCGACATGGACCGGCAGCAGGCTCAGCCCCCAGCCGCCCGCCGCCACCGCCCCGTGCGTCGGCCTCCCCGTCGCCGCCGCCGCGCGGCACGGCAGCCCCCGCGGCGGGGCCACGGTCCGGGCGGTAGC
>NZ_JAFEUF010000510.1 GCF_016901035.1 Streptomyces durocortorensis
CCCCCTCCGCGTCGGCGGCTCCGTCCCGTACGCCCTCCCGCACGGCGACACCGTCGGCCTCGCCGTCCGCGTCCGCCACGCCGTCGAAGAGCAGCGAGCCCACGCCGACCCCCACCGCCACCGGTCGCCCCGGGGGCGGTGGGGAAACCGGCGTCCGTTTCGCCCCCTTCATCGACACCTCGCTCAACCCCGCCTACGACCTCCTCGACACCGCCGCCAAGACGGGCGTGAAGGAGTTCCACCTCGCCTTCATCACCTCCGGCGGCGGCTGCGCGCCGCTCTGGGGCGGCGTCACCGGTCTCGGTGACGACCAAGTGGCCTCCCAGATAAGTGCGTTGCGCGAGCAGGGCGGTGACGTCCGGGTCTCCTTCGGCGGTGCGGCCGGTGCCGAACTCGCCCTCAACTGCTCCTCCGCCGACGACCACGCCCCCGCGTACGGCAAGGTCGTCGACGCCTACGACCTCACCAAGGTCGACTTCGACATCGAGGGCGCCGCCCTGCCCGACGCGGCCGCCAACACCCGCCGCTCCCAGGCCATCGCCCAGCTCCAGAAGAAGTACCCCGACCTCGACGTCGCCTTCACCCTGCCCGTCATGCCCGAGGGGCTGACCCAGCCGGGCGTGGACCTGCTGGCCGACGCGGAGAAGAACGGCGTCCGTGTCGACGCGGTCAACATCATGGCGATGGACTACGGCCCCGCCTACAGCGACGACATGGGCGCGTACGCGATCCAGGCGGCGACCGCCACCCAGGCCCAGCTCAAGGGCGTCCTCGGCCTCTCGGAGGCCGCCGCGTGGCAGGCCGTCGCGGTCACCCCGATGATCGGCGTCAACGACGTCGTCACCGAGATCTTCACCGTCGAGGACGCCGGTCAACTGGTCGAGTTCGCCGAGGAGAAGGGCATCGGCCGCCTCGCGATGTGGTCCGGCACCCGGGACAAGGCGTGCCCCGGCGGCCCCAAGCCGGAGGCCGACGCCACCTGCAGCTCGATCGACCAGGAGCCGCTGGCCTTCACGAAGGCCTTCGCCGCCTACCGGTAGCCACGCGCACGGACCACCTGCTCCCCCCGCACCGCGCGCCCCGGCCGGGCCCCGCCTGTCGTCGCCCCACGTCGTACACCTCCCGGGCC
>NZ_JAFEUF010000511.1 GCF_016901035.1 Streptomyces durocortorensis
GTGGTGGGGGTGCGGGGGTTCACCGGTCGATTTTAGGGGGTTTCCCCCGCTGGTCCTCCATGGGAAGGAGCCGCCCGCCTCGGGGGAGGAGCGGGCGGCTCCTGGCTCAGAGGACGGCGATACCGAGGGGCCGGTTGCCTGCCGTCAGGCGGACGGGCTCGCTCTCCTCGTCGGCCAGGTCGACGACGGTGATCCCGTTCCAGTAGCCGTCGCGGGTGAAGCCGCCGGTGACGTACGCCGTGCGGCCGTCCGCCGACACCGCCACGTCCTCGTGCGGCCCGTCCAGCGGGACGACCCGTTCCGCACCGCCGGGGGCGCGGACGGTGAGCGAGGGATCCTCGTCGCCCGAGCCGATCGGGCCGGTGCCGACGACGAGGAGGGTGCCGTCGGGGGCGAGTGCCGCGCCGTGCTGGTGGGTGTTGGCCGTCATCCGCTCGATGGTCACCTTCCCGGTGCGCGGGTCGAGCACGGCCAGCCGCTCCCCCTCGAAGGGCAGCAGCAGCTTGCCGTCGGCGGGGCGTACGACGGCGTAGTGCGGCTTCAGCCAGGAGCCGAGCCCACCCTCGGTGCCGTACGGGGCGACCTCCATGCGCCGGGTCTTCAATGTGTCCGCGTCGACCGCCGTCACGTCGAACGAGTCGTGGTCGGTGGCGTACGCCTCGCGGCCGTCCGGTGAGACGTCCACGTCGAAGGGGCGCATGCCGACCGGTGCGGTGCCGGTGACCTCGCGGGTCGCGGTGTCGATGACCTCGACCGTGCCGTCCTCGCCGGGCACGTTGACCCCGACGTAGACGTGGCTGCCGTCCGGGGCCAGGGCTATGCCCATGCCGCCGCCCCGGTACTCGCCGGTGGTGACGGGGCCGGACTCCGTCTCGTACGGGATGAGCGCCGGCCGGGTCCGCTGCTCGGTGTCGACGACCGCGACGCCCTCGGCGGTGGCGACCCAGGCGCGTCCGTCCTCGCCGACGACGAGTCCGTAGGGCGCGGTGCCGACCTTCACGGAGGCGATGGGTGCCCCGCCCTTGCCGGAACCGTCCCGGCCGGGGTCGACGAAGGTCACGGTGTCGCTGCCGAAGTCGGCGACGAGGAGGGTGCCGTCGGGGGTGCGGCCGGAGGGGGCGCGGGAG
>NZ_JAFEUF010000512.1:0-247 GCF_016901035.1 Streptomyces durocortorensis
GTGGTGGTGGCGGTGCTCAGGGTGGCGCGGCGCGTTCTGGTGCCCCTGCACGGTCCGGCGCCCCTTCGCGGCGCCGTCGGGCCGCGTAGGGGGGCTTTTCAAGCCGTCCGGCGATTGGGGGCCGGGGTCCGGGGCAGAGCCCCGAAAACCCCCCGCCCGGGGGTTTGAGGCTAAAACAGCCGCGGCGGGAGATGAGCGCCCTCCCAGGGGATAAGCCTAACAAAAACGGCAATCACCGCCTCAGCGA
>NZ_JAFEUF010000512.1:257-1082 GCF_016901035.1 Streptomyces durocortorensis
TTGGGGGTGTACATGCCGCGGGGGGGGGGGGGGGGGGGGCGCCGCGGCCCCCCCCCCCCCCACCCCCGGGGCTGAGGCTTTGTCCTCAATCGCCGGACGGGCTGGAATTGGCCCCGGTCCTTGGCCTCAGCCAAAAGACTGTCCTCAATCGCCGGAAGGGCTTGATGGGTCCGCCCGGTCCGGGCCGAAACCGGTGCCCAGGGCCGCAAGGATCCCCTCCGCGTCTGCCATCATCCGCTCCACCAGCCCCGCCACACTCGGCAGGTCCTCGATCAGGGCCGCCACCTGGCCCGAGGCCATGATCCCGAGGTCCGTCCGGCCCTCCACCATCGCCGCCCTCAGCAGCATCGGCGTGTTCGCCGCCAGCAGCACCTGGCTCCAGCTCAGCTCCTTGCCGTGCCGCATCGCCAGGCCGTCGCGGACCATGCCCGGCCAGCTCAGGCCGGACAGCCGGCGGAAGCGGGACGCCCGGCGCACCGCCCCGTACAGGGCGCGCAACCGGCCCGCCGCGCCCTCCAGCTCCGCCACCATCTCCGTACGGAGCATCCGGTGCGGCAGCCCGTCCACCGCCCGCGTCAACGTGATGTCCTTCGCGGCCGCCGCCAGGTAACGGGCCTTCACCGCGTCCGGGACCGTGGAGTCCGACGTGAGGAGGAAACGCGTCCCCATCGCCACCCCCGCCGCCCCGTGCGCCAGCACCGCCACCAGGCCCCGCCCGTCGTGGAAGCCGCCCGCCGCGACCACCGGGATGTCCACCGCGTCCACCACCTGCGGCAGCAGCTCCGTGGTGGCGACCTCCCCCGTGTGGCCGCCACCCTCCCGGCC
>NZ_JAFEUF010000513.1 GCF_016901035.1 Streptomyces durocortorensis
GGGGGGGGGCTCGGTCGCCCGCCCGGGGGGCGGTCGGGGCTCGGGGGGGCCGGGTGCCGTATCGCGGGGCGCGGGGCGGGGGGCGGGGGCGCCGGGCCCCGGCCGTACCGGCAGCAGGCCCACCGCGACCGCGCCGCTCCCGCCGACGACCAGGCAGACGCCCACCGCGACCACGGCCATCCGGCGTCGCTGCGCGCGCATTCCGCGTCGGGTGATGCCCGACCCCGCGTCCGGATCGGTCCGGGCCTGCCCGAACTCACCGGCCTCCCGGAACAGGGACCGCAACGGATCCCGCGGGTCAGACATCAGGAGCCTCCTCGATGCGGGGGTCCTGCAGACGGTGGGCGAGCGCCGCCCGGCCACGGACCAGATGCGTCTTGATCGTGCTGCCGGAAAGCCCGGTCTCCCCGGCGATCTGCTCGACCGTGAGGTCGCACAGGTAGTGCAGGGTCAGCGTCCGCCGCTGCTGGGCGGGCAGTTCCCGGAGCGCGTCGACCAGCACCACATGGTCCGGATCAGGCGGCGCGACGTGCTCCGCCCCACCGCTCCCCCGGTCCCACGCGTCCGCCGACCGCCGCCGGAAGCGCCAGCGGCTCACCGCGAGCCGCCAGGCGACCGTACGGATCCACGCCTCGGGCTGCCCGTCGCGCTCCAGCCGGCCGCGCCGGACCCACGCCTTGACGAACGCCTCCTGCACGACGTCCTGCGCCTCCTGGAGGTCGCCGGTCATCACGTACAGCTGGCCCGTGAGACGCGCGACCGCCTGGACGTAGAACTCTTCGAACTCCTCGACGGTCAAATGTCGCTCCCGGATCTTTCGCTTCACCGGGTATACGCCCGGCGCGCGGCATCCGGTCTACGTCACCGGCGAAGCAGCAGAGTGATCGTCGTCACGGAGGGACGCGGGCGTCGCACCGGGCGCGGCTGGTCCATCTCGCCCTCCCCCTGCCCCTCCTCCCGGCCCGGACTCTGCTGAGCGCTCGGCCCGGAAGTCGTCGACCTCCCGGAGCTCAAGCCGCGAGACCCGAGCGCTCTTAACAGTGATGGGGTGGATGGGTCAGTAGTCCCACCCGCCCAC
>NZ_JAFEUF010000514.1 GCF_016901035.1 Streptomyces durocortorensis
CACGGGGGCCGGGGTGGTGGCCCGGTCCGGCCAGGGGGCGTGCGGCCGCAGGAACGGGCGGGTCGGGTCGAGCGGCCCGGCGGGCGTCCCGTGCTTCGGCAGCAGCGGGGCGAGGTCCTCGTACACCTCCTGCGCGGAGGCCGCCCGGTCCTGCGGGTCCTTGGCGAGCAGCCGCAGTACGAGGGCCTCCAGTGCGGCGGGGACCTCGGGGCGGGCCTGCCGGACCGGGACCGGGGCCTCGTAGAGATGGCGGTGCAGGACGCCGAGCGCGGTGGACCCGGCGAACGGCACGTCACCGCTGAGGAGTTCGTGCAGGACGACCCCGAGGGCGTACAGGTCGGTGTACGGGCCGACTGCGCCGCCCATCGCCTGCTCGGGGCTCATGTAGGCGGGGGATCCGATGGGCGAACCGGTGTGCGTGAGGCGGGTGGTGTCGGTGTCCAGGACGGAGGCGACGCCGAGGTCGAGGACGAGGACGGTGCCGTCGGGGCGGACCATCACGTTCCGGGGCTTGAGGTCGCGGTGGACGATCGGCACGGCGTGCACCGCGCTGAGGACCGCGCAGAGCTGGGCGGCGACGGCCACGGCCCAGGGCCAGGGGTACGGGCCCTGCTCGGCGAGGTGGTCGCCGAGGTCGGCGCCCTCGACGTACTGCATGACGAGGTAGAGGTCGTCGCCGTCGCTGCCCGCGTCGTGGACGGTGACCAGGCCCGGGTGGTCGACCTGGGCGGTGACCCGGCACTCGCGGACGAACCGGCGGCGCAGTTCGTCGGCCGCGTCGCTGCCGGTGGGCCCGGCGACGCGGTCGGGGCGCAGCAGCTTCACGGCGACGCGGCGGTCCAGGCGCCGGTCGTACGCCGTCCAGACCTGGCCCATGCCGCCCTGGCCGAGGATGGCCGCCAGTTCGTACCGGTCGGCGATGATCCGCCCGCTCACCGGCCTTCGCCCTCGCTGTTCCCGTTGCTCTCCTTGCGGAGGTAGTCGCTCAGCTCGTCCAGCTCGGCGCGGACCTGGTCGAGGCGCTGGGGCGCGGGTTTGGGGGTGGGCGGCGGAGTCGGCGCGGTGTACGGGTTG
>NZ_JAFEUF010000515.1 GCF_016901035.1 Streptomyces durocortorensis
GCAGCGGGGAGGACGGGGTGCTCGGTGAAGGTGAGATCGCGCAGGTCGACCCGGCGCAGCCGGCGGCGGGCCGGCAGACCGGCCGGCCGGCTCGCCGCGCCCACAACTCCGGCACCAGCACCGGCTTCCGCGCCAGTACCGGCTTCCGGACCGGCTCCAGCACCGGCTTCGGCTTCGGCTTCCGCTTCGGCCCAGGCGATCAGATCGGCGGTGAGGAGCGCGGCGATCAAGGCGGCGGACGCTTCCGTGGGATGCGGTCCGGTGTCAGGGGTGCGGTGCCCGGCCCAGTAGGCGGCGAGTTCGCGGTGGGCGGCGGTGGCCGCGAGCCTGCGGAGACGGACATGGCGGGAGGTGACGTCCCCCGGGGCCGCGGCCAGCGGCTCGGTCCAGGTGTGGGAGCCCTCGCGCTGGCAGCGCAGCCAGGCGATACGTCGGGCGGGCAGCCGGTCCGCCGCGTCCCAGAGCCCTTCGGGTACGGGTGAGTCGAGGCACCAGACCACGGCGACCCGCCCTTCGGTGGCGACTCGCCCACCGGCGTGGTGGTCCGGAGTCGCCCGGGCGAGTTCCGCCACGCGGTCCGGGGTGGTCCGGTGGACCTCGGCTCCTTCCGCCGCGGCGCAGCGCTCCACCGGTCCGGTGAGCACGGGGTCGCCGAGGACGTGGACGGTGCGGCCGGCGAGCGGGGCCCGGGGCGGGGTGGACACCGCGTGTCCACCGGTCTCGAACGCTTGGACGAGCCGAGCGAGTTCGGCGGAAGGCGGCCCTTCGCCCGGCGCCTCGTCGCCCGTCAGCCGCCGTACCAGGGCTTCGCCGGTGACGCCGCCGGTGTCGATGCGCAGGAACTCCCCTCCGGAGGTCCGGAGCACGGGGTCGGCACCGGGGACGGTGACGATCCCGGTGCCGGGAGCGAGTCGACTGCGGGTCACGGAATCCTCCGGAGCGGGGAAGTGGACAGCGGGGACGGGGTGTTCGGGGCTGAGCGGGGCGGGGGGGGCGGCGGCGCGGACCGGGGCGGCCGGCCCCCCCGCACCACCCGGGGCGGGAGAAAGAAAGGAAGGGGGCGTGGTTGAT
>NZ_JAFEUF010000516.1 GCF_016901035.1 Streptomyces durocortorensis
CGTCCCGCCCCCGGTCGGACGACCGCTCCCCGCGGGCTCCGTAGCGTCGGCCGCATGATCACGGCACACGGACTCACCAAACGGTACGGCGACAGAACCGTCGTCCAGGACCTCGACTTCACCGTCCGCCCCGGCACGGTCACCGGCTTCCTCGGCCCCAACGGGGCGGGCAAGTCCACGACCATGCGCATGGTCCTCGGCCTCGACACCCCGACGCAGGGCCGCTCCACCGTCAACGGCCGCTCCTACGCCGCCCACCCCGCGCCCCTCACCCAGGTCGGCGCCCTGCTGGAGGCCCGGTCCGTCCACCCGGGCCGGTCCGCCTTCAACCACCTGATGGCGCTCGCCCACACCCACGGCATCCCGCGCCGCCGCGTCGAGGAGGTCCTTGACCTCGCCGGGCTCACGGACGCCGCCCACCGCCGGGTGAAGGGCTTCTCCCCCGGCATGGGCCAACGGCTCGGCGTCGCCGCCGCACTGCTCGGCGACCCCGCGACCGTCATCCTCGACGAACCGGTCAACGGCCTGGATCCCGAAGGCGTCCTGTGGATCCGTACGCTCCTGACCTCCCTCGCCGCCGAAGGCCGTACGGTCCTCGTCTCCTCCCACCTGATGAGCGAGATGGCCCTCACCGCCGACCACCTGATCGTCATCGGCCGCGGCAGGCTCCTCGCCGACACCACGGTGGCCGAGCTGATCCGGTCGGCGGGCGGGGCCTCCGTCCGGGTCGTCACCCCGCAACCGGAAGAGCTGAGCGCACGGCTCGCGGCCCCCGGAGTGACGGTCACCACGACCACCACGGAAACCGCCCGACTCCGGATCCGAGGAGTGGACGCGGCGCACATCGGACGCGTGGCCGCCGCGCACGCGATCACGCTGCACGAACTCACCCCGCAGACCGTGTCGCTGGAGCAGGCGTTCATGGACCTCACGCAGGAATCGGTCGACCACCGCCCGCAACGACAACACCAGCCGACAGCAGCCACGGGAGCAGCAGCATGACCCCCACACACTCCTTCACCGTCGCAACGGCCGACGGCCCCCGTCCGGTCTCGGTCGCGTACGAACG
>NZ_JAFEUF010000517.1 GCF_016901035.1 Streptomyces durocortorensis
CCAAATGAGATGGCGTCTAACGAGTTGGTGCGTGATAGCGGGTGAGGCGTGTTTGGCCTGGTCGTGGCCTGTTCTCAGTTGTTGTGGGTGCGGTCGGAGACGAGGCCGGCGATGGCGCGGTAGGTGTCGGGCAGGCGGTCGCGGCGGTGGGCCCAGCGCGTCAGTTGCTTCCAGCGTTTGTGGTCGGCGAGGGCGTGTTCGACGGTGATGCGGTCGGATGAGTGGCCGTGACGGTCGCGTTCCCATTGTTCGACCCTGCCGGGCAGTGCTCCCGGACGCGGTTTTCTGGGCGGTGTGATTGCTTGCCCGCGGTGGTCGCGGCTCAGGCCGAGGTAGCCGTCGTCCAGGAGGACCTCGACGTCGGGGAAGTGCTGGAAGCAGATGGCGATGCCTTCGTTGCGGGCGGCTGTCGCGTCGTGCATACGACCAGGCCGCAGGGCATCGGTCCATAACGTGCGGCCGCGCCAGTCGGCGATCACGGTGGCCTTCATCGTGTTCTGCTTCTTCTTGCCCGAGACGAACGCACGTCGACCACCGCGGTTGGCCTGCGGCCTGCGGACCTGGATCTCGGTGGCGTCCAGCCGCAGCTCGACGCCTTCGGACTGGGCGTAGGCGAACACGTCCGTCAGCGTCCGAAGACGCAGGCCGGGACGGTCGGGAACCGCGCACCCCCGCTCGGCAAGGAGCGTGCGTATCTCTGCGATCGCACGGGTGATGGTGAAGCGGTCGACGCCGAACATCAGGCCCAGCACCGAGTGCGGCAGGTCGTGCCGTAGATGTATCAGCGTGGCCACCAACCGGTCGACGAACACCAGCTGGTGACGGGCGCCGGCACCCGCAGCCCGCTTCCTGATCCCGCCCCGTGCAGCATGACGACGGCCTTCGACACCGGCCTGCCACGGCACGGCCAACTCCTCGACCAAGCAAGCCAGATGATGCCGCGAGATTCCGGTGAACAGCCGATGCGCCAGGACCGTCCGATTGACCATGATCGCCACAAACGGATCATGCCACCTGCCAGCAACGACGCCTCACCCGCTATCACGCACCAACTCGTAAG
>NZ_JAFEUF010000051.1:0-6294 GCF_016901035.1 Streptomyces durocortorensis
AACACCCTCCACAGGCAACCCCCCCTTTCTGCCTGTCGGGTGGGCTCGGTGATGTGAAAACGAGACAGACCCAGGCCGGGCCCGGGGCCGGTGCCCACTCCCCGGCCTGGGTGGCGGGGGCTGCCGGGGCTATTCGCGCAGAGGGCTCCTGCGGCCCGTACCAGTCGCGTTGGTACCCGGCGGGGTCGTACCACTCGTTCGGGGCTCCTTGGGGCTGCTGAGGCCCTTGGTGGGCCGCGTACCCGTCCACGTACGAGGACGGCGCCGCGGGTTCCGCCGCCGGGACGGTGTCCGACCGGAACCACGGCGACGTGTGCCCGCCGGGCAGCGGATCGTTGAGCGGATCCGCGAGGCCGTCCACCGCCGCCACGAACGCGCCGTCGGCCCCGTACGTCCCGTGCGCGTCGGGGCCCTCCGGTCCGGCGTCGTGACCGGGGCGGCCTGCGGTCACGCGGCGGCCTTGCCCACCACCGGCGCGAGCCCCGCCGACCGCGCGACGGCCCCCTGGTCTCCGCACTGCTCCAGCCAGTTGGCGAGCATCAGGTGGCCGTGTTCGGTGAGCACCGACTCGGGGTGGAACTGCACGCCCTCCACCGCCCGGTCCCGGTGGCGCAGCCCCATGATGATGCCGTCCGCCGTGCGGGCGGTGACCTCCAGCTCCGGGGGCAGCCCGCCGGGTTCGGCGGCGAGCGAGTGGTAGCGCGTCGCGGTGAAGGGGGACGGCAGCCCGGCGAAGACGCCCTGGCCCTCGTGGGTCACCGGCGAGGTCTTGCCGTGCAGCAGCTCGGGGGCCCGGTCGACGACACCGCCGTACGCCACCGCCATCGACTGCATCCCCAGGCAGACGCCGAAGACCGGGACGCCGGTGTCCGCGCAGTGGCGCACCATCTCGACGCAGACGCCGGCCTGTTCGGGCGTACCGGGGCCCGGCGAGAGCAGGACGCCGTCGAAGCCGTCCTGGGCGTGCGCGGGGGTCACCTCGTCGTTGCGCAGCACCTCGCACTCGGCGCCGAGCTGGTAGAGGTACTGGACGAGGTTGAAGACGAAGCTGTCGTAGTTGTCCACGACGAGGATGCGTGCGCTCACTGCCCGGCTCCTGCTCCACCGGCGCTCGCGCCGTCGACGGTCACGTCACCGAACGGGAGCAGCGGCTCCGCCCAGGGGAAGACGTACTGGAACAGTGCGTAGACGACCGCCAGAACCAGCACGAGCGCGATGATGCTCCGCACCCATGCGTTGCCCGGCAGATGCCGCCAGATCCAGCCGTACATGCTGACCCCTCCATTCGGTACCCGCACCAGACTAGAGGGCCGGGGCCGGGGCGTGGGTCAGCCGGCGAAAAGCATGGGTCAGCGCCGCAGCTCCGGCGGTCTGCCGTCGCTCACCGGCCGCGTCGCGTCCAAATGCGCCCAGACGATCAGCCGGTGGCTGCTGCCCCATTCCGGTTCGCACGTGGTGAGCGTCAGATAGCGCCCGGCGCCCTCGAACCCGGAGCCGCGGGGCACCGGGTCGACGACGGCGGTGTCGGTGGGCACGGTCCGGTACGGCTTCTTCGCGATGCGGTACGTGAACCAGGTCGTGCCGTCGTTGACGACGACCGCGTCCCCGGGGCGCAGCTTCGGGAAGTCCTTGAAGGGGTCGCCGTACGTCCGCCGGTGCCCGGCCACCGCGAAGTTGCCGCTGTCGCCGGGGCGGGCGGTTCCGCTGTAGTGCCCGAGCCCCTTCTGCAAGGTTTTGACCTCGGTGTTCTCCAGGACGGGCCACTCCCAGCCGGGACCGAAGCGGGGGATGTGCATGGTCGCGAAGGGTTTTCCGTCGCGGTACGGGGCCGGGGCCGGCTCCGACGAGGCCGCGTCCGGGGCCGGGGCCACGGGTTCGCGGGCCCACTGGCTCTGGAGGGTGTCGATCTCGCCCTCGGCCGCGTCGGCCGCCTTCACGCCCGTCCAGAACAGGAAGTAGACGACGAAGAGGATGATCAGCGCGCCCACGGTGATGCACAGCTCGCTGAACGTTCTGACGACGAGTCGCACCGACACCGGACCGGCCTCCCTGGGGCTCAGCCGGCGCTCACTCCACAGGCTGGGCGTAGTGGAGATCCACTGTGCCCGAGTACCCGGGAAGAGTCACCGCCTCGTCCTCGTCGACTTTCCAGCCCAGCCCGTACGCCTTCACGTACAGCAGGTAGTTCTGGATCGCGGTGGAGTCGTTGAGCGCCCGCTTGAGCTTTCCGGGGTCGCCGACCGCGGTGACCTTGTACGGCGGGGAGTAGACGCGGCCCTGGAGGATCAGGGTGTTGCCGACGCAGCGGACCGCGCTGGTGGAGATCAGCCGCTGGTCCATCACCTGGATCCCGCGTGCCCCGCCCTGCCACAGCGCGTTGACCACGGCCTGCAGGTCCTGCTGGTGGATGACCAGGTCGTTGGGCTGGGGCTCGGGGTAGCCGGGGTTGGCGGTGGCGTCGGGGGGCGCGTCGTTGAGGGTCACGCTGACCGAGTCGCCGGTGATCTCCGTCGTGCCGGCCGCCCGCTCCAGCGCCTTCAACTTGGCGTCCTCGGCCTCGGTGGAGCCGTCGTCGCGCTGGGCGAGGGCGTCGATGTCCGAGCGCACGGAGGCGGCGGAGTCGTTCAGCTCGGCGTTCTTCTCGCTGCGCTCCCTGATCAGGTCGGAGAGCTTGAGCAGGGAGGAGTCGCTGCGCAGATTGGTGCCCTTGGCGGTGTTGGCGCTGGTGACGAAGATGAGTCCGGCCAGGGCGAAGACCGCAGCGGTGAGCCCCCGGACCGCCCACACGGAGGTGCGCCGGGCCGGGCCTTCGGGAGAGTCGGCAGAATTGCTCAACGTACCCTTATCTCATCAGGCGCCAGGGAAGCACTACGCTAACGGACGCTCGGGGGAGGCAGCATTCCCCCTGGCACCCCGCCCCCGGC
Organism: Streptomyces durocortorensis; assembly: GCF_016901035.1. Taxonomy (GTDB): domain Bacteria; phylum Actinomycetota; class Actinomycetes; order Streptomycetales; family Streptomycetaceae; genus Streptomyces; species Streptomyces durocortorensis. The sequence continues at coordinate 2,925 of NZ_JAFEUF010000051.1, forward strand.
GCCCGCCACAGATCCCTGCGCGGTCACGCAGCGCATCGACAGGAGAGTCCCTCGTGCCGAAGTCACGTATCCGCAAGAAGGCCGACTTCACGCCGCCCCCGGCGAAGCAGGCAACGGCTATCAAGCTGACCAACCGCAGCTGGGTCGCTCCGGTGATGCTGGCCCTGTTCCTCATCGGGCTGGCCTGGATCGTGGTGTTCTACGTGACCGAAGGCGATCTGCCGGTCGACGCCCTGGGCAACTGGAACATCGTGGTCGGCTTCGGTTTCATCGCCGGCGGCTTCGCCGTGTCCACGCAGTGGAAGTGACGGACCACCTCCCCGCCTCCGCGCAAGCCTTGCCCTGAGTTACCCACAGAGTTATCCACAGTCGGGGGAAAAGGTCAGACGATCTGTGGATAACCTCCGCTCATGTTGACGCCGGTATGACTGCAGCCCCCCTCGTCGAGGGGGGCTGCACCCCTTTGTCCAGGCCGAAAGACCCAGCTCAGCGACGAGGAAAACGCATGTTCCTCTTGCCATGCACAGGAATTCCCCCACACTGTGGACAACTTCGGTCCACCTGGGGGTGAAGCGCCCTGTTCCGCGGAAAATCCCGGCTCAGGTGAGCGCGATCGTCCGGGCGACGATCATCCCGAGCGTGACCAGCAGGACGAGCGCACAGGTGCCCGCCTGGACCGCCGTACGCCGCTCGCGCGGGGCGTGGACCATGGCGACGGCGATGGCGACGCCCGCGACCAGACCGCCGATGTGCGCCTCCCAGGCGATGCCGTCCCAGCGGAAGGTGAAGAACAGGTTGATCGCCAGCAGCACCAGCACCGGGCGCATGTCGTAGTTCATCCGGCGCATCAGCACGGCGGTCGCGCCGAACAGGCCGTAGACCGCACCGGACGCACCCAGCGAAGGCTGGCCGGGCTCGGCGAGCAGATACGTCAGGGCGCTGCCCGCGAGGCCGGACAGCAGATAGAGCGCGAGGTAGCGGGAGCGGCCGAGCGCCGCCTCCAGCTGTCCGCCGAGCCACCACAGCCCCAGCATGTTGAACGCGATGTGCAGCACTTCCTGGTGCAGGAACATCGAGGTCACCAGGCGGTACCACTCGCCCTCGGCGACGCCCGAGGCGGGGAACAGCCCCGGTGCCGGATCCCAACGCCCGAGCAGCGTCAGGTCGTTCACCAGCGCGGGACGGATGGTGACCAGGAGGAAGACGGCCAGATTGATGCCGAGCAGGATCTTGGTGACCAGGCGCGGATCGGCGGCCACCGTGCCGCCCGCCAGCGTGCGCGGCCGGGAGGCGGCCGGATGGTGCCCGGTGCCCGAGCCCTGGCGCACGCAGTCGGGGCACTGGAATCCGACCGAGGCGCTGACCATGCACTCGGGGCAGATCGGCCGCTCGCAGCGCGTACAGCTGATGCCGGTCCCGCGGTCGGGATGGCGGTAGCAGGTCGGCGTCGGCACACCGCTCCCTGCGGCGGCCCGGTCTCCCGGCGGCTGCTGCTCCATCGGTCCTGGCCTGCCTCTCGGTCCTCGTCGCTCGGGCGGCACGGACAGGGCCGCCCCGCTGGTCCGCTATGTATCACTACGGACGGGCAGGGCGGTTGGTTCCCACGGCCCGCGGCCCCGCGAGGCCCCGGCGCCGCGGGGCGTCAGCGGGTCTCGACGACCGTCAGCGGGTCTCGACGACCACGGACTCGATCACCACGTCCTGGAGCGGACGGTCGGTGCGCGGATTGGTCGGGGTGGCCGCGATCGCGTCGACCACCTTGCGGCCCGCCTCGTCCGCCACCTCGCCGAAGATCGTGTGCTTGCCGGTCAGCCAGGCGGTGGGGGACACGGTCAGGAAGAACTGCGAGCCGTTCGTCCCCGGTCCCGCGTTCGCCATGGCCAGCAGATACGGCTGGGTGAAGCCCAGCTCCGGGTGGAACTCGTCGGCGAACTTGTAGCCGGGGCCGCCGGTGCCGTTGCCCAGCGGGTCGCCGCCCTGGATCATGAAACCGCTGATGACGCGGTGGAAGACGGTGCCGTCGTACAGCCGGTCCGTGGACTTCTCGCCGGTCTCCGGGTTGACCCACTCGCGCTGCCCGGTGGCCAGCTCGACGAAGTTCCTGACGGTCTTGGGCGCGTGGTTCGGCAGGAGCCGGATCTCGATGTCGCCCCGGTTGGTCTTCAAGGTGGCGTAAAGCTGCTCGGCCACGATCTGCCTTCCCTCTTCCTTCGCGTTCCGTCAAAACCTTCGCTGACGTCCGGCGATCCTCCCACGGCCCGGGAAACGTACGGCCGGATGCCGGGCGAAACGGCGCGTTCGCCACCGAACCATGGCATTGTCGTCGGCACACTTCACAATGAACCGTTTTGGCCGCAAAGGGCGCTCATGACCCGGATGCCCGTCCCGCATGCCGGGCATGAACGTAACAGGCATGATTTCGAACTGGGCGGACAGGCGGAGTACCTACCCGCCACCAAGGAGGAGGATCTCGTGACCCGCATCGACAGCGTGCGCGCCGCAACCGACTCGGCGAAGGACAGCGCGCAGCACGCCGCGGAAGTGGTGGCGCCCTACGCCGACACGGCCAAGAAGCAGGCGGCCCACTACGCGCACGAGGCTCGTACGCAGCTCGCGCCGAAGGTGACGAAGGCCGCCAAGCAGGCCCGCGTCCAGTACGCGTCCCATCTCGCGCCGCGGCTCGAGCAGGCCCGTACGCACGTCCCGCCCAAGGTCGACGAGGCCGCGCACCGCGCCGCGGTCTCCACGCGGAAAGCCGCACGGAGCGCCGCCGACTACACCGCACCCCGCGTCGAGCACGCCCGCGCGGTGGCGCTGCCCGTCGCCGAGCAGGCGTCCGCCCGCAGCGCGGCCGCCCTGGCGGCGCTGCGTACCCAGGTGACGGCCAAGGAGATCCAGAAGCTCGCCAGGAAGCACCAGCGGCGGGCCAAGGCCGGCCGGGCCGCGAAGGGTTTCCTGGTGCTGGGCGTCCTGGCGGGCGGCGCGTACGCCGCCTGGCGCTGGTGGGACAAGCAGGCCAACCCGGACTGGCTGGTCGAGCCGCCCGTCGCCACCGAGGTGGGCGACGAGCGTTCGCCGCTCAGCTCGGTCGACGGCAGCGAGCGGGCCGACCTCGACCCGGAGGTCAAGGCCAAGCAGGCCGAGGCCGAGTCGGGCGAGGGGGGCACCCCCGGTCTCGACGACCGGCCCTGACCCGGGCGTGACCCGGGCGGGTACGGGGTTCCCCGACCGCATCCGGTGACAGGTGGCAGAAGAGACGCGGGGGGGGGGGGGGGGGGGGGAGGGGGCGCAAGGCCGCTCCAGGCACCCCCCACACACGACGGTAAGATAGCAGGCGGCGCGAGGGCCCCCCCAGGGAATAAGGGGCGTT
>NZ_JAFEUF010000051.1:6304-36051 GCF_016901035.1 Streptomyces durocortorensis
CCCGCGGCGGCGGCGGGGGGGGGGGCCCCCCCCGGGGCCCCGGCCCGGCGCGGCCCGGGGCGTGACCGGGGGGGGTCGGGGGTCCCCCGACCGCATCGGGTGACAGGTGGCAGAAGACCCGCGGCCGCGGTACCCGCTCAGGCGGGGTACCGCGGCCGCGTTCGTCGTTCCGTCCCGCGCCCCGGCGACTACCGGCTGACGGAGCGACTAGCGACTGACGGCGAACCGCATCAGGGCGTGCTCGTCGCCCTGCTTGATCTTCCCGGTCTCGTTGATCACCTGGAGCTTCCAGCCCGCGCCCTCGCGGATCGCCTTGGCGACGGCGACGCCGTTGTCCTGGGTGAGCATGCTCGGCCAGATGTCGGCGACCTGCTGCGTGCTGCCGCCCGTCGCGTCGTACACCTTGAAGCTGATGTTGCGCGCGTTGCTGAACGAGCTGCGCTTCTTGTAGGCGGCGGCGATGAAGACGATCGACGTGATGTTCGAAGGAATCTTGGCGAACTCGACGGTCACCGTCTCGTCGTCGCCGTCACCGTGCCCGGTCTGGTTGTCCCCGCTGTGCACCAGCGAGCCGTTGCCCAGCGGGTCCAGGGAGTCCAGACCGGCCAGCCGCACCGGGTCGCCGCCCTGCAGCGCGATGGCGATCAGGTCGAGGTCCGTACCGGCCTTCTGCCGGATCTTCCCCATCAGACCGCCGCTGCTCCCGACGGTCGGATCCCAGGACGCCCCGATGGACAGGTGGGTCACCCCGCCCAGGTCCGCCGGGCCGTCTTCCTTCGTCAACGTGATCATGCCTGAGTCCTTCGTGGCTCGACTGTTTACGTATGAAGTGTGCCTGGTGCCTCCGGTCCGCGGTCCCCGGAGGACGTGGGACAGTTCCGGATCGTACGAGATCGGGGCCCGGCTCAGCGGTCCTCCGGGGCTCCCGGCTCCTCCGGGGCGGTGAACACCTCGGTGCGGGCGCTCAGCAGGAAGCCGGCCTGGAAGCGGCTCTTGGCGCCCAGGCGCTCCATGATCTCGGCGATGTGGCGGCGGCAGGTGCGCACGGACATGCCCATGCGCTTGGCGATCGTCTGGTCGGTCAGCCCTTCGCTGAGGAGCAGGGCGATGCGCTGCTTCAGCTGGTCGGCGATGTCCGCGACCTCCTGGTTGCTCCACTCCAGGGGGAAGGGCGCCGCGTTGAGCCACCACAGGTCGAAGGTCTCGGCGATGAAGTGGATGAGGTTGGGCTCGCGCACGATGATGGCGGAGCCGGGGTCGCTCTCCACTCCGATGACCGCCGCCCTGCGGTCGAAGAGCAGCACGCGGATGAACTGGTCGTCGAGCGTGCGGACCTCCGCGCCCATGCGCGAGACCCGGTCGACGTACTCGCGGGTGCCCGGGCTGAACCGGGCGGTGTGCTGGTAGAGGGTGCGCATCCGGACGCCGCTCCTCAGCATGGCCTCGTCCCGGGAGATCGCCTCCTCCAGGACCTCGGCCCGCCGGCCGCCGCCGGGCTGCGCGGTCAGCACCTCCGACTCGCACTTCGCCGCGAGCTCGACGATCGCCGCGCGCGTACTGCTCAGGGAGGCCAGGAACTCCACGGTGCCCCGGGAGTCGGTCCGCACCGGCTGCTCCTCGTAGACCTGGCTGAACTCCAGGAGCCGGGTCCGCACCTCCTCGGCCCGCTGGCGCCGGGTGCGGATGACCCGTTCCAGCGGGCCGAGCACCCGCTCCCCTGCCGTCTCCGGGTCGACGGCCCGGAAGACGGTGGGGGAGGCGCGGGTGTCCTCGGCCAGCAGCCCGAGGTCCGCGAGCTGCGCACAGTGGTCCTCGGCGGCCCCGACGTCGAGAGCCAGGGCGGCCGCCACATCGGCGGCGGTGACGGCGGTCTGGCGCAGGGCGAACCGGTAGACGGCCTGGGAAGTGTCGCCGGAAGGCTCTACCGCATCGATACGTTCCGGCAATTCCATATCACGGCCTTTCATCCCGGTATGTCCATCGATCATCAACCTGACATGCAACTTTATGGCCCACCAGAACCAGCCACGAGCGGACGAGGTACTGGCAGTGTGACGGTGTGCCCACGGGGGGTGCAGAGGGGCGCCTGCGGCGCCTCTCTCGTACGAGCAGGTAAGGACACCGCTTCATGAGGCACTTCTTTCAGGCCGTCAGAGTCGTCCGCGCGCTGGCCGTCGTCGGCGTCGTCGGCGTCGCGGGGCTGTCCGTCGCCGTCGAGAGCCGGGGCACGAACGACGACACCGGCTGGGGGGCTCCGGCCGTCAGGACGATCGCCAAGGACACCGGCTGGGGGGCGCCGGGCGCCAGGGCGATGGCCGCGGAGACCGGCTGGGGCCGCACGGCCTGACGTCGCGGGTCCGACCCCGCAGATCCGACTGCCACACGAAAGGAACTGGCTGTGAGCAACCCCTTCGAGGACGCCGAGGGTACGTACTACGTCCTGGTCAACGCCGAGAACCAGCACTCGCTGTGGCCCGGCCACGTCGAGGTGCCCGCCGGGTGGACACAGGCGTTCGGCCCCGCCGGGCGGGAGAAGTGCCTGGCGCACATCGAGGAGTCCTGGACGGACATGCGGCCGCAGAGTCTGGTGGACGCCATGGAGAGCGCCGCCCGCTGATCCTGGTTTCGGCACTGTCCCGCAGAAATGCCCGCCACCCCCGAGGGGGTGGCGGGCATTTTCGCGTGTCCGGTTCCTCAGGCGATCCCGGCCACCTTGTCCGCGAATTTGGTGAGGTTGTCCATCGCCCGCGCGATGCGCTCTTCAAGGGTGAGGGATTCCTCGTACTGACTGAACCGCAGTTTGGGCTGCCGCTTCCCCCGCATGTACAGGGAACAGGCGAGGTCCGCACACACATAGATGCCCACGGTATTGCCCTGCCGCCCGGACGGGCCGGCCAGCGGTGCGACGAAGAGATTCACGCCGGACGACGAATGACCGGTGAGGCATATCTGGCACATGCTGGACTTCACCGCGCTCTTCCGGGCGGCGCTGGAAACGCGCAGGGTGATTCCGCGCGGCCCGTCCGGACCCGGCATGACGACATGGGACCGCAGCAGTGCGCCGGGGTCGACCCAGCCGAGGAAGTCCAGGTCCTCCCAGGCCAGTTCGCCGAAGCCGAGCGGGAGGCGCAGCCGGGACGCCTCCCCCTTGGTGCAGTTCACAAAGGAATTCCGGATGGCTTTTTCACTCAGTGGATCCATGGTGGGCAAATATATCGGAGGGCTCCCGACGGAACACGCGATTCACCCCGGGGAACACCGGACAGCGGACAATCCCTGTCCGTTTTGATCCGTTGGATTCCGATATGCCAGGCACTCAGGTTGCTGTCATGCAGGTATGTGAGCCACCGTCGCCGCCCCTTTCCCCCGTCGTGAAGTGCAGGATCAAGGCATGCCCGTGGAGGCCTGTGCACAGGCAGGGCGACAAGTCCGCAGGATCGATGAACTTTCTCTTTGGGGTCGGGGTAGACGTGTCTTCGCGCAGTGAATCTCAGGAAAAAGTAGAGGTTTGGCTCTCGGGCGTCTTCGGGAATGCCCTCGGCCTCTCCGAGTTCGCGCCCGACGACGACTTCTTCGCATGCGGCGGTGATTCCATCCTCGCCGCCCGGGCCGCGATGCAGATCCGCTCGAAGGCGACGGGCGAGGTGCCGCTCGCCTGGATCTTCGAGCAGCGGAGCCCCGCGAAGCTGGCGGTGCTGCTCGCCGGCCTCGTCGATCCGGCGACCCTGTCCGCCCCGGCCGCCGTCGCGCACACCGAACCGGCCGCCGTCCCGGCCGGCCCGGGCACCGCCCCGGATGCCCGCGAGGGCCTCCCCCTGTCCCACGCGCAGGAACGGCTCTGGCTGCTGCACCAGCTGGACCCGGACTCCGCCGCCTACAACGAACCGCTCGTCCACCGGATCCACGGCGCGCTCGACACGGCGGCGCTGCGGACCGCCCTCCAGGGGCTGGTGGACCGCCACGAGGTCCTGCGTACCGCCCTGCGGCTGGACGGACACCGGCCCGTACAGCGGATCGAGCCCTCGCTCCGCGCCGAGCTGCGCGTCGAGGACCTGCGCGACGGGACGGACCCCGCGGCGGCCGCCGAGCGCCTCGTCCAGGCGGACATCGCCACCCCCTTCGACCTGGCGGCGGCACCGCTGTTCCGGGCCACGCTCTACCGGATCGCCGAGGACGACGCCGTTCTGCAGCTCACCTTCCACCACGTCGTCACCGACGGCTGGTCCACCACCCTGATCCTCGACGAGCTGGCCGAGGGGTACGCGGCGGCACGGGCCGGTCGGGCCACCGGCCTGCCGGAACTGCCCCTCGGTTACGCGGACTTCGCGGCCCGGCAGCGCGCCTGGCTGGACGACGGGGTCGGGGAGCGGCAGCTGGCCCACTGGGAGAGCGAGCTGTCCGGCGCCCCGGAGCTGTCGGCCTTCCCCACCGACCGCCCGCGCCCGGCGGCCCAGTCCTACGACGGCGACCACGTCCTGTTCACGCTGGAGCAGGAGCTCGGCGACCGGGTGGCGGAGGCGAGCCGACGGCACGACGTCACCGTCTACGCGTGGCTGCTCGCCACGTTCCTGACGACGCTGCACAAATACTCCGGGCAGCGCGACCTCGTCGTCGGCACCCCGGTCGCGGGCCGGCACCACCCCGACGTCGACCGGCTGGTCGGCTTCTTCGTCAACACCGTCCCCGTCCGCTCCCGTTACCGGGACCACGACACCTTCGAGGACTTCCTGCGCGGGGTGAGCGCCACCTGCCTGGACGCGCTGGACCACCAGGACGTGCCGTTCGAGCAGATCGTGCAGCGGCTCGGCCTCCAGGGCGTCACCAGCCACGCGCCGCTCGTGCAGACGGTCTTCGCCTACCAGGAAGGGGAGGACCTCGCCCTTCGCCTCGACGGCCTGGACACCGAGCCGGTACGGGCGACCGGCGCGACCTCGCGCTTCGACCTGACGCTCTTCATGGCCCGGCAGCGGGACGGATCGTTCGCCTGCGACCTGGAGTTCAGCACCGACCTCTACGACCGGGCCACCGCCGAACGGCTGGTCACCCACTTCCTCGGCCTGCTCGACCAGGTCCTCGACGGCCCCCGGGCGGGCCTCTCACGCCACCGGCTCTGCACCCGGGCCGAGCTGGACCAGCTGGACGCCTGGAACGACACCGCCGTGGACTTCCCCGCGGACCGGGCCCTGCACGCGCTCATCGAGGACCGTGTCGACGCGGACCCGGACGCCGCCGCCGTCGTGCACGGGGACGCCGAACTCACCTACGCGGAGCTGGACGCGCAGGCCAACCGCCTGGCCCACCACCTGGGGCGGCTCGGGGTCGGGCCGGACGACGTGGTCGGCGTCTGCATGGACCGGTCGCCGGAGCTGGTCGTCTCGCTGCTCGCCGTCCTCAAGGCGGGGGGCGGCTATCTGCCCCTGGACCCGGAGGCCCCCCGCCAGCGGCTGACCCAGATCATGGCGGACGCGCGGGCGGAGGTCTGCCTCACCCTCGGCCACCAGGCGGAGCGGGCCCCCGAGGCGGCCCACGTGGTCCTCGTCGACGACGACCACGAGACCCTCGCGGCCTGCCCCGCGCACCGGCCGGCGGTCGCCGTGCACCCCGGGAACCTGGTGTCGGTCTACTACACCTCCGGCTCGACCGGGGCCCCCAAGGGGGTCGCCAGCACCCACGAGGGCTGGGTCAACCGGATGGTCTGGATGCAGAAGCAGCACGCCCTGCGGCCGGGCGAGACCGTCCTGCACAAGACGACGCTCACCTTCGACGACTCGGCGCTCGAACTCTTCTGGCCGCTGATGTACGGCGGGCGGATCGCGCTGATCGGGCCGGGCCTCCACCGCGACCCGCAGGCGGTCCTCGCCGCCGCCACGGCCTACCGGACGGTCCTCCTCCAGACCGTGCCCAGCATGCTGAACCTGCTGATGGACCAGATCACCCCGGACGAGCGGCTCGCGCTCGGCTCCCTGCGCAACACGGTCTCCAGCGGCGAGGCCCTCACCCCGGCGTCCGTACGGCGCTTCCGCGAGACGATGCCCGGGGCCCTGCACAACACCTGGGGCGCCACCGAGGTGTCCATCGACTCCACCATCCGTACGTGCGGGGCCGCCGACGCCGAGGACACCGGGGCGGTGAGCGTCGGGGCGCCGTTCGACAACAACACCGTCCACGTCCTCGACGCGGCGTACGCCCCGCTGCCCGTCGGGGTCACCGGCGACCTCTACATCGGCGGCGCCGGCCTGGCCCGCGGGTATCTCAACGACCCGGTGAAGACCGCCCAGGCGTTCGTCGCCAGCCCCTTCGGCACCGGGGAGCGGCTGTACCGCACCGGCGACCAGGGCTACCTGCGCCCCGACGGCTCCATCAAGTTCGTCGGGCGCAACGACCACCAGATCAAGGTCCGGGGCATGCGGGTCGAGCTCGGCGAGATCGAGTCCGTACTCCGCGACCACCCCCTGGTGCGGGACGCCGTGGTGGTCGCCCGGCGCACGCCCTCGGGGCAGTACCGGCTGAGCGGTTACGTCGCGGGGGGCGGGCAGGACGGCGCGCCGACCGTGGAGTCGCTGCGGGCGCATCTGGCCGAGTGGCTCCCCGACCACATGCGGCCGCCGTTCCTGGTCGTGATGGACCGGCTGCCGCTCAACGCCAACGGCAAGACCGACCGGCACCAACTGCCCGACCCCGCGCAGGACATGGGTGCGGAGAAGGACGAGCGTGCCGCTCTCGACGGGCCGGTCCAGCGGGCCGTCGGCGAGATCTGGTGCGAGGTGCTGGAGATCGCGGGCGTCGGCGCGGACGACAACTTCTTCGACCTGGGCGGCCATTCGCTGCTGGCCACCCGGGTGACCGGCCGGCTCCGCGACCGCTTCGGCCTGGAGCTGCCGCTGCGCACCGTGTTCGACCGGCCGGTGCTGCGGGGCTTCGCCGACGAGGTGGACCGCAACCTCAGGGAAAAGATCAGCGGAATGAGCATGGACGAGATGCGCTCCCTGCTCGAACTCCTGCGCTGAGCAGTGCTGCAGCCGCCCGGCACCGAGGCGCACAGAGGCTCACCGAGGCGCGTCGAAGGACATCGAGGGACATCGAGGGATGGGGACGTCGTGACGACCGGACTGCCTGGAGCAGCCGAACCGGAATTCTATGAGTTCCGCGCTTCGCGGGCGCAGCACCGCATGTACTTCCTGCAGCAGCTGGCCGGAGACGCGCCGACGTACCACCTGCCGATCTTCCACCGGCTGGAGGGTGCGGTGGACGGCCGGGCGCTGCGCGGGGCCGCCGAGGCTCTCGTACAGCGGCACGAAGCCCTGCGCACCACGTTCGTGGCCCGCGAGGGTGAGCTGTTCCAACTGATCAGCCCCGAGGCCCACTTCGCATGGCAGGAGTGCGACGTCCGGGACGCCGAGGACCCTCAGGCCGCGGCCGCGGCCGGGATACGGGACGAGGCGGCCCGCCCGTTCGACCTGGCCGAGGGGCCGCTCTTCCGGGCCGGGCTGCTGCGCGTCGGCGACCGGGACTCGGTGCTGCTGCTCGGCATGCACCACATCGTCGCGGACGGCTGGTCGACGGAGATCCTGATCCGCGAGTTCACCGCGACGTACACCGCCCTGGTGAACGGCGAGGAAGCGGCGGATCCCGGGGAGCCGGAGTTCCAGTACGCGGACTACTCCTCCTGGCAGGACGAGTGGCTGGACAGCCCGCAGGCGAAGCGGCAGCGGGAGCACTGGGAGGCGGAGCTGGCGGGCGAACTGCCCGTGCTGCGCCTGCCCGCGACCCGCGCGCGGAGCACGCAGGCGCCGGCCGGGCAGGAAGCGGACGCGCCGGCCCCGCGCGGCGCCGGCGCCGACCTCGCCTTCCCGCTGCCCCCGGCGGCCCGGCGGCTGCGCGCACTGTGCGCCGGTGAGAACGCCACGTTCTTCATGGGCCTGCTCGCCGCCTTCGACATCCTGCTGAACCGCTACACCGGGCTCGACGACATCGTCGTCGGCACCCCGATCGCCGGTCGGCACCGCGACGAATTCGCGGACACGGTCGGGCTGTTCATCAACACGACGGTGTTCCGCGCCGACCTGTCGGCGGATCCGACGTTCCGCGAACTCCTCGGCCAGGTACGCGACCGGGTGCTGGCCGCGCAGGGGCAGCAGGACCTCCCCTTCGAGGAACTGGTCCGGCTGAAGAACCCGGACCGCACCGCCGACGCCTCGCCGCTCTTCCAGGTGATGTTCGGCATGAACGAGACCGGCGACGAGGAGCTGCGGCTGCCGGGGATCACCGCCCGGCCGGTGCCCGTGGACACCGGCACCGCCAAGTTCGACCTGACCCTCGATGTGGCGGAGACCCCGGACGGCGGCGCCTCGGGCGTCTTCGAGTACCGCACGGACCTGTTCGACGACCGGATCGTCGGGGCGCTGGCCGAGCACTACGGGCGGCTGATCGAGGAGATCGTCGCGCACCCGGACGCCCCGGTGTCCTCGCTGCGGATGCTGTCCGACGCGCAGTACGCGGAGCTGGCCCCGCCGCCCCTGGCCCCCGGCCGCGCGGAGACTCCCCCGGAGCCGGTCCACGAGCGCTTCGCCCGGTGGGCCGCCCGGACGCCCGACGCGGTGGCACTCGTCGACGCCGACACCACGATCGGCTACGCGGAGCTGGACGCCCGCGCGGACCGCCTCGCCCGCCGGCTGCGCGCGCACGGCGTCGGACCGGGCACCCTGGTCGGCGTCAGCATGGAGCGGTCCGCCGCCCTGGTGACCGGGCTCCTCGCCGTCCTGAAGGCCGGCGGCGCCTACGTACCCCTGGACCCGGCCTATCCCGTGGAGCGGCTGCGCCACATGGTCGAGGACTCCGGGCTCGGCACGATCCTCACCGGGGGCGGGGTTCCGCAGTGGTGGGAGGGGTTCGACGGGAACGTCCTGGACGCCGACGACGCGACCGACGACGCGACTGCGGACGCGGCCGAGGACGCGACCGTGAAGGACCCCGCCGGCCCTCCGCCCGGCGGTGCGGGCCCCGACGACCTCGCGTACGTCATCTACACCTCGGGATCGACCGGCCGCCCCAAGGGCGTGCTGGTCCCCCACCGCAACATCAGCCGGCTGTTCACCTCCACCGACCGCTGGTTCGGGTTCGGCGAGCGGGACGTGTGGACGCTGTTCCACAGCTACGCCTTCGACTTCTCGGTCTGGGAGCTGTGGGGAGCACTCGCCCACGGCGGCCGGCTCGTCATCGTGCCGTACGAGACGAGCCGCGAGCCCGCGGCCTTCCTGCGCCTGCTGCGCGAGCAGCGGGTCACGGTGCTCAACCAGACGCCCTCCGCCTTCTACCAGCTCATCCGCGCCGAGGAGGCCGAGGAGACGGAGGGTGCTCCGGCGGGGCAACTCGCCCTGCGCCAGGTGATCTTCGGCGGTGAGGCACTCGACCCGCACGCCCTGCGCGACTGGTTCGCCCGGCACGGGGACGTCACGCCTCGGCTGGTCAACATGTACGGCATCACCGAGACGACCGTGCACGTCACCTACCGCCCGATCACGCTGGAGGACCTGCGGGCCGGTACCGGAAGCGTCATCGGCGAGCCCATCGACGACCTCCAGCTCTACGTCCTGGACCGGCCCGGGCGGCCCGGGCCGCCGGGAGTGACGGGTGAGCTGTACGTCGGCGGGAGCGGCCTGGCCGACGGCTATCTCAACCGGCCCGAACTGACCGCCGAACGCTTCGTCCCCCACCCCTTCGCCCCCGTCCCCGCCACCGGCTCCGTCCCCGGCTCGGGCGAACGGCTCTACCGCACCGGCGACCTGGCCCGCCGGCTGCCCGACGGCGACCTGGAGTACGGCGGCCGCATCGACTCGCAGATCCAGCTGCGCGGCTTCCGGGTCGAGCTGGGCGAGGTGGAGTCGGCGCTCACAGAGCACGAAGCCGCCCACGAGGCCGTCGTGGTGCTGCACACCGACGCGGACGGGCACGCCACGCTCGCCGCGTACGTCACCGCGCGCGGCGCGGACCTGGACCCCGAGGCCCTGCGCGGCCACGCGGCCCGCCGGCTCCCCGGCTACATGATCCCGTCCACCTTCACCGTGCTGCCGGAGTTCCCGCTCACCGCCAACGGCAAGGTGGACCGGGCGAAGCTCCCCGAACCGGCGCCCCGCGCGGCTTCCCCCGCGGGCGCGTTCACCGCTCCGGCCACCGCCGCCGAGGAGACGCTGGCCTCGGTGTGGGCCCGGGCCCTGGGCGTGGAGCGGGTGGGCGTCGACGACAACTACTTCGCTCTCGGGGGCGACTCCATCCGCTCCATCCGGCTGCTCTCCCTGGCGCGCGAGGCGGGCCTGGAGATCGGCTTCACCGACCTGATGACCCACCAGACCGTGCGCACGCTCGCCGCGGTCGCCCGCACCGCCGACCGGTCCGGCGACGAGAGCGGCTGCCCGACCTTCTCGCTGCTCTCGGCGGCCGACCGGGCCCGGGTGCCGGACGGCGTCACCGACGCCTATCCGATGACCCGGCTCCAGGGCGGGATGCTCTTCCACAGCGACCTGTCCGGCACGGGCACGGAGTACCACAACGTCTCCACGTACCGCCTGGCGGCCGGCTTCTGCGAGCGGTCCTGGCGCAAGGCGGTGGCCGGGCTGCTGCGGCGGCACGAGATCCTGCGGACCTCCTTCGACCTGGGCCGCTTCGACGAGCCCATGCAGCTGGTGTGGGAGCGGGTGCCGCTGCCGCTGACGTTCGAGGACCTGCGCGGGCTGACCGGGCCGGAGCGGGACGCGGCGGCGGACGACAGGTTCGAGCGGGAGCGCGCCGCGCTGTTCGACCCGCTGACGGCACCGCTGATCCGCTTCCATGTGCAGCGTCTGACGGACGACACCCTGCAGCTGTTCATCAGCGAGCACCACGCGATCCTCGACGGCTGGAGCGAACGCTCCCTCTTCGCCGAACTGGTCCTCGGCTACGGCCGGGGGCTCTCGGGAGCCGTACCCGAGACCGCGCCGCCGCCGGCCGCCCGCTTCGCCTCGTACGTACGCCTGGAACGCGAGGCGATCGCCGACGAGGAGAGCCGCCGCTTCTGGGCGGACCAGCTCGCCGGTTCGACGCTGACCCGGCTGCCCGGCACCCCCGCCGCAGCCCCGGAGCAGGCCAGTCCGGTCATGGAGATCGACGAGCGGCCGGTGCCCGACGCGGTGCACCGGGGGCTCACCGCGCTCGCCCGCGACCTCGGGGTTCCACTGCGGACCGTGCTGCTCGCCGTGCATCTGCGCGTGCTGTCCCTGCTGACCGGGACCGCGGACGTCGTCACCGGCGCGGTCCTGGGCGGGCGCAGCGAGGAGCGCGACGGCGATGTGGCCCTCGGCGTCTTCCTCAACACGCTGCCCGTCCGCGCCCGGCTGACCGGCGGCACCTGGGCCGATCTGGTGCGGGCCACCGCGGAGGTGGATCTGGCGATCCAGCGGCACCGCAGGTTCCCGCTCTCCGAGATCGTGCGGGAGGCCGGTACGTCCGAGCTCTTCGAGGCGTTCTTCAACTACACCCACTTCCACGTCGAGGCATCGGTGGCGGAAGGGCCCGAGGCGTCCGCCGGGTCGCCCGTGCGGGTGCTCGACGAGCGCGGGATCGCCCACACCAACTTCCCCTTCGGCGCGGAGTTCTTCCGCGACGGCACCGACGGCGCGCTCGGGCTCGGGCTGCGGCACGACGCCGCCCGTTTCGACGCGGAGAGCGTCGAGCGTGCCCACGGGTACTACGCCGCCGCGCTCGCCGCACTGGCCACCGACGCGGAGGCCCGCTACGAGCGCGCCGATCTGCTCTCCCCGGCGGAGCACCGCGCCCTGGCGGATGCCAACGCCACCGCCGAGGTGTTCGACCGCCCCCACGTGCTGCACACCCTGGTCGAGGAGCAGGCCCGGCACACGCCGGACGCCCCGGCCGTGCGGTACGACGGGCGCACCCTGACCTACCGCGAACTGGACGTGCGGGCGGACCGGTTGGCCGCCCGGCTGCGGGCGCGGGGCGCGGGCCCCGGCCGCTTCGTGGCGGTCCTGGTGGAACGCTCCCTGGAGCTTCCCGTCCTGCTGCTCGCGGTGCTGAAGTCCGGCGCCGCCTATGTGCCGCTCGACCCGGACCACCCCGAGCAGCGGCTGCGCGGGATCCTGGACGACGCGGGCATCTCCCTGGTGATCTCGGCGGCCCCCTGGGACGCGAAGGTCGCCGGCCCCGGCATCGAGGTCGTCCTGCCAGGGGAGTCCTGGAAGTCCGAGGAATCCGGGGAGTCCGGGGAGTCCGAGGCGTCCGAGGCGTCCGAGGCGTCCGAGGCGTCCGGCGACACCGCCCCTGCCGGGCGCACCGGGGCACCCTCCGGGCCCGCCGACCCCGCGTACATGATCTTCACCTCGGGCTCGACCGGGAAGCCCAAGGGAGTCGTGGTCTCCCACCGGGCGATCGCCAACCGGCTGCTGTGGATGCAGCGCGCGTACGGGCTGCGCCCGGGCGAACCGGTGCTGCACAAGACGCCCACCACGTTCGACGTCTCGGTCTGGGAGCTGTTCTGGCCCCTGCTCGCGGGCGGCGTCCTCGTCGTCGCGAAGCCCGGCGGGCACCGCGATCCGGCGTACCTCGCGGCGCTGATCGAGGCGGAGTCCGTCACCACGGCGCACTTCGTGCCCTCCATGCTCCAGGCGTTCGTGGAGGACCCGGCCACCGCCGGGTGCACCGGTCTGACCCGGGTCGTGTGCAGCGGCGAGGCGCTCCCGTACGACTTGCAGGAACGGTTCCTGGCCCGCTTCCCGGCCGAGCTGCACAATCTGTACGGGCCGACCGAGGCGGCCGTCGACGTCACCCACTGGACGTGCGTCGACGACGGCAGCGGCATCGTGCCCATCGGCCGGCCGGTCGCCAACACCGAACTGCACGTCCTGGACCGGCACGGGCTGCCCGTCCCGCAGGGCGTGACCGGCGAGCTGTACCTCGGCGGCGTCCAACTCGCCGAGGGCTACCACCGGCGGCCCGATCTGACCGGGGCGAGCTTCGTCCGGCACACCGACGCCCACGGGGTGACCGGGCGGCTCTACCGCACCGGCGACCTGGTCCGGCGGCTGCCCGGCGGCGCGCTGGAGTACCGCGGCCGGACCGACGCGCAGATCAAGCTCCGCGGCTTCCGCATCGAACTCGGCGAGATCGAGGCCGTGCTCTCGGCCCACGCGTCGGTGGCCGAGTGCGCGGTGCTGCTGCGCGAGGAGCGGCTCGCCGCCTACTACGTGCCGGCCCCGGGCACCGCCCCCGAACCGGCCGCGCTCGCCGCCCACCTGGCGGCCGCCCTGCCCGCGTACATGGTGCCCACCGCCTGGTCCCCGCTGGCCGCGATGCCGCTGACGCACAGCGGCAAGCTGGACCGCAAGCGGCTGCCCGACCCGGCCGGTCCGCTGCCGCGGGAGCGGACCGCCGCCCCGCCGCGCGACGCCCGCGAGAAGCGGCTGCTGGAGATCTGGACCCAGCTGCTCGGGCGGGACGGGCTCGGGATCCACGACGACTTCTTCCAGGCGGGCGAACTCTTCCGGCTGGCCCTGCGCCTGATCTCCCGGATCAACGCGGCGTACGGCACCGGGCTCGGCGTCTCGGCCGTCCTGGCGCACCCGACGGTCGCCCGGCAGGCCGCCCTGCTGTGCGACGGGCGCGGTGCGGACGGGCGCCCCGGCGCTGCCGTGCCCCTCGCGGACGGCGGCGGGCAGTCTCCGCTCTTCCTCGTCCACCCGGTCGGCGGGGGCGTCCTGTGCTACCGGGAGGCCGCCGCCGTACTCGGGACGGGCCGGCCGGTCCACGGCCTTCCCGCCCCCGGACTGACCCCCGGAACGCCTCCGCCGGCGACCGTGCGGGAGTTGGCCGACCTCGGCCTGCGGGCCGTCCGGGAGGTCCAGCAGGCCGGACCGTACCGGCTCGTCGGCTGGTCCTTCGGCGGTCTGGTGGCACACGAGGTGGCCCACACGCTTGCCCAACAGGGCGAGGCCGTCGAGCTGCTGGCCCTGCTGGACACCGGGTTCCCCGGGACCGGCGGCGCCCCCGACACCCTCCTCGCCGACTTCGCCGAGGACCTCCTGCGGTCCGCCGGGCTCTCCCTGCCGGAGCAGCTCGCCGCGTCCCTGGCCGCCGCACAGGGGGCCGGCGACGAGGAGGCCGGGCTGCGCGCCGTCCGGGACGAGCTGTCCCGGCAGGGCGCGGGCGCCGGGCTCACCGCCGGCGAACTCGCCCGCCACTACGCGGTGTTCCGGGCGAACACGCTCGCCGCCGCGGCCTACCGGCCCCCCGCCCACCGGGGAGCCGTGCACTTCTACCAGAGCACGGACGGGGCGCGGCTCGGCTCCGCGCGGGCCTGGGCGCAAGCCGCCCGAGGACCCCTCGTCGTGCGTGACCTCGACACCGACCACTACGGGATCGTGCGCGGCGCGCACATCCGGGAGACAGCGAAAGACATGGAGAAGATCATGGGCGAAGGGCTGAACCGGTGACGGAGACGAAGGTCACGGAGAAGAAGACGAGTCTGTGGCGGCACGCGGACTTCCGGAACCTGTGGCTCGGCCTGACCGCCTCGCTGTTCGGCTCCAAGGTCACCGCCGTGGCGGTCCCGCTGATCGCGGCCGTATCCCTCTCGGCGACCCCGTTCGAGATGGGGGTCCTGGTCGCGTCGGAGACCCTGCCGTACCTCTTCATCAGCCTGTTCGTCGGCGTCTGGCTGGACCGCAGTCCCAAGCGGCCCATCCTCATCCTGACCGACGTGCTGCGCGCGGTGCTGCTGCTGATCATCCCGGTGGCCTGGGCGGGTGACTTCCTCACCTTCCCGCTGCTGCTCATCGTGTCGCTGCTCATCGGCGCCTGCACCGTGGTGTCCGACATCGGCAGCTCCTCCTATCTGCCGCTGCTCATCGACCGCAGGCACCTGGTCGACGGCAACAGCAAGCTCGAACTGAGCAGCTCCGCTTCGGACATCGGCGGCAACGCCGCCGGCGGCGCCCTGCTCCAGGTCATCTCCGCCCCGTTCGCGGTGATCATCAACGCGGTGACGTACCTCCTCTCGGCGGTCTTCACCGGGCTCATCGCCCACCGGGAGGAGAAGCCGGCCCCGTCCGAGGCCGCGGACGCACCCGCGCCGCAGAGCATCTGGCGGGACATCGTCGAGGGCGCGGAACCGATCCTGCGGAACAAGGTGATCCGCACCCTGGTCACCGCCACCCTGCTGTTCAACCTGTTCACCCTGGTCATCGAGCCGGTGTTCCTGATCTTCATCACCCGGACGCTGGGGCTCGAACCGTTCTACATCGGGCTGGTCTTCGCCTCATCGGGCGCGGGCGCCCTGGTCGGCGCGCTCATCGCGGAGCGGGCGAGCGCGTGGCTGGGCGTCGGCCGGGCCATGGTGTTCTCGCTGGGGCTCGCGGGGATCACCGCCCTGCTGATCCCGGTGGCCACCCTGCTCCCCAAGGTCGTCGCCGCACTGCTGATCGTCGTCATGTACTTCATCGACGCCGCCATGGTGATCGTCTACAACGTCAACCAGCGCAGCCTGCGCACGGCGCTCACGCCCGACCGGCTGCTGGGCCGGATGAACGCCTCGATCCGCATGATCGTCATGGGCATCACGCCGGTCGGCGCCCTCGCCGGCGGACTCCTCGGCGGCTGGATCGGCACCCAGCAGACGCTGCTGCTCGGCGCGGTCGGCGTCCTGCTCTCCGCGGTGGTCCTGGTCCTGTCCGACGTCCGCTCGGTGCGGGTCATCCCCGAGCACCATCCCGAAACGGTCTGAGGGGCACCCCTGTGAACACGTCGCACGACACCGCGCTCACCGGCCGCATCGCGAGCGGCCCCAGCACCCTGCTGCGCGAGGAGATCCTCGATCCGCAGTTCCGCTACGAGTCCGAGCACCTCCTGCCGTTCTACGTGCGGATCGAGCGGGCGCTCGTCGCCGAGTACGCCCGCATGGAGCTCGTCACCCCCGAGCAGGCGGCCGAGCTCGACGGCCTGCTGGCCGGCGCGACGAAGGACGTCCTGGCGGCCAACCAGCAGTCGACCATGTCCGACATCGCGTTCGCCCTCGAACGCCACGTGGAGGCCGGGCTCTCCGCCCCCGTCCCCGCCTGGCACGTCGACCGCAGCCGCAACGACCTCCAGGCCTGCGCCCAGCTGATGTTCGGGCGGGCCAGGCTGGTCGAGGCGGCGGAGCACCTGCTGGAGTTCGAGGCCGCCGCGCGGGCGCTGGCCGCCCGCACCGCCGACCGGCCGATGCCCGGCTACACCCACCACCAGGCCGCCCAGATCATCACGCCCGGCTTCCATCTGGCCGCGCTCTCCGAGCACGTCCAGCACACCCTTCGCCGGCTCCTCGCCACCTACGAATCCCTCGACGCGTGCCCGCTCGGCGCGGGTGCCATGTCGGGGCAGGAGCTGGCCTGGGACCGCGACCGGCTGGCCGGGCTGCTCGGCTTCGGACGGGTCCAGCCGAACGCGCTGACCTCCGTCGCCTCCCGCGCCTGGGCGCTCGAAATCACCGCGGAGTTCGGGGTGTTCGGGGTGACGCTGAGCCGCTTCGCCACGGATCTGCTCGCCTGGGGCAGCAGCGAGTACGGCTTCATCGACCTGCCCGACGAGCTGTGCGGGATCTCCTCCGCGATGCCGCAGAAGAAGAACTTCCCGGTCCTGGAGCGCATCCGCGGCCGCAGTGCCCATCTGTCCTCCTTCCACCTGGACGCGAGCCTCGGTCAGCGGAACACGCCGTACTCCAACACCGTCGAGGTGTCCAAGGAGGCCGGGGCGTACGTCAACCAGTCGTTCGAGACGCTGCGCAGCACCCTGCGGCTGTTCACCGAAGTCCTGCGCCATCTCGACTTCGACACCGACCGGATGGCCCGGGTGTGTGCCCGGGAGTTCCTCGGCGGCTTCTCGCTCGCCAACTCCCTCACGCTCACCGAGGACATCCCCTGGCGCCGCGCCCAGGTGATCGCCGGCCGGTACGTCGTGGCGGCGTCGGAGGCCGGGCTCGCCCCGGCCGACACCGACCCGGAGCTGCTGCGCGAGGCCGCCGCCACCCAGGGCCTGGTCCTGCGCGACCCGGCCGGGACGCTGGGCGACGCCTTCGACGTGGAGCGGGCGCTGCTCCGTATGAAGTCCTCCGGGTCCACGCACCCGGAGGCGGTGGCCGACGCGCTGCGCGCCCAGGGCGCGGAGCGCGAGCGGCTCGTCAAGGAATGGCAGGACAGGGCGGTCGACGCCCGGGGAACGGGGGAGAGTGCAGATGGAAGCGACACCGCGCACGGTGCTGTCTGAGACGGACGGGGCGGCCCGGGGAACGACGGACGGGGCGGCCCGGGGAACCGGCCGGGCCTTCGGGACCTTCGGTGAACTGCTGCAGGGGGTGCTGCCGGGCAGCGACCGGCACTTCATGGTGACCTTCCCGGTCGCCGCGTGGAGCACGGCCTCCTTCCAGCACTTCCCCGACAGCAGCGGACTGGTCGTCTGGCCGCCGCACAAGCGCAAGGCCCTGCGGATCGCCCGGCTCGCCCTCGCGGCGGCGGGCCACGGGGGCGGCGGCGTCCTGGAGCTGGACAGCGACCTGCCCGAGGGCAAGGGCATGGCCAGCTCGTCGGCGGACCTGGTGGCCACGGCGCGTGCCGTGGCGGCGGCGCTCGGCACCGCGTTCGACGCCCCGACGATCGAGTCGTTCCTGCGGGAGATCGAACCGACCGACGGCGTCATGTACGACGAGATCGTCGCCTACTACCACCGGGAGGCCGAACTCCGCGAGGCCCTCGGCGCCCTGCCGCCCCTGGTGATCGTCGCGCACGACGAGGGCGGCCAGGTCGACACGATCGTGCACAACCGGGCGGCGAAACCGGCCGGGGAGGCCGAGAAGCGGGAGTACGCGCAGCTGCTGGACCGGCTGTGCGACGCCGTCCGGGCGGGCGACCTGACCACCGGGGGGCTGGGCGCCACCCGCAGCGCCCAGCTCAACGCCCGGCTGCGGCCCCGCCGCCGGCTGCCCGAGCTGGAGCGGATCAGCGCCACGACGGGCGGGCTCGGGGTGGTCTGCGCGCACAGCGGCACCGTGCTCGGCATCCTCTACGCCGCCGACGACCCGGCCCTGGAGACGAAGGTGGCCGCCGCCCGCGCGGCCTGCGCCGAACTGCCCGGCGCCACCTCCGTACACCGCTCGCTCGGCACGGGCGACGCCTGGCACTCCGGCGCCCGCCGGGCCGTGCCCGCACCCGCTCGTTCTTCGCACACCGACCGTGCCTGGGGGGCATGAACATGATCTTCGACTCGATGAACGAAGCCATCGGCCACACACCGCTGGTCCGCCTCGACCTGCCGGCCTCCGCGGGCACCGAGGTGTACGCCAAGCTGGAGCTCGCGAACGCCTTCGGCATGAAGGACCGGGTGGCCAGGAACATCGTGGCCGAGGCCCGCCGGCTGGGCGTGCTCCGGCCGGGCGCCCCCGTCGTGGAGAGCTCCTCGGGCACCATGGCGCTCGGCGTGGCCCTGGTCGGCCGCTCGCTCGGCCACCCCGTGCACATCGTCACCGACCCGCGGACCGACCCGACGACCATGGCGAAGCTGCTGGCGCTCGGCTGCGATGTGCACGTCGTGCCGGCCATGACCGACGGCGGCTGGCAGGGCGCCCGGCTCGCCCGGCTCGCGGAACTCATGCGCGAGATGCCCGACGCCTTCTGGCCGCAGCAGTACAGCAACCCCGACAACCCTGGGGCCTACCGGGCGCTCGCCGCCGAGATCCTGGCGGACCTCGGCCCCATCGACATCCTGGTCGGCGCGGTCGGCAGCGGCGGCTCCCTCTGCGGCACCGCCCGCGCCCTGCGCCGGCACCTGCCCGGACTCCGGGTCATCGGCGTCGACTCGGTCGGCAGCACCCTCTTCGACCAGCCCGACGTCCCGGGCCGCAAGCAGAGCGGGCTCGGCAACAGCCTGCACCCCAACAACCTCGACCGGACCCAGATCGACGAGGTCCACTGGCTCAACGACCACGAGGCGTTCACCGCCACCCGCGCGCTCGCCCGCGAGCAGCAGATCTTCGCGGGCAACACCTCCGGCTCCGTCTACCGGCTGCTGTGCGACACCGCGCTGCGGGCCGCGCCCGGCACCCGGATCGCGGGCATCTTCCCCGACCGGGGCGACCGGTACACCACCACCGTCTACAGCGAAGCCTACTGGCAGGAGCACCGGCTGGCGGACCTGCCGCTGTCCGAGGCCCCCGTCACCGTCGACTACGGCACCGAGGTGTACGCCTGGTCCCGCGCCGAGCTGAGCGGCCGCCCCGAACGCCGCCGCCACCTCCTCTTCGTCGAGGCCAACACCAGCGGCACCGGAGTCCAGGCGCTGCGCACCGCCGCCGGTCTCGGTCTCACCGCCGTCCTGCTCACCGCGAAGCCGGAGCGCTACGCCGGGCTGGACGGGACCGGGTGCGAGGTGCTGGTCTGCGACACCAACGACCTCCCCGCCCTGCGGGGGCTGATCCAGCAGCACTTCCGCCGCGAGGAGATCGCCGGAATCACCACGACCAGCGACTTCTACGTGCCCACGGTCGCCGCGCTCGCCGACTGGCTGGGCCTGCCCGGCAACCCCGAGGACGCCACGGTCGCCTGCCGCAACAAGGCTCGGCTGCGGCAGGCCCTGGCGACGGCGGGCGTCGGCCAGCCCCGCTTCGCCGTGGTGACGGACGAGGCGCGGACCGCCGGGGCGGTGGCTGAGGTGGGGCTGCCGTGCGTGGTCAAGCCCGCCGACGACTCCGGCTCCAACGACGTGCTCCTGTGCACCACGGTCGAGGAGGCCGTCGCCCACGCGGCCCGGGTGCTCGCCGTGCACACCAACGTCCGCGGGCTGCCCACCGCGCGCACCGTGCTGGTCGAGGAATACCTCGACGCCCCCGAGTACAGCGTGGAGATGTTCAGCGAGGACGGCGAGGCCGTCTGCGTCGGCGTCACCGCCAAACACCTCACCGGCCTTCCCCACTTCGTCGAGTGCCGGCACCTGTTCCCCGCCGAACTGCCCGAAGCCGTACGGGAGGAGCTGGCCGAGACCGTACGGCGGGCGCTGAAGGCCGTCGGCATCCGCACCGGCCCCACGCACACCGAGGTCAAGCTCACCGAGCACGGACCGGCGGTCATCGAGATCAACCCGCGGCTGGCCGGGGGCATGATCCCCGAGCTGATCCGGCTGGCCACCGGCAGCGACCTGCTGGAGCAGCAGATCCGGGCCGCCGCCGCCCTCCCCGTCGACCTCGCCGCCGGCCGGAGCGGCCACGCGGGCATCCAGTTCCTGCTGGCCGACCGCCCCGGAACCCTGGAGACCGTGGCCGGCGCCGACGAGGCCCGGGCCCTGGACGGCGTCGAGCGCGTCACCGTGACCGCCCGGGAAGGCGCGGCCGTACGCCCGGCGCAGAACGCCTACGACCGGCTCGGCCACATCGTCGCCGCCGGAGCCGGCTCCGCCGAGGTGGCGGACGCCCTGGACGCGGCCCTGCGCACCGTCGACGTCCGGCTGAGCCCCGAGACCTGAGCCCCCGGCGCTCCGACACCACCCACAGACCAGCAGCGAAGAGAGCACCGACCATGATTGAACTGCGCAGCGACACCTTCACCCTGCCCACCCCCGCCATGATGCGGGCGATGAACGAGGCCCGCCTCGGCGACGACGTCTACGGCGAGGACCCGACCGTCCTCGAACTGGAGGAGCGCGCCGCCGAACTGCTCGGCAAGCAGGCGGGTCTGCTGCTGCCCAGCGGCACCATGGCCAACCTCGTCTCGATCATGACGCACGCCCCGCGCGGCTCGAAGATGCTGGTCGGTGCGGAGAGCGACATCTACATCTACGAGGCGGCCGGAGCCACGGTCTGCGCCGGCGTCATGTACGAGCCGGTCCCCAACCAGGACGACGGCCGGCTGCTCCTGTCCGACCTGCGGCGGGGCTTCCCCGACGACCCGGACGACGAGCAGTTCGCGCTGCCCTCGCTGATCTGCCTGGAGAACACCCAGAACCGGTGCGGTGGCGTGGTGCTGCCGCAGACCTATCTCAAGGAGGTGTGGGAGTTCGCGCACGAGCACGAGGTAGCGGTGCACCTCGACGGGGCGCGGGTCTTCAACGCGGCCACCGCGCTGAGGCTGCCGGTGAGCGAGATCGCGCAGTACGCGGACTCCGTGCAGTTCTGCCTCTCGAAGGGGCTCGGGGCCCCGATCGGCTCGATGGTCGTGGGCACCGCCGAGTTCATCACGGAGGCGCGGCGGGCCCGCAAGATGCTCGGCGGCGGCATGCGGCAGGCGGGCCTCATCGCGGCGGCCGGGCTGGTGGCCCTGGACGACCTGCACCGGCTCCAGGACGACCACGCGAACGCGCTGCGGCTGGCCGAGGGGCTCGCCGGGATCGACGGCATCGACGTGGACCCGGGCGCCGTGCAGACCAACATCGTCATGTTCCGGGTGAGCGACCCCCGCTTCACCTGGCAGACCTTCGTCGAGGCGGCCGGGCAGCACGGTCTCGCGCTGGCCGAACTCGGCCACGGCCGGCTGCGCGCCGTCACCCACAACGGGGTCACCGAGGCCGACATCGACCGGGCGCTGTCCATCGTGCGCCGGGTGCTCGCCGACGGACGGGAGCACTGACATGACACCGCACAACACCGGCACGGCCGCACACGGCACCGGCACAGCGCCACAGGACACCGGCACGGCCGCGCACGGCACCGGCATGACGGTGCCCGAAAGCACCGAGAACCTCCAGGCCGAACTGCTGGACATGCTCCTCAGCACGGACCGGGACGTCTTCGCGGACGGCACGATCAGCCCGGTGGACCGGGACGGCCCGCTGCCCGCCTCCAGCGCCCAGCGCCAACTGTGGTTCCTGGACCAGCTGCACGGGAGCAACGCCGCCTACAACGTCCCCTTCGCCCTGCGCGTCGACGGGCCGCTCGACCTGGACGCCCTGCGCGGCGCACTCCAGGACCTGGTCGGCCGGCACGAGATGCTGCGGTCCGTCCTGGGCCGCGAGGCGGACGAACCGGTGCTCCGGATCGCCCCCGCCCTCACGCTCGACATCCCCTGCACCGACGTCCCGGGCGCCACGCCGGACGCGGTCGAGGCGGAGGTCCTGCGCCGGATGGCCGACGCGGCGCAGATACCGTTCGACCTGACCGAGGGGCCGCTGCTGCGGGCCGCCGTGTTCCGGTCCGGGCCCGGCGCGGACCGCCACCACCTCTTCCTCAACTTCCACCACATCGTCACCGACGGCTGGTCGGAGAGCGTCTTCTCCCGGGAGCTCTGGCAGTTCTACGAGGGCCGCGTCTCCGGCACACCCGCCACCCCGCCCGCCCTCCCGCTCGGTTACGCGGACTACGCCGGCTGGGAGCAGGAGTCGCTCGTCGGCGGCGACCTGCGCCGCCAGGTCGACCACTGGAAGACCGAACTGGCCGGCGAGCTGCCCGTTCTGCGGATACCCGCCGACCGGCCCCGCCCGGCCCGGCCCTCCTTCGACGGCGGCACCCTCCTGGCCGCGCTCCCGGACGACCTGGAGCGGGAGCTGCGGGCGCTGTGCCGACGTGAGGGGATCAGCCCGTTCAGCGTCCTGCTCACCGCGTTCACCGTCCTGCTGCACCGCTACACGGGCGAGGAGGACGTCATCGTCGGCGCGCCCGTCGCCAACCGGACCCGCAAGGAGTTCGAGGGCATCGTCGGGTTCTTCGTGAACACGGTGGCGCTGCGCTCCCGGGTGCCCGGCGGGGCGACGCTCGCCGAGCTCCGGCGGCGTACGCACGAGAGCCTGCTGTCCGCCCAGGCCAACCAGGAAGCGCCCTTCGGCCGGGTGGTGGAGGAGCTGGCCCCCGACCGCGACCCGGGCCTCAACCCGGTCTTCCAGGTCATGTGCAACTACCTGGACCTGCGCGAGGAGACCCGCGTACCCGGGCTGGACGTGCGCTTCCTGGAGATCGAGGACCGCGTCACCCGCTTCGACCTCGAAGTCCACTTCGAGGCCGGGCCCGAGGGCACCGCCTGCCGCTTCGTCTACAGCAAGGACCTCTACGACGAGGACCGCGTACGGCGGATGACGGACCACTACCTCGCCGCCCTCCGGGCCCTGTTGACGACGCCCGACGCCCGCGTCGACGAGATCGGCCTCCTCACGCCCGAGGAGCACGCGCGGGAGATCACCGGACGGAACGCCACCACCGCACCCGTCACCGGGGCGACCCTGCCGGCCCTGGTCGAGGAGCAGGTCGCCCGGACGCCCGGCGCGACCGCCGTGATGTTCGAGGGGGAGACCCTCAGCTACGCCGAGCTGAACGAGCGGGCCAACCGGCTCGCCCACACCCTGATCGCCCGGGGAGCGGGCCCGGAGCGGTCCGTCGCCCTGCTCGTGCCCCGCTCGCTCGACATGATCGTGGCGCTGCTCGCCGTGTTCAAGAGCGGTGCTGCGTACGTCCCGGTGGACCCGGACTACCCCCGCGACCGCGTCGCCTACCTCCTCGGCGACGCCGCCCCGGCGCTGACGATCGCCCACTCCCGGACCGCGGACCTGGTGCCGGAGGGCGCCGAGCGGCTGCTGCTGGACGACCCCGCGCTGATCGCCGGGACGGCCGCCCGCCCGGCGACGAACCCCACGGACGCGGAGCGCACCGCGCCGCTCACCGCCCTGAACACGGCGTACGTCATCTACACCTCCGGCTCCACGGGCCGCCCCAAGGGCGTCCTGATGCCGGCCGCAGGTCCCCGCAACCTGATCCTGTGGCAGCGGGACACGATGGCGGGCATGACCGGCGCCCGGACGGCCCAGTTCACCGCGGTCGGCTTCGACGTCTCCGTACAGGAGATCCTCTCCACGCTGATCTCCGGCAAGACGCTCGTGGTGCCCACCGAGGACACCCGGCGCAGCGCCGAACAGCTCGCCCGCTGGCTGGACCGCCACCAGGTCAACGAGCTGTACGCACCGGCCCCGGTCATCGACGCGGTGTACGAGGCCGCCGAGGAGCTCGGGCTCGCGCTGTCCTCGCTGACCGACGTCCAGCAGGCCGGTGAGGCGCTCACCCTCGACGACCGGGCCCGCGCCCACCACACCGGGAACGGCCGTCGGCTGCACAACCTGTACGGCCCCGCCGAGGCGCACGGGGCGACGGTCCACTCCCTGCCCGCCGACCCCGCCCGCTGGCCCGTCGCGGCCCCGATCGGCCGGCCCGTCGCCAACACCCGGGTCTACGTCCTCGACGGGCGGCTGCGGCCGGTGCCCGCGGGGGTCGTGGGCGAGCTGTACATCGGCGGCGAGGGAGTCGCCCGCGGCTACGCGGACCGCCCCGGCCTCACCGCCGAACGCTTCGTCGCCGACCCGCACGGTCCGGCCGGCTCCCGGATGTACCGGTCGGGGGACCTGGCCAGGCGGCTGTCCGACGGAACCCTGGAGTTCCAGGGCCGGGCCGACCACCAGGTCAAGATCCGCGGTATCCGCGTGGAGCCGGGCGAGATCGAGTCGGTGCTGGCCAAGCACCCCTCGGTGGCCCAGGTCGCGGTGCTCGCCCGGGACGACCGTCCCGAGGGGAAGTATCTCGCCGCCTACGTCGTACCGGACGCGGCAAGCACCCCGGACACCGCCGAACTGCGCCGCCACGCCGAGGAGTTCCTGCTCTCCGCGATGGTGCCGAGCGCCTTCGTCGTCCTGGACGCCTTCCCGCTCTCGCCCAACGGCAAGCTGGACCGCCGCGCCCTGCCCGCCCCCGCGTTCACCCCGGAGGCGGCGGGGAAGGCGCCCGGGAACCGCCGCGAGGAGGAGCTGTGCGCCCTCTTCGGCGAGGTGCTCGGCCGCTCCTGGCACGACGTCGACGCCAACTTCTTCTCCGGCGGCGGCCATTCGCTGCTCGCCACCCGGCTGATCAGCCGGATCCGCTCGGAGCTCGGCGTCGAACTCCCCATCCGGACCGTCTTCGAGACGCCCACGGTCGCGGCCCTCGCCCGGGCCCTCGAAGCGGCCGCCGGCGCGCGCAGGCCGCTGGTCCGCGCGGCGCGCCCGGCCGTCGTACCGCTGTCGTCCGCCCAGCAACGCCTGTGGTTCCTCAACCGGTTCGAGGACCAGCGGGCCGCGTACAACATGCCCTCCGCGCTGCGGCTCACCGGCCCCCTCGACCACGCGGCCCTGGAGGCGGCCCTCGGCGACCTCGTCGCCCGCCACGAGACGCTGCGCACGGTCTTCCCCGACTCGGCCGACGGCCCCCGCCAGCACCTCCTGGACGCGACGGAGGCACGCCCGCGGCTCGTCGTCACGGAGACCACCGGGCAGGAGGTGGCGGCCGCCGCCTCCCGGGCCGCAGGCGAGGGCTTCGACGTCACGGTCGACCCACCGGTCCGCGCCCACCTCTTCCTCACCGGCCCGGACACCCACGTCTTCCTGCTGGTGATCCACCACATCGCCGGCGACGGCTGGTCCATGGGCCCGCTGTGGCGCGACCTGGCCGCCGCCTACCGCGCACGGACGCGGGGAGCGGCGCCCGAACTCCCGCCGCTTCCCGTGCAGTACCCCGACTACACCCTCTGGCAGCAGGACCTCCTCGGCAGCGAGGACGACCCGCACAGCACGGCCGCCCGCCAGCTCGCCTTCTGGCGCACGGCGCTCGACGGCGCACCGGAGGAGACCGTGCTGCCCGTGGACCGGCCGCGTCCGGCGGTGGCGAGCAACCAGGGCGGGACGGTGCCGTTCCGGATCCCCGCACCGCTGCACCGGCGGCTCCTGGAACGCGTGGAGGAGACCGAGACCAGTCTCTTCATGGTGCTCCAGACCGGTCTGGCCGCCCTGCTGGGCCGGCTAGGCGGCGGCACTGACATCGTGATCGGCAGCCCGATCGCGGGCCGCACCGACGAGGCGCTCGACGAGCTGGTCGGCTTCTTCGTGAACACGCTGGCGCTGCGCACGGACACCTCCGGCGACCCCACGCTGCGGGATCTGCTGGGCCGGGTACGGGACACCGACCTCGCCGCGTACGAGAACCAGGACATCCCCTTCGAGCGGCTGGTCGAGGCGCTCAACCCGGTCCGCTCCCTGACCCGCCACCCGCTGTTCCAGGTGATGCTCACCCTGCACAACGACACCGAGGACCTGCTCGACCTGCCGGGCGTACGGGCCGAACCGGTCCCGCTCGACCTCGACTCGGCCGTGTTCGACCTGCACGTCGACCTCACCGAGAGCCACACCCCGGACGGCGAACCCGACGGTCTGGACGCGTACGTCGAGTACAGCGTGGACCTCTTCGAGGAGGCGAGCGCGCGGGACTTCGGCGACCGGCTCGTCCGGATCCTGGCGGCCTTCGCCGACGACCCCGGCCGCCGCCTGGCCGCCGTCGACCTGCTGGCCCCCGAGGAGCGCGCCGACCTCGTCGTCACGCGGAACTCCCGGACCTGCCCGGTCGCCCCGGCCACCCTCGTCGAGCTGTTCGAGGAGCGGGTGGCCCGCGCCCCCGAGGCACCCGCCCTGGTCTGGGCCGGCCGGACGATCTCCTACGGGGAGCTCAACGCCCGCGCGAACCGGGTGGCACACCACCTGATCGCGGCAGGCGCGGGCCCCGAGGACCTGGTCGCGCTGGTGCTGCCGCGCTCGGCGGACATGGTGACCGCCATGCTCGGCGTGCTGAAGTCCGGCGCCGCGTACATGCCGCTCCGGCCCGCCGCGCCCGCCGTCCGGACCTTCACCACGCTGGAGAACGCCGCGCCGGTCGCCGTGTTCACCGTCGAGTCCGTGGCCGCCCTGGTGAACTCCCCGGGCAAGGAGTCGAATCCGGCCGACGCGGACCGGGTGCGCCCGCTGACCTGGCGCCACGCGGCGTACGTGGTGCACACCTCGGGATCCACCGGGCTGCCCAAGGGCGTCCTGGTCGAGCACCACGCGGTGGTGAGCTTCTTCCACGCGCTCACCCGCCGGTACGAGGTGACCGACGCCGACACGCTCCTGCACTTCGCGGCGCCCACCTTCGACGTGCACGCCCAGGACGTCTACTGCTCGCTGCTCTCGGGCGCCGCCCTGGTGGTGGCCTCCGACGAGGAGCGCCGCGACCCCGAGGTGCTGACCGAGCTGATGCGCTCCACGGGCGTCACCGTGGCGGAGTTCCCGCCGGCGATGCTGCCGCTGCTCGATCCGGAGCGGCTGCCCGGACTGCGTCTGGTGTCGGTCGGCGGGGAGGCGTACGCCGGCTCCCTCGTCCCGCTGTGGACCGCCGGGGGACGCACGTTCTTCAACGGCTACGGCCCGGCCGAGAGCACCGTCGCGGTCACCGTGATGGACTGCGTCGACGTCCACGACCGTACGCCGATCGGCCGGCCGATCGAGAACGTCCAGGTGTACGTGCTCGACGCCCGGCTCCAGCCGGTGCCTCCGGGCGTGACCGGCGAACTGTATCTGGCCGGGGCCCAGTTGGCCCGGGGCTATCTGGGCCGCCCGGGGCTGACAGCCGAACGGTTCGTGGCCGACCCGTTCGGCCCGCCCGGCTCGCGGATGTACCGCACGGGCGACCTGGCGCGCTGGCGGCGGGACGCGATGCTGGAGTTCCACGGCAGGACCGACGACCAGGTGAAGATCCGCGGGTTCCGGATCGAGCTGGGCGACATCGAGGCGGCGCTCTCCGCGCACCCGGCGGTCGACCAGGCCCGCGTCCTGCCCGTCGAAATCCCGTCCGTGGGGCGGCAGTTGATCGCCTTCGTGGTCCCGGAGGCCGGAGTGCCCGCACCCGACGAGGCGCAGCTGCGCGGCTGCGCCGAGGCGGCCCTGCCGGACTACATGGTGCCGTCCGCGTACCGCGTGCTCGACGCGCTGCCGCTCACCACGAACGGCAAGGTGGACAAGAGGGCCCTGCTCGCCCTCGGGGTACGCCCGACCCGCCTCGCGTACGCGGCCCCCGCCACGGACACCGAACGCGGGGTCGCGGAGATCTGGGCGGCGCTCCTCGGGCTGGACCGGGTCGGCCGCCAGGAGAGCTTCTTCGCCCTGGGCGGGCATTCGCTCCTGGCGATCCAGGCCCTCACCAGGATCCGCGCCCGCTTCGGCGTACCGCTGACCGTGCAGGAGTTCTTCCAGGCGCCGACGGTCGCCGGGCTCGCCGCCGTCGTCGACACGGCCTCCACACCGGAGGCCGCCGCTGCCGCCGCCGAGGACGACGGTCCGCGCATCGTCCGCCGCAGCCGCACCGCGCGCCGCTAGGGCGCGCCTCTCACCAGCACCACGGGCGGCGGAGAGCCCAGCGCCTCCGCCGCCCTTTTACACCGCATCCAGGGGGATTTCCATGCTTTCGTCACCACCGGGCGCTCATCTCGGCCTCCCCGAGGCCGCCTACAAGAGGGGCTACCGCAACCCCTCCCAGCTGCGCGACGCGATCGCCGAGGCCCACACGACCCGGCTGTGGCGGACCACCGGAACCGCCGTCGTGGACCATCTGAGCGTCGTGGCCCTGCTGCTCGCGGCCACCTCCCCGGCCGTCCGCGCCGCCGGCTGGTGGGCCCTCGCCATCGCGCTCCCCGTCGCCGTCCTCCTCGCGGCGCGCCAGCTGCGCGCGCTGGAATGCCTCGTCCACGAGGCGTCGCACTTCAACTGGAGCCGGCGCCACCGCACGGCGGGCGACGTCCTGGCCACCGTGCTGGCGGGGGTGCCCACCGGGGCCCGGATCGACGACTACCGGGCGAGCCACCTGCTGCACCACGGACGCTTCGGCACGGCCGAGGACCCCGACCGCGCCCGCTACGAGGAACTCGACCTGGAGAACCTCGACCGCTCCGGCGTCCTGCCCTACACCCTCGGCATGATCCGGCGGTTCGGCGCCTACCAGCGCGGCTGGCTGGATTCCATGGGATCCGCGCCCCTCACCACCGCACTGCCCTTCCTGTGGTGCGCCGTCGTGATCGTGCTCCCCGCCCACCTCCTGGGCGGCCCGGCCTGGTCGGTGGCCGCGGGACTCGGCTGGCTCGCCACCCATCTCGTCGGCCTGCCCGCCCTGCGCTTCGTCGGCGAGGCCAACGAACACCTCTACCGCGAGGCCGACACCGTCTTCGGCGGCACGGTCAGCAACATCGGCCTCCGCCAGCGGCTGCTCTTCCACCCCCACGGCGACGGCTTCCACACGGTCCACCACCTGTGGCCCGGCGTGCCGCACCACAAGATCGCCCGGCTGCACCGCGCACTCCTCGCGGGCGACGAGGCGTACCGCACCACGATCCGCTACCGCACCCGCGTCCTGGAACGGCCCCGCACGGGCCTGGCACGGGAGGCGGCGTGAACACCCGCCGTCCTGGAACAGCCCCGGGCCCGGCACGGGAGGCGGCGTGAGCACCCGGCTGATCTGCCTGCCGTACGCGGGAGCGGGCGCCGGCGTCTACCGGCACTGGAAGGCGCTCTCCACCCCGGACCTGACCGCCGTGCCGATCCAGCTCCCCGGCCGCGAGGAGGAGTTCGGCCTCCCCTTCCACCCCACCTTCGAGGCGGCCGCGCAGAGCACGGCCGACCGCATCCTCGCCGCCGTCGGTACCGACCCCTTCGTCGTCTTCGGCCACAGCTTCGGGGCCGCCCTCGCCCACGGCGCCACCCGGGAACTGGTGGCCCGCGGCGGCCCCCGCCCCCCCCCCGGGCCCCCCCGGGCCGCGCCGCCGCTCCCGCCCCCGGCCTAGGGGGACCGCGGGGGCCGGCCCCCCCCCCCGGGGGGGGGGGGGGGGGGGCCCCCCCCCCCCCCGCCGCGCGCCGCCCGCGAGAAGCGGCTGCTGGAGATCTGGACC
>NZ_JAFEUF010000518.1 GCF_016901035.1 Streptomyces durocortorensis
GGGCGGGGCGGGCGCTCCCCCGGTGCTGAACAGCGTGAGGCTCTCCAGCCCGTCCCCCGCACGCTCCGCGGCCTCCAGCAGTTGCAGGCCGGTGGTCGGGACTCCGGCGAAGTGCGTGACGCGGTGCGTACGGATCAGGGCCAGCGCCTCGTCCGCGTCCCACTTGTGCATCAGGACGAGGGTGCCGCCGGCCGCCATCGCGCCGAAGAAGCCGGTGAACGCGGCGACGTGGAAGAACGGGAACGTCATCAGGGAGACGGGGGCGGGCCCCTGCCCCGGGATGACGCCTCGCGCCAGTGCGGAGGCCGCCGCGTGGTAGCGGGGGTTGAGGGCGGCCGCGGCCTGGGCGAGGTGGGTGGCCACCGCGCCCTTGGGGCGGCCGGTGGTGCCGGAGGTGTAGAGGATCGTGGCGTCGTCCTCGGGCCGGGGCTCCACGTCGGGCGGCGCGGCCAGCGGGTCGGGCGCGGGGAACTCCTCGTACCGCTCGACGCGCAGGCCCTCCGCCCCCTGCCCCTCGTCGTGGAAGAGGACGACGCGCGTCCCGGTCCGCCGGGCCCAGCCGGCCACCCGCCCGATCCGCTCCCCGTCCACGAGGAGCACGGCGGGCTCGCAGTCGTCGAGCGCATGGCCGAACTCGCCCTCGGTCCACCAGGCGTTGAGCGGTACGGCGACGAGACCGGCCAACTGGGCGGCCCAGAAGGCGATCTGCCACTCGGGATGGTTCCGCATCGCGATCACGGCCCGCTCGCCGGAGCGCAGCCCGTACCGCTCCCGCAGGCGTACGGCGAGGGCGGAGGCGGCGGCGAAGAACTCCCCGTAGGAGTAGGTCCGTTCCCCCGCGATCAGGAACGGCGCGTCGCCGTAGGCCCAGGTGGTCTCCACGAACTCCCGCAGCGTACGGGGCCCGTCGGCGTACTCCGGTGTCCCCCGCTCGCCGACGACCACGGCGAAGGGCGCGCCGGGCACGGTGAGGGAGGCCTCGATGCGCGCGGCACGCCGGGCACGTTCCGCCCGGGCCGCGGCGTCTTCGGGGCCCGGGTGCGGGAGCGGGGGCGGGGAC
>NZ_JAFEUF010000519.1 GCF_016901035.1 Streptomyces durocortorensis
TGTATTGACCCGCAGGGTTGTTCACGCGGCTGATCGGGGGTTGGCCTCCGAGTGCGGTGTGGCAGCGGTGATGGTTGTAGGTGTGGAGGAAGTCTGCCAGTGCCGCTGTCCGCTCGTCGTTGGATGTGTAGGGCCTGAGATAGGCCCATTCGTCGGCGAGGGTGCGGTTGAAGCGTTCGACCTTGCCGTTGGTCTGGGGCCGGTAAGGGCGGGTGAGTTTGCCGGTCGCGCCGATGTCGGCCAGGGCTTGCTTCCAGACCAGGCCCTTGCGGTAGGCCCACGCGTTGTCCGTGAGAACGCGCTCGATCCGGGTGATACCCAGGTCGGCGAAGAACGCGGCGGCCCGGGTCAGGAAGGCTGCGCAGGTCGCGACTTTCTCGTCGGGGTGGATCTCGCTGTAGGCCAGGCGGGAGTGGTCGTCGACGGCGGAGTGGACGTAGTCGAAGCCGACGTTGCTGCGGGTGGCGCGGCCGGCTTGGCGGCCCAGGGTCCTGTGGCCGCCGCCGTCGGGGATCCGGCCGAGCTTCTTCACGTCGATGTGGATCAGCTCGCCTGGGTGTTCGCGTTCGTAGCGGCGGATCACGATGCCGGTCGGGCGGTCGAGCCAGGCCAGCCGGTTGAGCCGGTGGCGGGTGAGGATCCGGTGCACGGTGGATGCGGGCAGGCCAAGGATCGGGCCGATCCGCGCAGGTCCGAGCTTTCGGGTTCGCCGCAGATCGCAGACGCGATCTTCCATGGCGGCCGGTGTCCGGTGCGGGGTGCTGCAGGGCCTGCTGGACCGGTCGACAAGACCTGCGTCGCCTTCGCTTTTCCAGCGGCGGATCCATTTGTGGGCCGTGGGCCGCGATATGCCCATCTCGGCAGCCACATGCGCGACCGGACGGCCCGCCAGGACACGTGCGACCAGGATCCGCCTGCCGTGAACGGTCAAGCGGGCATTACGGTGTGACACGAAGACCTCCGTGTGCGGTGCAGCGTAGACACCTCCACCACACCGGAGGTCTTCGTCATGATCAAGCCTGACCAGCGTTAACAACGCTCGTGATCAATACACCTAG